>NZ_JBFAIM010000015.1:0-60236 GCF_040654715.1 Nonomuraea sp. NPDC050643 | reverse complement strand
CGGCTTGAGCGGCTCCGCGTTCAGCACCACGTGACGAAGGCCGGCCAGGACCGTGCCGGGTGCTGGATCCTGCAGGTCCAGCTCGTCCAGGAGGACGGTGAGGTAGCTCGGCACCAGCCCCAGGACCGTGACCCGGTCCTGCGCCAGGCGGCGCAGCATGCGCCGGGGTTCGGCGACATCGGCGTCGGGGCAGACCGCCACCGAGCCGCCGACCGTCAGTGCCGCGGTCCACTGCCAGACCGACACGTCGAAAGCGCCTGGCGCGTTCTGTGCGACCACCGAATCCTCGCGGATCGCGAAGGCCCCGACCATCGCGCGGACGTGGTTGAGCATCGCACGGTGCTCGACCACGATGCCCTTCGGCTCGCCGGTCGAGCCGGAGGTGAACATGACGTACGCGGCCGTGTCCAGGCCGGCGAACGCGTCTGCCGCACCCAGGTCCTCGACCTCTCCCCCGGCCTCGGCCAGCAGATCGGCGAGCCGGAGCCAGCGAACCCCGGGAACCTGCTCGGCGGGCTCGTCGCAGAGCACCACCTCGACCCCGGCCAGTTCCAGCATCCGGGCATGACGCTCGATCGGATGTCTCGGCTCCAACGGCACATAGGCCGCACCGGCCTTCCACACGGCCAGCAGCGCCACCAGGAACCGCTCCGAGCGCGGCAGCCGCAGACCGACGAACGCCCCGCCGTCACCGTCCGGCGGCAGCACCCGCCGCAACACCCTGGCCAGCCGGTTCGAAGCCGAGCCGAGCTCTTCGTAGGTGAGCGACCTGCCTTCGCAGGTCACCGCGATCCGTCCGGGAGCCTCGGCCGCGATCACGTCGAACAGCTCGGGGATCCGGCGCGACCCGAGATCCACCGTCGGGCCCCGGCCGAAGTCCAGCACCTCTCCTCGCTCGGCGTCGTCGAGGACGTCAAGAGCCGGCAGGCCGCCTCCGCCGTCCTCGGCCATGCGGTCCAGCAACCGCGTCAGGTATCCGGCCAGGCGTTCGGCCAGGCCGGGGGGCAGCGCCTCGACGTCCACGTCGAGCTCGCACCGCAGACCGCCGTCGGCGGTGTCCACCACCTGCAGGCTGAGCGCGTACGGCGAGCAGTGCAGCGGCATGTTCTCGACTTCGCTCATCCGCAGGCCCGCGAGGTCCGGGCATCGCACCCTGCGGTCCAGCACGATGGAGGAGCGGAACAACCGGCGCGCCAAACCCGGCTGACGGGCGTCCAGATCGGCGACGACCTCGGCGAAGGGTAAGCCGGCGTGCTCCAGGGCGTCCAGCAGCCGGTCCTGCACGGACCTGAGATAGCCGCTGACATCGGTCCCGGCTTTCGTGCTCAGGCGAAGCGCCATCTGATTGGCGCAATAACCGACCGTTCGCTCGAACCCGTCCGGCCGCGCCGCGGAAGGCGCGAAGACGACCACGTCGTCCTGGGCGGTCAGCCGGTGCTGCAGGACCCCCCACCCGGCCACCAGGAAGGCGAACAGCGTCACACCGTTCGCACGGGCGGCCGCACGCAGTCGGTCGGCACGTGCCTTGTCCAGTTCGAAGCGGTGTCGTTCGGTCCTGAAGGACGGCAGGCCGGCGCCGCGGCCGCTCGGCAATTCCGGCTCCGGCGCCCCGTCCAGCAACGCGTTCCAGTGGACCCGGTCCTCGCGTGAGCGCGCCGAGCCGGCCTCGCCCGCCTGCCGGGCGAGGAACTCCGCGAACTGGACCGGCGCGGGCAGCCCGTCCGCGGGGAGGAGACCAAGCTCACCGTTGTAGA
The DNA here is from genome assembly GCF_040654715.1 of Nonomuraea sp. NPDC050643. Taxonomy (NCBI): domain Bacteria; kingdom Bacillati; phylum Actinomycetota; class Actinomycetes; order Streptosporangiales; family Streptosporangiaceae; genus Nonomuraea; species Nonomuraea sp. NPDC050643. The sequence goes on along the minus strand of NZ_JBFAIM010000015.1, from coordinate 58,482 downwards.
GGGCCGCCAGGTCCTCCATCCAGGGAAGCAACGACCAGCCGTCCGCGATGGTGTGGTGCACCGCGATGTGCAGAAGATGCTTGTCCACGCCGACGCGCACCAGGCACATCCGCAGCAACGGACCACCGGGCACGTCGAGCGGGCGCCGGGCCTGCGCGTCCAGGAAGGCCGTCACCTCGGACTCGGCGCACTCGGCCTCGGAGAACATCTCATCCCAAGCCAGCTCTTCCATGGTCACGACACACGTGGATGCCCCGTCCGCGGTGAACACGGTGCGCAGGGCGTGGTGTCGTTCGACGGCGCCTCGCGCCGCGGCGCGGAACGCGTCCCGGTCCAGCCGTCCGTCCAGCCAGAAGCCCGCGAAGAGCGTGTAGGCGAGCGAGCCTTCCGCGGAGACGTTCGCCAGCGCCCACAACTGCTGCTGTGCTCGCGAGGCGGCCGTCAGCCGGCGGGAGGAAGGAAGCGGCGCCCCGTTGCCGCCGCTCGGCACCGGTCTTCCGGCCGCCGGCGCGTCCTGTCCGGAGCGCGGTGGGATCAGGCCGTTCTCGCGCAGCTCCTCGATGCTCTCGCGGGCCGCGTCGCGGATCAGGTCCAGGTCCTTGTCGTCGTGCGCGGTGGACAGGAAGCAGTTGCGCCATTCCCAGATGAAGATCCCGCGATCGAGCATGTTGTAGTAGAAGAGGTCCATGTTCGCGTCGTGCATGAAGCGGTAGCACGACGAGAACCGGGTGACTTCAATGGGCGCGTCCAGCTCCTGGAAGTCCGTGTTCATGGCGTCGACGAAGCGCCTGGTCCTGTCGTCCAGGCTCCGCTGGAGGTCCGGGCCCTGCCGCCGCAGCTCGCCCAGCGTCGCCTTCGCCACCGCCATGGTCAGCGGATGCTGGTTGAAGGTGCCACCGAAGAACGTCGACTCCGCTGTCGGGTAGGAGCCGTCGCCGAAACGCCAGCCGCCGCCGTCGATCGCGTCCATCGTCCCGCCACGTCCGGCCACCACGCCGAGGGGCATGCCACCGCCGATGATCTTCCCGTAGGTGGCCAGGTCGGCCTCGATGCCGTACAGCCCTTGCACGCCGCCGGGGTGGCAGCGGAAGCCGGTGACCATCTCGTCGAAGATCAGTTTGGCGCCGTGCTTCCAGGTCAGCTCGCGCAGGCGGCGCAGGAAGTCCGGTTGCTGCACGCCGGGGTGCCGAGTGGTGACCGGCTCGGTGAGGACCGCGGCCAGTTCGGAGCCGTGCCGGTCGATGAATTCCAGCGCCTGCTCGGTCCCGAAATCGAGGACGTAGACGTTGTCGATCGCGCCCTGGGTGACGCCGATCGCCAGTGGCTTGGCGCGCAGTTCGCCCCCGACCCAGTTCGGCGCGGCCAAGACGCCTTCCGAGTGGCCGTGGTAACCCGTCTCGAAGATGACGATCTTCTCCCGGCCGGTCGCCGCGCGGGCCAGCTTCAACGCGGTGATCACCGCCTCGCTCCCGCTGTTCAGGAAGGCCACCCGGTCCATGCCGGTCAGGGCGAGGACGTCCTCGGCGACGTCATTGACCAGCTCGCTGCGCGGGCCGAGGCTGAAGCCGGTCTCCATCCGCTCCGCGATCGCTTGCGTCACCAAAGACGGGTTGTGGCCGAACAGGTGAACCCCGAACCCCAAGGTCAGGTCGATGTACTCGTTGCCGTCGACATCCCACAGCCGCGCGCCCCGACCGCGGCCGGCGACGATCGGGTAGAGCATCTCCTTGGTCGACATCCGGAAGCCGATCGTGGAGCGGCTGTCGGCGATGACCTCACGGAACCTCTCCGCGTAGGCCTTGGACCTGGCGGTCCTGGCCGTGTAGCGCACTGCCAGGCGTCGCAGGTATTCGTCGCGGCGGGTCGGGTCCACCGCGCTGCGGCCGTCCTTGCGCCGCCTCCCCGGAGCGAGCGGGGCCACCGGAGCGGGTTCCCGCGTGGTGACGGGCGAGGCCGGAACGGGCACGGCGACCGCCTGGACGTCGGGGACGCCCGCCGCGCCCGACCGATCGGGGCCCGCAGCGGCGGTGCCGCCGATGAGTTCGAGCTGGTGGTGCATGAGGCGCAGTTGTTCGGCGAGAAGACGTTCCACCGCGGAGGGCGCGGGCTGGGCCCCTGTGACGGCGGCACTCTGCGGAACCACCGGCTCACCGGCCGCGAGAGGCTCGCGTCTCGTCGACGTCTTCTTGAGGTGGTCGGCAAGCTCGGACAAGGTCCGCACCTCACCGAAGAACTGGCGGATGGACAGCCGGACCCCGTACCGGTCCTCGATCGGCGCCAGGACGTTGAGCAGGGCCAGCGAGTCGGCGCCGATTTCCAAGAAGGGCACGTCGGGATCCAGCAGGGCGGGATCGACCTTGAATCGGGCGGCGACGAGGGTCGTCAGCTCGACCAGAAAAGCGTCCATGGTCTTGGTCTCTTCCTCAGGGAGCCCGGCGGGGGCCGGCGATTCGGCCTGCTCTGCCGGCGTGACCGGCCAGTAGTGCCTGCGGAACATCGGGTGGGTCGGCAACGCGAGCCGCCGTCTGGACCGGCCGGCGTGCAGCGGCTGCCAGGAGACCTCGCGGCCGCTCAGCCAGCCGTCCACGAGATCGGCCAGGTGCCGGGGCAGCGTGGTGCTGTCCGTCACGAAGTCGCCGTCCCGAAGTGCGCGGGCCGCACCGGCGCAGCCGTCCGCGAGTACGGCTCTGCGGTGCCGATGCGCCTGCCGGCCGGTCTGCAGGGTGAAGGCGACATCGGCGGGGTCGGCGTCCGCGTGCTCCTCCAGGTACCGGCGCAGGTCATCGCTCGCCTGTTCCAGCGCCTCGGGGCTGCGGGCCGAGAGTACGACCAGGTGCCGGCCCGCCGGCGACCGGAGTGGCGGCGGTGGCACGGGCGGTTCCGCGACCACGACGTGGACGTTGGTGCCGCCGATGCCCAGGGAGCTGACCCCGGCGATTCGCTTCCCGGACGGAGGGTGCCAATCCGTCCTCTCCGCGGCGAGGTAGAACGGCGACTCGATCAGGTTCAGCTCGGGGTTGGGCGAACGTAGTTGCGGGTTGCCCGGGATGCGGCCGTACCGGATCGCCAGCACGGTCTTGATCAGGCCGGTGACCCCCGCGGCACAGTCCAGGTGGCCGACGTTCGCCTTCACCGACCCAAGAGCGCAGAAACCGCGCTCGTCGGTGTCGAACGCCCGCATCAGGGCGTTGAACTCCACCCGGTCGCCCAAGGGAGTGCCCGCGCCATGTGCCTCGACATAGGTCACGTCGGTGGATTCGAGCCCGGCGACCAGGATCGCCTCGCGGATCGCCCGTGCCTGCCCCATCAGTCCTGGGGCGGCGTACCCCGCGCGGCGCGCGCCGTCATTGTTGACCGCCGACCCACGGATGACGGCAAGGATCCTGTCCCCGTCCGCGAGCGCGTCCGACAGCCGGCGGAGGACGACCACGGCCGCGCCGTCCCCGAAGATCAGGCCGTCGGCCGCCGCGTCGAACGACCGGCAACGGCCGCTGCGTGACAGTGTTCCGCCTTCGCGGTAGAGATAGCCGGCGTGCTGCGGCAGCCGCAACGAGACCCCTCCGGCCAGGGCCATGTCGCACTCGCCGTCGAGGAGTTGCTGGCAGGCCAGGTGCACGGCGACCAGCGAGGTGGAACAGGCGGTCTGGATGGTCAGGGCCGGGCCGGTGAGATCGAGTTTGTAGGCGACCTTGGTCGTGAGGCCGTCCGGGGCGTTCGCGGCTTTCGCGAAGTCCGCGGCGACATCGCAGTATTCTGGACCGGTCAGCAGCCTGGTGTAGTCGGAGCTGCGTGGGCCTCCGTAGACCCCGACAGGGCCGGAAAAGGTCGTCGGCCCATGCCCGGACTCCTCCAGCGCCTCGTGACAGACCTCGAGGAAGATCCGCTGCTGCGGGTCCATCAGCTCCGCCTCGCGACCCGTGTAGCCGAAGAACGTGGCGTCGAACATGCCGGCGCCACGCAGGTGCGCGCCGCTCTTGACGTAGTCCGGGTGCGCCACGAGCTCGGGCGCGACGCCGGCGGCGAGGCACTCGGCGTCCGAGTAGTCGGTGACCGCGTCGCGCCCTTCGTCGAGGATCCGCCACAGCGCCTCCACACTGTCCGCGCCGGGGAAGCGTCCGGCCATGCCGATGATGGCGATCCGTTCGTCGCCCTGAGCGCCCATCAGACCGCTCTCCCGCGAACGCCGGCCCTGCCCTGGGTGCGCCGCCGCACGCGCTCGTCCACGGCCTCCGCCAGCGTGCCGGAGGCGCCGCCGCGCAGGAATCCCGCCAGTTGCTCGATGCTCGGCGCGCCGAGCAGGTCGGCGACGGTGAGCTTCTCGCCCAGCTCCTCCTCGATCCTCACGGCCAGCTCGACCGCGAGCAGCGAGTCGCCGCCCAGGTCGAAGAGGTTGGCGTCGTAGTCGTCTATCTCGCTCCGCAGTTCCTCGCCCCACAGCCGGGCCAAGACTCGCCTGAGATCGTCGCCCTCCAACCGGACGGTGGGCGCGGCGGTCGCCTCGACCGGATCAGGACGCGGAGGCGACCAGCGCCGGACGCGAGCATCCAGGTCCTCGGTCGACACGAAGACCACTGAGCAGGACCCCGCCTGGCGCAGAATCCGCCCGAACGTCTCGGCGCCCTCGTCCGAAGTGAGGGCGAGACCCGCCAGCTCCCTCTGCTCGGCGGACACGGCGGCGGGGTCGTCGTCGAAGGCCCAGCCTTCCCAGGCGATGCTCGTCAGAGTGTCGTCGGCCCGGGCCAGCGCGTCCAGGAACGCGTTGGCCGCGCCGTAGGCGGCGTATCCGACACCGCCGAGAACCGACGAGAGCGAGGAGATCAGCACACCTGGGATCCGGCCCCCGAAGATCCGGCGCAGGACGAGCGCGCCCTGCGTCTTCGGCCTGAAGACCTGCCGCCGGCCGGCCGGGTCCGCCCCGCCGATCAGGCACGAGGCCGCGGCGGGCCGGACACTCGCGGCGTGGAACCAGGCGCCGATCGGGCCGAAGCGCTGCTCGGCCTCTGCCACGACCGCACGCATCCGCTGCTCGTCCACGACGTCGGCGGAGACGGCGTACACCTGCGCGCCCAGACTCTCCATCCGCCGGATCCGTTCGATGACCATGCTGACCGGATCGTCAGGGCCGTGGTCGTCGAGCCAGCCGTCGTACTCCCGGGGGTCGGGGAAGGGAGATCGCCTGGTGAGGATCAGGCGGGTGTCGCCGAATGCGGCCAGCTTCTCCGCCAGCGCCAGCCCGACACGCCCCAGGCCACCGGAGATGAGATGGACGCCACCGGCACCCGCCGGTACCAGCGGCGCGAAGTCCGCCATCGGGACGTAACGCTTGACCCAGAGGAAGCCGCCACGCAAGGCGAGTGCCCTGTGGGTCGTGTGGCCGAGTAACGCGTCGGCCAGGCCCACCGTCTGATCCGGCCGGTCGATGTCGATCGTCCGGACATCCAGCTTCGGGAATTCCTGACGGGCCACCAAGGCCGCCGCGTCGGCCATGCTCGCCGTCGCGCTGATCGATTCGCCACCGAGGACCCGGTGAACCCCCGTGGTGACCACCGTGATCGCGGTACGTGCGCCGGGAGCGGCGTGTCGCGCGGCCTGCGTCACCACATCGAGCACGGCCTGGAATGCGAAGTCCCGGTCCGGGTCGAACGCCGCCTCGTCGGCGATGTCGCCGTCCAGCGTCCAGAAGTGCACGATGTGCTCGGGGAATCGGCCTTCGGCGGTCAGGGCGGCGAACAACGCCCCCATGCCGTCCGGCGTGGCCGGGTCCACGATGAACGCATCAGGTGCGGAGCGTCCGAAGACCCGGCCGGCACGCACCCTCGTGACCTCGTGGCCGAGCCGTGTCAGCTCGGCCGCCACACCGGGTCCTGCCCCGCCGGAATCCTCGAACACCAGCCAGCGCGCCGCGGGGTCCGGTCTGGACGGCGCCGGGACCGTCCGCTGCCAGGCTTCGGTGTAAAGCCATCTCTCGGGGACGGGGTCGCGTTCCGGACGGCGCCTCCGCTTCGGCGCGGCGACGGCGAGCCGCTCGCGCCTCAGAGGGTGGACCGGCAACGGCACCCTCCGGCGTTTTCCCGGACGCCAGGAAGTCCACTCGATCGGAACCCCCGCCGTCCACAGCCGCCCGGCCGCGCGGAGCAGTTGCTCGGACCGGGAGGCACCGGGCTCGTCGTGCGAGCCGATGACGACGCCGCCGGGAACATGTGCGGACGCCTCGCCGATCACCACCACGACATCGGCTTTCAGACCCTCCCAGCCGACCGTCGCGGTGGCCGGTCCGGCGACCATCCGGCGCACGGTCTCCGCCAGGCCGGCGGTTCCGCGCAGGTGGGCCGCGATGTTCTCGTCGCCGGCGATCTCGTCCGGTTCCCATCCCGAGCCGGTCAGGAGCGAGCCGATCGCGAGCCGGGACACGAGATCGGCCAGCCGCGCATCGGCCGGCAGCGCTCCGTCGAGTTCGACGTCGAGCCCGGTGAGGATGCCGGCACAATCGCGGAGCGTCGCGCGGATGGGGCCGAAGGCCGCCGCGTCGCCGAGTCCCGCGAAGGGCCCGTCACCGAGGATGAGCGCCGTCCGTCCCACGGCGTGCGCGGGGCCGGTGGTCTGCCGACGGCCCACCCTGCGCAGGGCCTCGGCGGCGGCGCGTGCATCGGCCGCTGTCACCGCGTATCGGCAGGGGTGCGCGCGGCGGCCGGCCGCGAGGCTGAACGCGACATCGGACAGGTCATGTCCCTCCCCCGGCCTGCGGGCCGGGCCGTCGTCCCCGGTGTCCAGGCGGTCGGCGAGACTCCCGCAGAGCTCCTCGAGCGCGGCCTCGTCCCGGGCGCTGACGGTGAGCAGTTCCCACTGGGCGCGTCCCGATCGCGGCTGGGGCGCCTCCGGTGCCTCTTCCAGCACCACGTGCACGTTCGTCCCGCCCATCCCGAACGAGCTGACACCGGCTCGGCGCGGCCATCCGCCGGTCCGCTCCCACGGCATCGACTCGGTGTTGATCTCGAACGCTCCGTCCGCGAGTCCCTCACCGGCGCGGCGGAAATGCGGATGGGGCGGGATCTCACCGTGGTGCAGTGCCAGCACCGCCTTGATGAATCCGGCCACACCCGCGGCCGCCGCCAGGTGCCCGATGTTCGCCTTGACCGTGCCCAGCAGGCATGGGGTCTCGCGGGGTGTCGCGGCGAACACCTCGCTCAGCGCCGCGAGCTCTACCTGGTCGCCCAACGCGGTGGCGGTGCCGTGGGCCTCGACGTAGGACACGGTCGCCGCGTCGAATCCGGCGACCGCCAGAGCCTCGGCGATCACGGCCCGCTGGCCTTCGACGCTCGGCGCGGCGAACCCGACCTTGGCCGCGCCGTCGTTGTTGAGCGCCGAGCCCTTCACCACCGCGATGACGGTGTCGCCGTCGTCGAGAGCGTCGGCCAGACGTTTGAGCGCCACGAAGCCGACGCCGTCGCCGAACACCGTTCCGCTGGCGTCCGCGTCGAACGCCCGGGTCCTGCCGTCCCGGGAAAGGATCATGGCCTCCCGATGGAGGTAGCCGGGATGCGGATTGGCGAGCACCGAGACCCCGCCCGCCAGCGCCAGATCACACTCACCCGCGAGCAGGCTCTGAACCGCCAGATGGATCGCGCTCAGCGACGTCGAGCACGCCGTCTGGACGGTGACGCTCGGGCCGGTGAGGCCGAGCTTGTAGGACAACCGGGGCGCCAGATAGTCCTTGTCGTTGGCCAGCATCAGCTCGGTGCCCTCTGCCGTCAGCAGGTCGACCTCCCGAGCCAGGACGTTGTGCAGATAGGTGTTCATCGACGCCCCTGCGAAGACTCCGATCGCCGCCTCGCCCTGGCGCGCGTAGCCGATCGTCTCGAGGAGCCGCCACGCGGTCTCCAGGGCCAGCCGGTGCTGTGGGTCCAGCAGTTCGCCCTCGCGGCGGGTGTAGCCGAAGAACGCGGTGTCGAAGTCGTAGGCGTCGGGCAGTGGCACCCCGGCCGGGACGAACGCCGGATCCTTCAGCAGGTCCTCGGGCGTGCCGGCATCCCGCAGTTCCGCCTCGGAATAGTCGGTGACCATGTCGTCGCCGGAGCACAACCGGGCCCACAATTCGTCGATGTCGCGCGCCCCAGGGAACCTGCCCTGCATGCCTATGACGGCGACACCATCCAGCTCAGTCATCCCCAGCTCCCCAATCGTGCCGAATGCCCGTTTCCTCATCAGGAAGCCCTTCCGTTCGGCCCCGGACGGCCATCCGCGCAGTGGCACGCCGCCTGCCCTGGGACGCCGCCCCATGACGGACCTCGGCGCGGCGTGCGCCGACGTCGCCGGCCCCTTCGCCACCGCTCGCCGCGGTCAGGGCTTCCCCGGCTCCCGCGGACAGGCGCGCGGCGAGTGCGGACACGGTCGGATGGCGGAAGAGATCCGCGACCGTCAGCGCTCGCCCCGCAACGGCACGGACCAGCCGCCGGTGCACCTGGAGCAACAGCAGGGAGTTCCCGCCGAGGTCGAAGAAGTTGTCGCCGTCGCGAACCGTGTCGCGTCGCAGCACCTCGGCCCAGATTTCGGCGACCAGCCGTTCCCGTTCGCCGCGCCCCTGGACGGCCACCGCCGCCGTACGGGCCGTGGCGGGGCGGGAACGGCTCGCCCGCTCGGCGAGCAACCTGCGGTCCACCTTCTTGTTGATCGTCAACGGCAGGCTCGGCACGAACTCGATGGCGGCGGGCACCATGTACTCGGGCAGGCTGGACCGCAGCGACGCGCGCAACGCGCTCTCCCCGGCCGGCCGGCCGTCGGCGGGGACGACGCACGCCGTGATCCGCCTGTCGTCAGCGTCGGACCCCTCCACGAAGACCGCCGCCTGGGCGATCATGGGGTCGCGCTCCAGGCAGGCCTCGATCTCCTCCAGCTCGATCCGGTAGCCGTTGACCTTCACCTGGTTGTCGATCCGGCCGAGGATCTCGAGCTGGCCGTCGGCCCGTACCCAGGCCAGATCGCCTGTCCGGTACCTGCGGCCGCCCGGGTCATCGGGGGCGCTCACGAAACGGGCGGCGGTCAGCTCCGGACGGCCGGCGTAACCGCGCGCCGGCGCGGATCCGCCGATGTGCAGCTCGCCGATGATGCCTTTCGGCAGCTCACGGCCCTGAGCGTCGCGAACGCTCACGGTCGCGTTGTCAAGGGCTTGTCCGACCGGCACCCCGTTTCCCGCGCAGTCCGAGGGACGAACGCGGCGCGCGGTCACGCACACGGTCGCCTCGGCGGGGCCGTAGAGATTCCACAGCTCTCCGCACCACGCGAGCGAGCGCAGGGCGAGCGGTCCTGGCAGCAGTTCCCCGCACGAGAAGGTGTGGCGGACCATGAGGCCGGCCGGGGTGGCGCGCTCGACGGCCGCGTCGAGCCCGTGCAGAGCCGAAGGGGTCTGGTTCAGATGGGTGACTCGCTCGGTCACCAGAAGGCGGAGAAACCGCTCAGGGTCGCGGGCCACAGGAGCCGGGATCACGACGAGGCACGCACCGGACAGCAGGGCGCCCCACAGTTCCCACACCGAGACGTCGAAAGCGGTCGAGTGGAAGAGCGTCCACACCGCGTCCGGATCGGGCGCGACATGCCGCCGCATCGCGTCGAGCAGACCGAGCACCTGGCGGTGCTCGACGTCGATGCCCTTCGGCTCGCCGGTCGACCCGGAGGTGTAGACGGTGTAGGCCAGGTCCCCCGCTCTCGGCCCGGGCCCGGGGTCGGGGGGTGAGAGCGGCGCGGAGCCGTCCATCGCCAGCACGTGTGGCGCGATCCCCTCGAGGCCGCGGACCGAGGCCTGGTGGGTCAGGACGGCGACCGGGCCACAGTCCTCGACCATCCCGCGTACGCGCTGGACGGGGTTCATCGGGTCGAGCGGGACGTAGGCGGCCCCGCTCTTCAGGACGGCGAGCACGGCGACGACGGTGTCCACGCCCGGCGGCAGGAGCAGCGCGACCCGGCGGCCGGACCCGGCGCCCAGGCCGCGGAGCCGTGTCGCCCAGCGCGACGACAGATCGTCCAGCGCCCTGTAGTCGAGCTGGACGCCGTCGCAGCGGACCGCGGGACGGGACGCGTGGGCGGCGGCCGCGACGGCAAAGCGGGCCACGACGCTGTCGTCGGCGGCGATGCCGGCCGGCATCGCCCCGGACCCGCCGGACCCGCCGGACCTCGGCTCGGTGACAAGGTCGTCGATGACCGCGTCCGGCTCGTCGGTCGTGGCCCGCAGGATGGCCAGATAGTCCTCGACGGCCCGGCGGGCGGCCGAGTCGGGAAAGACCGAGCGCCGGTAGCGCAGGCTGCCGAGGACGTTCTCGCCGTCCTCGAAGAGCACGAGGCTGAGGTCGTGCTGGTCTTCCTGCTGTGCCACGCGGAACGGCCGGAGCTCCAGGCCGGCCCATGGCACCGGCCCCGCCGCCGGTCCCGCTCCTCCGGCGTGGATCGCCGCCAGTTCCGGCGAACGCCGGGCCTCCTGGTAGACGAACATGCACTGGAAGAGCGGGTTCCGGCCCGCTTCCCGCGACGGTGCCAGCTCACGGACGAGCGCCTCGAACGGATACTCCTGATACTCCAGCGCTTCGGCGACGGTGCGCTGGTTGCGGGCCACGGCTTCGCGCACGCTCGGCCGGCCGCGCAGGTCGCCCCGGAGGACCACGGGATCGGCGAAGTAGCCGACGCAGTCACGCAGGTCCGGATCCGTACGCCCGGAGACCGGGACGCCCACCAGCACGTCGTCCTGTCCGGTGTAGCGCCGGAGCAGTTCCTGGAGACCGGTGAGGTAGACCGCGAACGGGGTCGCGTGTCCGGCACCGGCGAGGGCTCTGACCCGCGCGGCCGGCTCGGGTCCCAGGACGAAGCCGATCGACGAGGCGCCGCCGACGTCCTCACCCGGTTCACGGCCGAAGGCCGGCCACGCCGTCATCGCCGGAGCGCCGGCCAGTTTGGCATGCCAGTACGCGCGGGCCCTGTGCCCGTCATCGCTGTCGAGGTACGTGTGCTGACGGCGGACATGGGTCGCGTAAGTGGCGACACGGTCGTCGAAGCGCGCCGGCGGCCCGCCCGTCTCCGCGAGGTGGAGCGCCGCCAGTTCGTCGAGCATCAGGTCGAGGGACCACATGTCGGCCACGAGGTGGTGGACGACGAGCAGCAGCACCCCGGCCTCCGGCCCGGTCGTCAGGAGCGTCAGGCGGACCAGCGGGCCGGACTCGAGGTCGAATGGCCGGGCGCGGAGCCCATCGGCCTCGGCCGACAGCCGTGGCCCGTCCCAGGCCGCTGCGTCGATCACGTGGAATTCCGGATCCAGCTCGCCGTGCGTCCGCTGGTAGGCCTCCCCGTCCCGGTCGTGGAAGGTGGTGCGCAACGACGTGTGCCGCCCCGCCAGGCGGACGAGCGCGCGGCGGAGCGCCGCGGCGTCAAGGGCTCCGGCGTAGTGGGCCGCGAACGCGATGTTGTAGGCGGCGCCGTCCGGACGGGTCTGGTGGGTGATCCACAGGGCGTGCTGGCCTGAGCTCAGCGGCCCTTCCACGGCGGTGGGCGGTTCGCCGTCCTCCTGCTCGGCGGCGGTCACCAGTCTCTCCAGCGCCGCCGGAGTGAGATCGCCCAGGAGGCCGACCAGCGTCACGCCGACACCGAACTCGGCCCGGAGCGTCGCCCGCAGTTCGACCGCCGCCAGCGAGTTCAGCCCGAGCGACACCAGGGGGGCGTCGGGCTCGGCCTGGCGCGACAGACGGCTCGCCAGCACGGTGCGTATCCGGTCCCGGGCCGGAAGGGCCGGTGAGCTCCGGACGGCCACGTCGTCGCCCGCTTCGGCCGTCTCCGCACGAGGCGATGGCACGGTGCCTTCCGCATACCAGTGGGGAACCCTCTCGAACGGGTACGAAGGGGCCGCGATCCTTCGCCGGGTGTGCGGAGCGTAGAACGCCTCCCAGTCGACGTCCGCCCCCATCCGATCCAGGCGGACGAGTGCCTCCTGAATCGCCGCCGACGCCGCGACCCCTTCGGGCAGGGCCGGGATCCAGCCCGGCCGCGCGGCGCCGGGTGCGGAAGCGGTCGAGCCGCTGAGCGTCGTTCCGGGACCGGTCTCGACGAACACGGTCGCACCCGCCTCGACGAGGGCCGAGACCCCGTCGTCGCAACGCGCCGGAGCCGTCAGGTGCCGGGCCCAGTAGCCCGGCTCGTACGTGTCCGCGCGGGCAAGACGCCCGGTGACGGTGGAGGCGATGGCCAGGCCGGGCGCGTGGTGCTCGAACGCGCGAGCCGCCTCGGCCAGGAGCTCTGCCGCCCGCGTGTTCGGCGACGGCCGGGCGGCGATCCGCCCGCGGGCCGCCACCAGGCGCAAGGCGTCTTCGGGCGTCAGGATTCCGGCCACCACGGCGGCCCCGTACTCGCCCAGGCCGTGCCCGACGACGGCGCTCGGCCGCACGCCCCACGACGCCCACATCTCGGCCAGGCCCAGTTCGGTCAGCAAAAATGCCGGTTGCCCGAGTTCGGGACGTGAGCCCAGGTGTGGAGCGGACAGCGCGTCCTGTGGCGAAAGGCCGGTGAGTTCGGTGAACAGCGCCGCCATCCGGTTCAGGAAGCCGCGGAAGGCCGGGCAAGTGGTCATGAGTTCCTGGGCCGAACCGGCGAACCGGGCGCCCTCCCCCGGAAAGGCCAGGGCGATCTTGGGCGGCCCGGTCGCGGTGTGCCCGTGGTCGACGGCGCCGGCCTCTTCGTCGTATGCCCGCTCGTCGAGCCACGCGCCGAGGCGTGCCCCTGCTTCGGCCGGGGAGGCGGCCACCACGGAGAGGCGATGTCCGAGCCGGCGACGCCCGACCGCGGCGGTGTAGGCGAGGTCGGGGAACTCGGCCGGCTCGGCCGCCATCAGCCGATCGCGCCAGCGCGATGCCGTCTCCCGCAGGGCATCCGCCGTCCGTGCCGAGAGTGAGATCACCTCATAGGGCAGCGGCTGTGAACGCCGGCTCGGTTCCGGGGCCGATTCCAGGACGGCGAAGGCGTTCGCGCCACCGATCGAGAAGGACGTGACGCCCGCTCGGCGGACCGCGTCCGTCCACTGCAACGGCTCGGGATTCACGAACAGCCCGCCGTCGCCGAGCCGAACGCGCGGATGCGGTGCCGCGAAGTAGGGGCTCGGCGGGATCAGCCCATGGTGGACGGCCAGCACGGACTTGATCAGGGCGGCGATGCCCGCTGCGACGTCCAGGTTGCCGACGGCGGCCTTGACCGAGCCGATCGCGCACCGCGTGCCGCCAAGGGCCTGGTGGAGCGCCGCGATCTCGGTGGCGTCGCTGAGGACCGTCGCGGAGCCCTGCGTCTCCACGTAGCCGATCGTCTCCGGAGCGACGCCGGCGACCGCCATGGCCCGGCTCGCCGCGTTCAGGATGCCGGACATCGACGGCGACGCGTAGCCCAGCTTCTCGCCGCCGTCATTGTTGACAGCGGTGCCGCGGACGACCGCGTAAACCGGGTCGCCGTCGCGCAGCGCGTCGGCGAGCGGCTTGAGCACGATGACCCCACCGCCGTTGCCGATCACCGTGCCGTCGCTCGCGGCGTCGTACGGCCGGACGCGGCCGGTGCGCGACTGCATGCCCCCTTCCCTGTGGAAGTACCCCACGTGCTGTGGCCACCGGATGGACACCGCGCCGACGAGCGCCATGTCGCATTCGTCGTCCATCAGGCTGCGGCAGGCGAGGTGGGTGGCCGTCAGTGCCGTGGAACACGAGGCCTGGACGGTCAGGCTCGGCCCGGTGAGGTTGAGCCGGTACGAGACGCGGCTCGCCAGGAAGTCCTTCTCGTTGCCGAGATGTTCCTGTGTCACCGCCGGATAGGGCGGCAACCCCCCGGACATGATCGCCGGGCCGTACCCGGACAACGTTCCGCCGGAGCCGCCGAACACCCCGATCCTGTCCTGCCCTCCGCGCGCGCCGAGCCTGCCGGCGTGCTCCAGTGCGGTCCAGGCGAGCTCCAGGAACACGCGCTGCTGTGGATCGAGCAGTCCGGCCTCACGCGGGGAGAACCCGAACAGGCCGGCGTCGAAACAGTCCGCGTCCTCGAGCACGGCCGCCATCGGCACGTAGTCCGGATCGGTCACCCAGGCGGCCGGAACCCCGGACCGGCGGAGCCGTTCGCGGGTGAGGTGGGTCACGCGGTTCCGGCCTTCGGCGATGTTCTTCCAGAACTCCTCGACGTCGGCCGCGCCGGGGAAGCGCCCGGCCATGCCGATGACGGCGACAGATCGCTCCGGAACGGAGGCAGGCACGGAGTTCACAGCCGCGTCCCGTGCATCTGGAGGAACTCCGGTCGGGCCAGGAGCGTCCGGTCGACCTTGCCGGTCGTCGTGAGGGGCAAGGCCTCGACGAGGTCGAAGGTCGCGGGGATCAGATGGCCGGGCAGTCTCCGGGCCACTTCGGCACGGAGCCGGCCCCCGGTCAGCCCCACAGGCCGATTCCCCATGCGCGTGTTTCCCTTCGCCTCGGTGAGCACCGCCCGCAGCACGACCCGCGTGGGGTCGGCACCGTCCGCGAACACCGCGCAGCCGGCCACGTGGGGCACACCGAGCAGCGCGTGCTCGACTTCGCCGAGCTCGACCCTGATGCCCCGGATCTTGATCTGGAGGTCGTCGCGACCGAGGTACTCGAGCTCGCCGTCGACCGTCCAGCGGCAGATGTCGCCGGTGTCGTACATGCTCTGTCCGGGGTGACCTGGTTCGGGAAGGAACCGCTCCGCGGTCCGGGCCTGGTCATCCAGGTAGCCGCGGGCCACCCCGGCCCCGGCGACGAACAACGTTCCGTACACGCCGGGCGGGACCTGCTGACCGTGGCGCAGCACGTACATCCGGGTGTTGTCGATGGGCCTGCCGATCGGGATCCGGTCCGGCGGCGGCCCGGCCGGGCATTCGAAGGCCGTGACGTCGACCGTGGTCTCGGTCGGTCCGTACAGGTTGACCAGCCGTGCTCCGTGACGTCCGACCAGCTCGTCGAACGCCGCCGCGGTCGGAGGCAGGAGCGCCTCCCCGCTGGAGAACAGGAGGCGGAGTCCGGCGAGCCGGTGCGCCGAGGCCTCGGTCCGAAGGTGGGCGAGGAAGACGTTGAGCATCGAGGGCACGAAGTGGACGACGGTCACACCGTGTTTCTCGATGGTCTCCTCGATGGCGAGGGGAAACCGCTCCGCGCCTGGGCGCATCAGGTGCATCCGTGCTCCGCCGAGCAGCCACCAGAACAGCTCCCAGACCGAGACGTCGAAGACGATCGGCGTCTTCTGGAGGACGACGTCCTGTGCCGTCAGGGGGAACCGTCGTTGCATCCACGCCAAGCGGTTCATCACCGAACGGTGTTCGACCATCACGCCCTTCGGCTCGCCCGTGGAGCCCGAGGTATGGATCACGTAGCACAGGTCGCGAGGCTCGGGCGGTTTCGTGGCGCCGGTTCGGGCATAGAGCTCTGCGGCGTCCAGGGCGAAGACCTCAGGCGTGGCGCCCTCCTGCGAGGTCAGGCGCGCGGCGACCGGGCAGTCACGGTCGGCCAGGACGGTCGTGATCCCACACTTGCCGATCATCCGGCTGAGCCGTTCCGGCGGCGAGCCCGGGTCCATGGGCACGTATGCCAGGCCGGCGCCGAGGATCCCGAACAGGGCGACGGGAAGATCCAGCGATCGTCGGGCCAACACGCCCACGGCACCGTGCGCACCGTGGTCACGCTGGGCCAGGAACGTGCTGAGGCGCTCCGCCCGATCGGTGAGTCGACCGTAGGTGAGTGTCCCGTCGTCCGTGCTGACGGCGATCCGATCCGCGCGATCCTCCGCCCGGGCCCTCAGCAGGTCATGGATCGTCAGGTCGTCGGGGAACGGCACGTCGGTCGCGTTGAACTCGTCGCGGATCCGGTCGCGCTCAGCGTCGCCGAGCAGCGCGTACGTGCGAATGGGCCGGGATCCGTCGGCGAGGACCTGGGGCAGGAGCGTCGCGATGATCCCGCTCAGGGCCGCACCTCCGCCGCCGGAGGCCATCCCCACGACCGGTGGCCCGACGGACGACTCCGGGGCGCCGGCGACGCGGGCGGCCAGCGCGTCGAAGGACTCGTCCGGGTCGATGCCGATCTCGACCGATCGGCCCTCGACCTCGACGACACACACATGCGTACGGTCGACGTAGTGTTCGGCCACCGCGCGCACGACTGCCCGCGTCAAAGCTGGGATCATGCGGCTCTACCCTTTCCTGCCGTGAGAGCCGGTGCCTGGCAGCCCGTCGTCCCACGACGGCCCGGCCGCCTCCCGCGCGATCTGCGGCGTGAGCAGCCTTTCCAGCAGTTGCGGCGTACCCTCGATGATGTTCAGCACCTTGGCGTCCCGATAGATGCGCGACGCGCCCTCGTCCTCCAGCGCCCCGCGCGCGCCCATGGCCTGCACGGCCTGGGCGGCATGCCGCTCCAGTGCCTGGCAGGCGAAGTACTTCGCCATCAGGACCCTGCGGGTGGAGGTGGGATCGCCCGCCGCCAGCGCACGCGACGCCTGGACGCAGAGAGCGCGTGCGGCTTCGAGGTCGACCCCCATCGCGGTGACGATGTTCTGGATCTGCCCGTACTCGACGAGTGCGTGCCCGAACGCCCGGCGCTCCAGAACCGCGGCCGAGCACGAGGCGAGCGCCGAGGAGAGCATCCCGACCGCCATCCAGGCCACGGCGTACCGGCCGTGTTCCAGGGTGTGGGGCAGGAGGATCGACTGAGCGAACCCCGGCTTGCCCACGACGGCGTCCGGCTCGATCGGGCAGCCGCGCATGTCGACCCGGGCCACCTGGGCCGCCCTCAGCCCGAGCAGCCCGGTGACCGGTGAGATCGTGAGGCCGGGGCTCGTACGGTCGAGCAGGCACCAGACCGGGCCGCCGGCGGCGCGCGCGTACACCAGGTAGAGGTCGGCGCGCTGGCCGAAGGTGGTGTAGAGCTTCGTCCCATCCAGAACGTGTCCCGAGCCCTGCCCGGTCAGCGTGGTCTCTATCCGGCTCAGGTCGCTGCCCGCCTGACGCTCGGTCATCGAGACCGCGGCGACCTTACGGCCCGCGGCCAGCTCGGGGAGCAACTCCTCGCGCTGCCGGCCGCTCCCCCACCTGACCAGCGTCTGCGCCACCATCCCGTGGACGTTGACCAGGGAGGCCAGGGACGCGCTCACCCTGCCCAGCGCCTCGTACAGCAGGCCCAGTTCCACGGCGCTCCAGCCGAGCCCGCCGTACTCCCGGGGGATCATCGCCCCGAGCAGCCCTTCCGCGGAACACCACGCGACGACCTCCTCGGGCAGCCTCTCGTCACGCTCCCACGTGCGGCTGTCCGCGGCCCAGGTGGCGCCGACCGAGGAGAGCACCTCGCGGTGATGTCCGGCCTCGGCCTCGGTGAGCAGGTTCTCCACGACGACCGGTCTCAGGCGGCACCGGCCGAGGCGGCCTGTTTGGCGCGCACGGTCTCGGCGATACGGCGTAGCGAGGCGAAATTGTTCAAGTCGAGATCGTCCACGGTGAATTTGATGCCGTAACGAAACTCCAGAAAGCCCACCAGCTCGATGGCGAACAAGGAGTTCACCGCCCCAGAGGCGAACAGCTCGTCATCCGGCGCGGGATGGAGGCCGGCATCGTGCTTGTTGAGAAAGGCCGCCACCACCTGCTGGACGGCCCCTTGCGCGAGCTCCGACATCTCGATGTCCTTCCGCTTTCTCATTCGTAGGTGTAGAAGCCCGAGGTGGATTTCCGGCCCAGCCGGCCTTCGCCGACCATGGACCGCAACAGTTCGCAACTTTCGAATCGCGGATCGCCGGTGGCCTCGCGCAACCGGTCCAGGGTGTCGACGACCGTGTCGAGCCCGATCAGATCGGCCGTCTGCAACGGACCCATCCGGTGTCCGAAGCAGTCCCGGAACACCTGGTCGACGATCTTCGGCGGCACTCCGTGTTCGGCGACGACACGAGCGGCCTCGTTGAGGAACAGATGCGAGATCCGATTGCTGACGAAGCCGGGAAAGTCCCCGACGACGATCGTCTTCTTGCGCAGCAGCCGGGCGAGCGTCTCCACTCTCCCGAGAGTCCGCTCCGAGGCCGCAGCGGGGCGCATCACCTCGACGGCGGACGTCAGGTACGGAGGATTCATGAAGTGCATGCCGATCACGTGTTCGGCGCGCACGGTCTCGGACGCGAGTTCGCTGATCGGAATGCTGGAGGTGTTCACCGCGACGACGGCGTCCTCGGGGAGGACGGCGTCGAGCGCGCGGTGCGCCTCGCGCTTGGCCTGCCACCGCTCGGTGACGTTCTCGACGACGAACCGGCACGACGCCAGTTCGGCTGGGTCGGCCGTGGCGGTCACCGCCGCCACGGCGGACGCAGGGCCGGTGGGGAAACCGGGGCGAAGCATCGGGGCGAACCGGATGACTTTGACCAGGTTCGTGGCCGCGGCGGCGAGTCGAGCGGAATCGTTGTCGACAAGGACCACGCGGAACCCGTTGAGCGCCAGATCGGCGGCCACGCCGAGGCCGATCTCCCCTGCGCCGACGACGCCGACCGGGCCGAAGGCATCGGGGGTCTCCTCGACGGAGACCTCGTCCGCCCGTTCCTCGGCCGCAGGTGAGACATCCATGGCGCCGGTCCAGGGTGCGTCCGCCATCAGGCCCACACCCGCCCGCCCGCGGCCGTGGCGATGGAACGCCTCCGCTCCGCGCGGTCGAGCCCTTTGGCCGTCAGCAGGTCGTTCAGTACGCCGAGGCAGGCGAAGGCCGCCTCCACCCCTGCGGGCTCGGTTTCGAGCGAAGCCCTCCGCTCCTCCAGGAGCCGGAAATGACGCACCACGTCAGGCCCGTGGCGTCGCGCCGGCGTGCTGACGGCAACCCGCAGGCAGGAGTCGAGCACGCGCGGCGCGTCGTCCGGCCGCAGGACGAGTTCGGCCCCGACGGCGTCGAAGCCAGCGTGATCATCGACCGGCCACGCTCGCAGCCGTCCACCGTCTCTGGCCGCGATGTAGCTCAGGACCCGGCCGGGACCCAGCTCCACAGCGGCTCCCACACCGTCGGCGAGCAGGCGGCTCTGCACGTCGTCCCAGCGCACCGGCCGGACGAGTTGCTCGGCGAGGAGCGCCGCGCCGGCGGCGCCACCGGGGTGCGGTCGAGCGTCGACGCCGGAGAGCACGGGGACCGCGGTCTCGGCGATCGTCACGCCGGCCAGCGTTTCCAGCAGTTCCTCGGCCGCCGGGCGCATCAACGGACTGTGGAACGGCCCGCTGACGCGAAGCGGGAACACCCGTGCGCCGCGCGCCTCGAACTCGGCGGCCGCGCGCTTCAGATCCGCGCCGCGGGCGGAGATCGCGACGTGGCGCGGCCCGTCGACGATGGCCGGATAGACCGCGAAACCGTCCTCGGTCCAGTGCCGGCAGACCCGTTCCACTCTGTCCGCGTCCAGATCGAGGACCCACATCATCCCGCCGTCCAGCCCCGCGGCGGCCCTGCTGATCGCCTCGCCCCGGAGCCGGACCAGCCGCACCGCCTCGGCCAGCGGCAGCGCGCCGGCACAGCACAGGGCGGTGTACTCGCCCAGGCTGTGCCCGGCCAGGTGGGTGGCAGGGAGGCCGATCTCCTCGCGGAACACCCGGTACAGAGCGACCCCCATCGCCAGGAGGGCGAGCTGCGATTCCACCTGCCGGTTCAGGCGGTCGCCGGCCGCCGGGTTCTCGCACAGTTCGGCCAGGTCGAGACCGAGCCCGTCCGATGCCTCACTCAGCGTCTCCCGAAAAGTGCCGTACTGCCGGGACCATTTGGCCGCCATTCCGGGATATTGGGAACCCACTCCAGGAAAAAGAAATGCCAGCCTCGGCCGCGGAATCGGCATTCCTCACCTCCGTGATGAGCTCGTTCGGTCGATTGCCGAGACGGGAGTCAACCACGCCTCATCCCCTCGTTCAACCGGCGATCTCAGCAGTTGAACAAGGGGAGAATGTCATCGAGCGGCCACGTGACCTGGGACGTCGCCCACCGGAGGGGCCCGCACTGACCAGCCGCGTGAGCGCGGAAACCGCGCCGGAGAAGTCCATTGATGACAGAACTCGCCATCCTGTACGGTGCGCCCACTGCGATTTCCACCGGCCCGCACCCGTAACAGCGAACTTCTGCGACAGGGCTTCATCATCAGGTCGAGGAGAAAGAGAACAATCATCGTGACCGCCGCACCAGAAAACCCGGCCTGGGCGCTCCCGTTCGCTGGAACCCCCGATGGACTCAAAGACCTCCGAACCCTGTGCGAACTCGCTCTGGACGTGATGTCAGAGGTGCTGCGTGACCGCACGGGCCCCGGTCCTGCCGGTGGCCACCACGGTGTGGTCGCGTCGGCTCAGGCCCTGATGTCCGGACCGCTCCTCCCGGAACACGGTGGAACGCCCTGCGATGTCCTCACCGACGCCACCCGCGCCTTCGCCGCCGGATCGGTCGATCTCACCCACCCGGCGGCTCTGGCCCGCATGCAGCCTCCCTCGCTGGCCGTCGCGGCAGCGGCCGAGCTTGTCGTGGCCACTCTGAACCAGTCCCTGCACGCCTGGGAGAGCGGCCCGTTCGCGCTCGAGATCGAGCGCTTCGTCACCGCCGAACTGGCCACCCTCATCGGCTACGGCCCCGGCGCCGGCGGCACCCTCACCTCGGGCGGCAGCGTCTCCAACCTGATGGCGATGACCATGGCCCGGGACTCGGTCCTGGCTCGCCGGCTGAGCCATCGCGCCGGCCGGGAAGGGCTGGTCGGTCTCCATCGCCGCCCGGTCGTGCTCGCGCAGGAAGCCATCCACTTCTCGATCGGCCGGGCGCTGCGGATCCTCGGAATCGGCGAGGACCAGCTGATCCCGGTCGCCGTCGACGCCGACGGCCGCACCAGCGCGGCGGACGCCCGCCGGGTGCTGTCCGGCCTGCCCGACACGGATCTGCCCGTGGCGCTGGTCGCCCTGGCCGGTTCGACCGACCTCGGCGTGATCGACCCGCTCGGCGAGCTGGCGGAGGTGGCGCGCGAACACGATCTCTGGCTGCACGCCGACGCCGCCTACGGAGCGGGCGCGTTGTTCTCCGAGCGGCTGCGCCCCATGCTGGACGGCCTCTCGGAGGCCGACTCGGTCGCCCTCGACCTGCACAAGTTCGGGTGGCTGCCCAGCTCCTCGGCGATGCTGCTGGTCAAGTCCCGCGATGACCTGCGGGGTTCCTTCGGCCTGGCGACCACGACCTGCCTGACCTCTGCCGACGACACGGAGCAGGGCTATCACGGCCTTCAGGGCGAGTCGCTGCAGACGACACGCCGCGCGGACGCTTTCAAGATCCTCGTTGCGCTCCGCTGCCTCGGCCGGGAGCGCCTGAGCGCCATGGTCGACGCCTGCCATGACCTGGCCGTCCACGCGGCGGAACGGATCCGCGGCGAACCTCGCCTGGAGCTTGTCGCTCAGCCTCCGCTCGGCGCGGTCCTCTTCCGGTATCTCACCGACGATCCCGGCAAGGCCGATGAGGTCAACGGGGCCGCGCGGCGCGAGCTGATGGCCACCGGGCGTCTCCTGCTGGCCCGCACGCACCTGGTGGACGCCGCAGGCGCCCAGCGGGTCCATCTCAAGCTGCTGTTCCTGAACCCGGAGACGCCCTCCGAGCAGGTCGACGAGGTCATCGCGATGTTCCTGACGACCGCCCGGAGGATCGAAGCGGAGGGCTGACCCGATGAAGCACGAGGCAGAGACCCCGGCTCTGCGGATCTCCGAGCCCGTGGACGAGGTACGCGAGTCGATGCGCCGCCTGCCCGCCGTCTTCGCCCTCCCCCTGACCCTGCTCACCGGCAAGCCCCACGCCGGGCAACGACCGGTTCGCTTCACCGCGACCGGCCACCTGGTCAACGCGATCTGCTCGACCGCTGCCGGGCTCGCGATCTCCTGCCTGGCGTTGGCGTCCGGTGGCCTGGCCCTGGTCGCGCTGCCGGCGGGGTGGGCGGTCACGTTGCACGGCCTCCGCAATCTGCGCATGATGATCTACCATCAGTGCGCGCATCGGAACATGTGGCGCCGGCGGCGCCTCGACGACCTGCTCGGGCGCGTCATCGCCGCCCTGCTGATCGTCCAGCGCTTCGATGACTACCGTGCCGAGCACGTGGCCGACCACCACGCGCTGCACCACATGACGGTCCGGGATCCCACGGTCCGCGCCTTCCTGATCGGGCTGGAGCTCCGGCCGGGGATGTCCCGCCGGGAGATGTGGTCCCGCGTGCTCCGCCTGCTGGCCTCTCCCGTGTTCCACGTCAGGTTCCTGACGTCACGGATCCGCTCGCTCGTGAAGGGAATGGAACGCACGGAGCGCGTCTGGACGTTCGCCGGCTATGCGACCGCGGCCGGCCTGGCGACCTGGTTGCGGCTGTGGCCGTTCCTTCTGATCGCCTGGGTCGTACCGGTGACCGCTCTGTTCCAGGTGAGCAACACCCTGCGGCTATGCGTCAAGCACACGTTCCCTGCTCCCGGTCAGGCCGGCCGTCGCGGCCGGGCCTACTTCCACGGCCTGACGAACGCGATCTTCATCGGCGAGCCTGCCCCTGATCCCCGCCTGCCGGGCGGTCGCCGGGCGCTGGCCTGGCTGCGCTGGTCCGCCCGCCTGGCGTTCGTCCACTTCCCCGCCCGCTATCTGGTGCTGACCGGCGACACCGTCTGCCACGACTTCCACCACCGGCACCCGATGGATCGGCGCTGGGCGGAGTACATCTTCGAACGGGAGGCCCGGCTCGCTTCGCCGGCGCCCGGCGATCCGCCCTACCGGCACGTCTGGGGTCTGGTCCCCGCGATCGACGTCGTCTTCGACTCGCTGCGCGCGGCCGATCCACGAGCGTACTCACGAGAGCTGGCCCTGGTCGAGCACCACGACGTCTTCGCCGCTTTCGACGACTGACCCGACGACGAACCCCCAGGAGACTTCATGACCGCCGACACCGGAGAGCGCCTGATCATCCTCGGCGTGTCCGAAAGCGACGCCCACGCCGTGGCGAACCAGTTGATCGCGATGCACCTGCGCGAGCAGGGCTTCACCGTGATCAACCTGGGCGTGTGCACCCCGCTGAGCGACTTCGCCGCCGCCTGCGACCAGCACCCGCACGCGGAAGCCGTGCTCATCGGCAGCCTCAATGGACATGCCTATCAGGATCTCGCCGAACTGCCGGCGCTGCGGGCGGCAGGGCGCCTGCGCTGCCCGGTGATAGTCGGCGGCAACGTTTCGGTCGGTCAGGACACCACGAGCGAGCAACGAGGGCGGCTCCTGGCCCTCGGCGTCGATCATCTGCTGGCCGACGCCTCGCGGATCGTGCCTCTCCTGGACATGCTGCGCTCGGCGCGGAACACCCATGCCACCCCGGCCCATGACGCGCGAATCCGCTAGCCCGCTGGACGATCTCATGCTCTCCTCGCGTCTCAAGGCCACGCTGCCGCGGTGGGAGCAGATCATGGAAGGGCTCCGCGAACCCGGCCCGCACATCGTCGACGTCCTGCGCATGGCGGACGCCACCGGACGCCCGGCGGTCCAGCCCCGCTGCGGCGTCGGTGACCATCGGGAGATGCTGCGGCTGCTCGAAGAGCTCGGCACCACCGGAGCCGACGTCCTCACCGTCACCGTCGATTCGCACACCCGGCTCGGGCAGTACGCCACCGCGCAACGCCTGTTACGTGACTCCCCCGACGACCTGAACGGCTATCCGCTGGTCACGCACGGCTGGCGGCGTGGGCGCGAGCTCCGCGGCCGTGTCCCGCACCCCCTTCAGGTACGGCACGGCTCGCCGGATGCCCGCGACTTGTTCGCCATCGCCCTGGCCTCCGGCGTCACGGCGTTCGAGGGTGGCGGGATCGGCTACAACCTGCCCTACTCCAAGGACGTTCCGCTCAAGACGACGCTCGGATCCTGGCAGCGGATCGACGCGGTATGCGGCGCCCTTGCCAAGGACGGCGTGCTCGTCGACCGGGAACTGTTCGGGACGCTCAGCGCCGTCCTCATGCCGCCCTCGATCAGCTTGGCGATCACCCTGCTGGAGGCGGCCGCCGCGGCGCGCGAGGGCGTCAGATGCGTGTCGCCCGCCTACCCGCAGTCCGGGGAGATGCACCAGGACATCGCCGCGCTGCGCGCCATCAGGATGCTGGGGCGGCGCTATCTCGGGACGGACGTCGAAGTCTTCCCGGTCCTGCACGAGTTCATGGGGCCCTTTCCCCGCACCCCGCAGTACGCGAACTTTCTGATCATGTACGGCGGCCTGACCGCCCGGCTGGGCAGGGCGAGCAAGGTGGTCAGCAAGACGGCCAAGGAGAGCTACGGGATCCCGGATGCCGCCGCCAACGCCGAAGGCATCCTCAACACGATCCTGGGGACCAGCGACCTGCTCGACTTCGTCCGGGTGGACGAGGATCGGGTAGCCGAAGAGGAGTCCTGGATCCTGCAGGAGGTCGGCGAGCTCGTTGAGCCGCTGTTCTCCGGCGAGGACCTGCTCGGCGGCGTGGTGGAGGCGTTCCAGACCGGGCGGCTCGACATCCCGTTCAGCGCCAGCGTCCACGCGCACTCGGACGTGGTGCCGGCCCGAGACCGCGGCGGCGCGGTCCGCTACGCCGACCCCGGGGCGCTGCCGTTCTCGAGCGCCACCCGCTCGCGGCACGCCCGGCAGCTCTCCGCCCGGACGGGGGCCGCCCGTCGTACCACGAGCCTGATCGAACGGATCACCCGGGACATCAACTACTTCCTCGACAAGGAGCGGACTGTTTTGCCCGCAATCGACGAAAGGCCACTGCCGTGACGACCTCCGGATCGCCCGATCCCGCCTTCGGGGCGGTTGTCACCGCCGCCGACCGGCGCTACCTGGTCCAGTCCTGGTCGACGCAGGGAAACGTCGACGCCATTCCGGTCGACAGGGCCGAGGGCCGCTATTTCTGGGACTACGAGGGCAATCGCTACCTCGACTTCTCCTCGCAGTTCGTCAACCTCAACATCGGACACCAGCACCCGAAGGTCGTCGAGGCGATCCAGGCTCAGGCCGGCCGGCTCTGCATGCTGGCCTCGACGCTGGCCAACCATCAACGCAACGATGCCGCCCGGCTCATCACCGAGTTGGCGCCGGGTGAGCTGAACCGGGTGTTCTTCACCAACGGCGGTGCGGAGGCCAACGAGAACGCCGTACGAATGGCGCGCCTGCACACCGGCCGTCCCAAGGTCCTCGCGGCCTACCGCTCCTACCATGGCGGGACCAGCACGGCGATCGCCCTCACCGGAGATCCGCGCAGGTGGCCGAACCAGCACGCCGGGCACGCAGACGCCAATGTCGTCCACTATTTCGGGCCCTACCTGTACCGGTCCAGTTTCAACGCGCGGACGGACGCCGAGGAGTGCGAGCGCGCACTCGCGCATCTGGCGGAGGTCATCGAATTCGAAGGGCCCTCCACCATCGCCGCGATCATTCTGGAGCCGGTCGTCGGGACCGCCGGAATCCTGGTGCCGCCCTCCGGTTACCTGGCCGGGGTCAGGAGGCTGTGCGACCGGCACGGCATTCTGCTCATCGCCGACGAGGTCATGACCGGCTTCGGCCGCACCGGCGCATGGTTCGCGGTGGACCATTGGGGGATAGAGCCGGACCTGCTCACCTTCGCGAAGGGCGTGAACTCCGGCTACGTGCCGCTGGGCGGGGTCGTCGTCTCGGACGCGGTCTACGACACGTTCAGGACCCGCCCCTTTCCGGGCGGCCTGACCTACTCCGGCCATCCACTGGCCTGCGCCGCGGCGGTCGCCACGATCACCGCGATGAAGGAGGAGGGCATCATCGATCACGCCGCCTGGCTCGGCGAGGCCGTGATCGGCCCGGAGCTGCGCCGGCTCGCCGAGCGCCATCCGTCGGTCGGCGAGGTCCGCGGGCTCGGCGTCTTCTGGGCGCTGGAGCTGGTGTGCGACCGGGACACCCGTCAGATGCTCGTGCCTTACGCCTCGTCAGGAGCCGCGGCCGCGCCCATGGCCGCGGTGATCGCGGACTGCCACCGGCTCGGGCTGTGGCCGGCCACGAACCACAACCGGATCCACGTGGTGCCACCGTGCAACACGACCGAGGCCGAAGCCTTGGAGGGACTGGCGAAACTCGACGAGGCACTCGCGGTCGCGGATCGTTACGCCGAAGGCGCGTGATCCCCACGGTCCGCGACGGCGCCGATCAGGTCCGCGCCGTCGCGGACCCGCAGGGTGGCGGCTCGGCCGACGATCGCCACCGCGGCTCGATACGGTGCCGGCAAGGGAGCGTCGATCAGTGAAAAGGAGTCCGGCCTCCCGAGCACGGCGGGAAGGGCGAGCACCCTGGGCGATGTGCGCGAGCCCGTCACCTCCACGTGGGCCGGGTGCACCGCCAGCCCCTTGCCCACCGCTTTAAGGATGGCCTCCTTCCTGGTCCACCGGACCACGAAGTCGGCGTAGCCGCCGCCTCGCGCGCGAAAGTCCCTGAGCTCGAACTCGGACAGGGACGACTCGAGGTGGGGGCCGACGGATTCGCGAGCCGAGGCGTCCTCGACGTCGACGCCGACGGCGCCCCGCGACGTCACGGCCAGGACGGCCAGGTCTCCGGTGTGGGAGATCGAGACATCCACCTCCGATTCGACCGGATCCACCAGCTTCGGCTTGCCGTGATCGCCTCCGCAATACCGGCACGTACGGTCGAAGGCGACATCCGAGGGAGCACAACCCCACCGCTCGGCCAGCACGAGCCGGGCCAGCGCCCATGCGGCGAGGAATCGACGGCGGTCGCCCGCTCCACGCAGTCGCCCTCGACGCAGCAGTTCCCGCTCGTCCAACAGCGCCACCAGCTCTTCCGGCACGGTCGCGGCGCGGACGTACCAGACCTCGCAGTCGACCTCAGGCATCGGGGGCTGCTTCCCTGGGCTCGACGGCGCCGAGGAGCACCACGAGTTCGCTCCCGATCCGCCCATCGATCACCGCGTGATCCGGGCGACGTACTCGACCAGCAGCGGGTCGGTGAGCAGGTCCGATCCTGTCGCCGCAGCCGGCCACGGCACGAACTCCCGCTCGGGACCTCCGCCGGCGACATGGTTCGGCGGTGAGATCTCGATGGTGCGGCAGCGCAAGCCGGTGGAGGTGTCCGCGCTCGCCGACATGAGGAGAAAGCCGAGCCAGGCCCGGTAGCGGTCAGACAGGTCCGCCATGAACACCTCAGCCTCGTCCCGCTCCAGTTCGAGGTGGTCGGCCAGGGCCGCCAGGCCGGCGTCGAGACGGGTCATGGCCGCGGCCTGGACCGTGTCGGCGGGCGCGGCCCCCAGGGGGAGGACGAAGCCGTCGCCGTCGCCGACCTTCGCGAGCATCACGTCGAACTCCGCCTGCACATCGCCCGCGCCGGGGAAGCCGGGAGCGAGCAGCACACAGCGTCGAACGTCCGCGCCGAGCTCCGCCAGCTCGGAGACGATCGCCGTGGTGAGGGCCGCGCCGCCGCAGTATCCGACCACGTGGAAAACGCCGGAGCCGGCGGCGGACAGGGAGGCGCACAGGGTGGCGGCGTAGTCCTCGGCGAGGGCCGGGATGCCGGGCAGCGAACGGTTCGGCGAGTCGGCCATGCCGGAGACCGGATCGAGGCGGTAGACGCCCACGTCCGCCGTACCGGCTGCCAGATCGCCCGCCAGGGTGCCGCCGCCCTCCACGCCGAGGAACTCGACCACCAGGAGTGCCTGCCCGCCGTCGGGCGCGGGTCGCAGGCACTGAATGTGCAGCCCCGAGGCAGTGCTGAGCTTGGCGAACGGGGTCATCGGCTCAGGCCTCGCAACGCTGTGCGAGCATCGCCGCGGTGGGCGCCTCGAACAGGTCCTGAAGCCCGATCCGCGCGCCGAGCAGTGTCCTGACCCGGCCGACCAGGCGCGCGGCGTTGAGCGAATTGCCGCCCAGGGAGAAGAAGTCGTCGTCCATGCCCACCTGGTCGGCCCCGAGTATCTCGGCGAACAGGCCGCGCACCGCCTTCTCGGCGCCCGATCGCGGTTCCCGCCCAGGGTCGCCCTCCGCCCCTTCCGTCTCCGGCACTGACGTGGGCAGGGCCTGACGATCCACCTTGCCGTTCGACGTCAGTGGCAGCCGATCGGCGAACGCGAACACGTCGGGCACCAGGTGCCGGGGCAGGATCGCGCCGAGCGCCCGCGACAATACGGCGGGTGGCACGGGGTCACCGACCAGGTACGCCACGAGGCGCCGGTTTCCCCGGGAGCCGGAGCGGGCCACGACGGCTGCCTGGCGCACCCCCGGAAGTCGCTCCAGCGCCGCCTCGACCTCACCCGGCTCCACCCGGAAGCCGCGGATCTTCACCTGGTCGTCCACCCGCCCGACGTACTCCACCACGCCCGCCGCGGTCCACCGTGCCAGGTCCCCGGTCCGGTACATCCGGCTCCCATCGGCTGCGAAGGGGTCGGGGACGAAGCGCTCCGCGGTCAGCTTCGGCCGGTTCAGGTAGCCGCGCGCGAGCTGGGCCCCCGCAGCGTACAACTCCCCCAGGACACCGATCGGGGCCGGGCGCAGAGCTTCGTCGAGCACGTACAACCGGACGTTCCACACCGGGCGTCCGATCGGCACCGCGCCCGCGCCGATCGGCTCCCCTGCGGCGATGCGGTGGAACGTGCAGGCGACGGTGACCTCGGTCGGCCCGTAGAGATTCGTCAGATCGACGCGGGGATGCGCCCGCCGCCACTCGGCCAGGGTGGCGCCATGCAGCGCCTCACCGCCGAGGACCAGGTCGCGGGTCGGCCATCGCGGGTCGTCCGGATCGCCGAGGAGAGGGAACTGGCTCGGCGTCAGCTCCAGGAACGTCGGGCGCTCGGCGGTGGGATCGGGCTCGTCGATCAACCAGGACGGGACGTCGACGAGCTCCACGGTCCCACCGGCTGTCAGCGGTGCCCAGAGCTGGGTGACCGCGCCGTCGAAGCCGAAGGAGAAGGTCACCGGTACCCGGCCGCGCATGCTCGGATACGTCTCAGCGGCCCACCGCAGGTAGTTGGCGAGAGCCGCATGCGAAACGACCACACCCTTCGGGCGACCTGTGGACCCCGAGGTGTAGATCACATAGGCCGCGCGATCCGGCGCTCGGCTGCCGCCGTCACCGGCTCCCGGGGCACGTACGCACACCGTGTCCGTCCCGACAATCCGTCCTGCCTCGTCGACGCGCACGACGGGGACGTCGTCCGGAACCGGGACGGCGCTGCCCGCCTCCAGCACCACGACGGCGGGCCGCGCGTCTTGGAGCATCCAGCGGATGTGCTCGGCCGGATACCCGGTATCGACGGGCACGTAGGCGGCTCCCGCCTTCCAGGCTCCCAGCATCGCGACGACAGCCCCGGCGACGCGCGGCAGCGCGATCGCCACCAGCGTCTCCGGTCCGGCACCGTGCCGTGTCAAGGCGTGCGCCAGTTCGTCGGCACGCGCACCGAATTCCGCGTAGGAGAGCACGACCTCGCCGCAGACCACGGCGGGATGCGCCCCGCCGGCTGTCACGGCCGACTCCACCAGGGCGAGGGCATCGCTCGCCGACGACTTCCTGGCGCCTTGGGCGACATCGCCCAGCACCTGCCCCAGCTCGGCCTCGTCCATGAGGTCGAGCGCTGACAATCTCCGATCGGGTGCTTCGACGGCTGACCGGAGCAGCCGTGCGAACCGGCGCAGCATCAGCTCGGCCGTCTCGCGGTCAAAGAGATCCGCGGAGTATTCGAGGGCCAGGCTCATCCCTGCCGGCTCCCGCCCGCCGTCCTGCCGCTCGGTGGCGATGAACGTCAGGTCGAAACGGCTGTAATCGAGGCCCGCCCGCAACGGCTCGCCGGACAAGCCCGGCAGCCTGAGCGGCGGCTCAGGCTCGGTCTCCAGCGCCAGCATGACCTGGAAGAGCGGGTTGCGCGCCGCGCTGCGCGGCGGGTTGACCGCCTCGACCAGCAGGTCGAACGGCAGCTCCTGGTGAGCGTAGGCCTCCAGATCGCTCGCGCGGATCCGGCTCAGGAGAGCGCGGAAGGTCGGGTCGCCTTCCGTCCGGGTCGGCAGGACCAGGGTGTTGACGAACAAGCCGATCACTTCATCGAACGCGCGCTCGGTCCGGCCGGCCACCGGGCACCCGATCGGGAGGGCGGTGCCGGATCCGAGCCTGGTGAGCAGCGCGCCCAAGGCCGCCTGCAGAACCATGAAGACGCTGGCGCGTTGTGCACGGGCCAGACCGATCAGCGCACGGTGCGACGACGGGCCGAGCTCGCCCTCGACCCTCCCGCCTCGCCCGCTCCCGCGGGTCGGCCGCGCCCGATCAGACGGCAGCGTCAGCTCGTCGGGCATCCCTTCCATGGCGCCACGCCAGTAGGCGAGATCGCGGGCATAACGGCTGTCAGGATCAGCGGGATCACCCAGCACGGACTCCTGCCACCGGACATAGTCCGAATAACCGGCGGGCGACGGCTTCCAGCCGGGCTCCGCGCCCCGGGACCGGGCCTCGTACGCCGTGGCGAGGTCGTCGGCGAACAGGCTCTTCGACCAGCCGTCGAAAACGATGTGGTGGACCACGACGAGCAGGACGTGGTCCCGCGGCGCGACACGCAGCAGGCGGTACCGGACCGGAACCTCCCTCTCGAGGTCGAAGCGGTGCGCCGCGGTCTCGTCGAACACGCGCTGGACGTCCTCCGCGCTCACCTGCTCGGCTGCCGGGCACGGCAGGCGGTCCGCCACATCCAGCGGCCGGCGTCGTGGGATTCCCTCCTCCGCGACGAACAGCGTCCGGAGGGATTCGTGACGGGCCACGACGTCGGCGAGCGCGGCACGGAGCGCGCCCGGGTCGAGCGGGCCCCTGAAACGCGCGCCGTAGGCGAGGTTGTAGCCGAGGTCCGCCTCGTTCAGGCGGTTCAGGTACCAGAGACGTTGCTGCGCGTAGGAAGGACGGGACGCGTGCCCGGCGTGATCGCCCGAGCCCCGCCGCGGGGCGGCTTCGCCGACGTCCCCGATCATGTCGCAGAGCTCGCCGACGGTCGCGGCCTCGAAGACGTGCCGGACCGAGACGTCGACGCCCAGCGACGCGCGAAGGTGGCCCACCAGGCGGGCCGCGTGCAGCGAGGTGCCGCCGAGCGCCATGAAATCGTCGCCGATCCCGACGCGGCCGGTCCCGAGCACCCTGGCCAGCAGGCCGCACACCGCTTCTTCGACGGCCGTCCGTGGGGCGCGATGTGAGGGGTCGTCGGGCGCGCGGCCGGCGTGGTCGTCCAGCGCGGTGGGGCTCGGATCCGGGAGTGCCTGGCGATCCACCTTGCCGTTCGGGGTCAGCGGCAGCCGATCGACGATCCGGAACGCCTCCGGCACCAGATGCCGCGGGAGCACGGCCAGCAGTCCTCGGACGAGCGCGGCGGTCCGCAGGCCCTCGCCCACCACGTAGGCCACGAGGTGCGGGATCCCCTCGGCGTCCGGCCGCGCCACCACCGCCGCCTGACGCACGCCGGGCAGGTGCTCCAGCGCGGCCTCGACCTCCCCCGGCTCCACCCGGAAGCCGCGGATCTTGACCTGCGCATCCGTCCGGCCGCGATATTCCAGAACGCCGTCGGCGTTCAGGACCGCCAGGTCCCCCGTACGGTACATCCGCCGTCCGTCGGCGGCGAACGGGTCCGCGACGAAGCGCTCCGCCGTCGGTTCCGGGCGGTTCAGGTACCCTCGCGCCACCTGGAGCCCGGACAGATAGAGCTCGCCGACCGTCCCGGAGGGGACCGCGCTCAGCCGTTCGTCCAGGATGTACGCGTCAACATCGGGGAAGGTCGCACCGATCGGCGCGATGCCGGTCCCTGTCCTGCCGACCGCCGAGGATGTGGCCCACACCGTCGCCTCGGTGGGCCCGTACAGGTTCGTCACCCGCCGGGCCCGGGCGGCGAGTTCCGCGCCGAGCGCGGCCGGAAGAGCCTCGCCGCCGACGAGAACGTCGAGGCCGTCGACCACGCCGGGACACTCCGCGAGGAGCTGGCGCCACAAGGTCGGGGTCCCCTGCATGATGGTGGCGCCGGACCCGGCCATCAGCTCGCCGAGAGCGGGCGGATAGAGGGCCTGGTCCGCGGTCGCGATGATCAGACGAGTGCCGCGCAGCAACGGCAGCAGATACTCCGGCACCGACATGTCGAAGCCGAAGGTCGTGGCCGACACCAGCCGGTCCGCCGGCTTGAGCGGGAAGAGTCCCTCCATGGCGGTGAGGAAGGCGGCCAGCGCCCCGTGAGTGATCATGACGCCCTTGGGGCGCCCGGTCGAGCCTGAGGTATAGATGACGTACGCGAGATCGTCCGGCGTCAGGGCGTCGAGAGCGCCGGCGACGCCCGTCGCGTCACCGTCGTCGAGGGCGAGTCCGGCCGCGTCGACGTGGACCGTCGGCAGTCCTGCCGCAACCGCCATCCGCGTGTCGGATCCCAGCACCACGACGGAGGGACGAGCGTCCTCGAGCATCCACGCGATTCGCTCGGACGGGTAGGCGGGGTCGATGGGCAGGTAGGCCGCCCCGGCCCGCCAAGCACCCAGCATCGCGGCCACCGCGCCGATCCCGCGCGGCACCGCGACGGCCACGATCGACTTCCGCCCGGCCCCACGGCGCGCCAGCGCGCCGGCCACCGCGGCAGCCCTGGCGTCCAGCTCCTGATGTGAGACGGACACCTGACCGCACACCACGGCCGCCTCCGGGCCGGAGCGAGCGACACGCGTCGCCAGCAGTGTGGCCGCCACGCTCCGGAGCGCCATCGTCACAGGAACCTCTCGGCGATACGGTCCAGGGTGCGAAAGTCGTCGATGCTCAGCGAGCCGACGTCGATCGGTTCGCCGGAGAGCTCTTCCAGCAGGCCGACGAACTCCAGGAACGCGAGCGACTCGAGGAGCCGCGTCTCGATGAGGTCGGTGCCCGGGAGAAGGTCGCCTTCCAAGTCGGGGTTCTTCGACCGGATCCAGGCGACGATCTCGTCCACCTCGGTGTTCCTGGTTTCTCTGAGGTCCATGCCCTTGTCTCCCATCAGCTCGAACCGTGGACGACGGCGAGAGCGCGCTCGGCCCCGCCGTGAGTTCGGATCAAGGTGTGGACCCACCGCTCCACGCCGAAGGCGAGGCAGCTGCTGTAGGCCGGGGCACCGTCGTGCTCGATGCCGAGCCGCTCGCCGAAGAAGTTGCGGTGGCGGTTGACCGAGCCGAGCGCGGTGCCGTCCGGGGCCACGAATTCGATCTTGACAGGATCCAGCCGGTTGAGCAGCGCCCGGGAGCCTTCGTCCAGGTAGAAGGGGTCCGTGGCAGGCAGCTCGTCGAGTTCGATCCCGAGCCCTCTGGCCAGGTCGCGAACCTGCTCTCCCGCCTTCCGCAGGTGTTCCAGCGCGCCTTCCCTGCTTCCCACGTAGACGACCTCCCGCATGTGGAATGCCCTGAGGCGGCGCAGGCCGTCGTAGACCTTCTCGTTGCGGTAGCAGCGGCCGATCGCGGTGAGCAGTCGCGACGTCTGGATCTCCCGTTGCCGGAGCGTCATGAGCAGCCCGTAGCAGGTGGCCGTCGGCAGGAGGCAGTCTGTCGGCTCCAAAGCGTCCTCGGGTGTGGGAACCCCGCCCTCCTTACCTGCCAGCCGTGCGGTCGCCTCCTCCGAGTACATGGCCACCGGGAGCGCGAGATGGGGAAAGTTCGCGAAGAAGTCAAGCCGGGTCAGCAACTCGGCGGGCAACATCGCGGGGCTGATGATCGGCCGTGCGCCCAGGTGCTCGGCGATCCGGCGGAAACGGTCGTCCAGTGCACCGAAGATCTCGGCCTCGGCGGAGTCGAGCACCGCGACTCCCGATGCGAGGAACATGGCCATGAGGGCTCCTGTCAGTCGAACAGGCCGATACGCCGGTAGAAGGAGACGGTTCGTTCGGTGATGCGATCGTGCGCGACTTGCCGAGCAGGGTCGGCCAGCACCGTGGCCCGGAACCGTGACGGCGAGGCGAATCCGGCGTCGCGGTAGGCGTCCACGCTGTACAACATCTGGATGATGAGATCGATGTAGCGACGCAGATAACCGGCGACGTCCCGTACGGCATCGGCCGGATGACCTGCCTTGACCCGGTTGAAGAGCGCGGAGACCAACTGGCCGCCGAAGGCGATGTGCCGGGACTCATCACGGTGGTGGATGCGGTTGACCTCCCGGACGGTGTCCGGGAGGCCCTGATCCGCAGCCATCCTGGCGTTGAAGAAATCACCGATCTGCTCGAAGATCAATATCTGGCTGAACACGATGAGGTTGTTCATCTCCGGCGAGCGCTCGGCGGCGGGGAAGACCATGCGCCGGTCCGGATACATGCGACCGCCGTACCTGAGACAGAATTCGGCGAAGAACCACATATGCTCGTTCTCCTCGCCGATGAAGTGGTGGAAATAGGGCGTCGGGATCTCATAGCCGGGGGTGTGGATGCGGCGCATCACCTCGATGAGCAACTCCCTGATCCCGTGGGCGATCAAGCTGTAGAGGTTGACGCTCTCCCAGCGAGAGAGCTCGACGAGCTGCTCCGGCGGGATGTCCCGCTCCACCGCGGTGCCGTGGACCGAGAGCAGTTCCCTGCTCATCCACAACGATGCGGGCTTGATCTCGTCCGGCCACCGGAAGGCGCGATAGGGGTTGTAGTAGTCCTCGACCGAGGCCTCCGTGAGCCTGCTCACGGCCCTGGAGAACTCCTGTGTCCACTCAAGCGCTGAATCCACACCGGCTCGCAATCCGCAGTCATGAAATCTCTCGGCCGCGCTCCGCAACCGACCGTGGACTTTCCAGGGTTCGGTTTCATCTGAGATTCCGCCGCGACATTCAACAAAGGTCGCGACCGGCCTCGGCACAAGGGAGCGCAGTCCATCACGTGCGGCAGCACACTGCCATATCCGCCCCAAGCGTGTTAGCCCGGACGAGCGCCACGTCGAACGCCCACGAAATCGCCGCGGCGTTGCCGGCTCCCGCGACTTTCAACTGCTCAGAACAACCGGTTGAACGACGTCGCACCATTGGTGTCGGGCCGGACGATCCTCGATCGTGTCCGCCCGTCGGAAATCGCCGGACACGCCGCCGGTCGGGAGGATCGCGCGGCGGCCACCCGGCTGCGTACGGAAAACCGCTGCGCGCGAGGGAGCCCAGGCCGCGACGACAGGGGTTTCCCCAATACCGGAAACATACCGCCCAACCGTATTCTCGGCCCTGATCGCGCACGCGTTCAGGGGAGACGGCTGTGCATGGTCCGCGGTTCGGTGATCCCACTTGACGAGCCCCGGGCACGGACCTGGCCATCAGCACAGCGATCTGCGGTTTCCGTGATTATCGGGAGGAAGCTTTTTGAAGAGAAGCGTTTCAGAGCCGACGGACCGAGGGAGCGGTTTTGTCGCCGACGATATCGTACGAGTGAGGCTCGATGATTTGACGGAGGCGGATTCACCACGCCGCCAGGGGGTCGATCTGAACCACGTTCGCGCACTGGCCGAGGTCGAGGACCCACTTCCGCCCATACTCGTGCATTTCACCACCATGCGCGTTATCGACGGGATGCACCGTCTGACCGCCGCCCGTCTGGTCGGCCGCTCCGACATCGAGGTGCGGTTCTTTCATGGAGACCCCGACGAGGCATTCCGGTTCGGGGTGCAGGCGAACGTCTCACATGGTCTGCCGCTGAATCTGGCCGATCGGAAGATGGCCGCGGCACGCATCATCTGGTCGCACCCGCATCTCTCCGACCGGGCCATCGCATTGTCGGCGGGATTGGCGGCGGCGACCGTGGCGTCCATGCGCAGGCAGGAGGACGGGTCCGGTGAGGCCACGGCCAGGACCGGCGCAGACGGTAAGGTCCGGCCGCTGGACGCCGCGAAGGGGCGATTGGTCGCCAGTGAGGTGCTTGCCGAGCACCCGGATGCCACCCTCCGGGAAATCGCGCAAGCGGCGGGGATCTCGATCGCAACCGCGCAGGACGTGCGCCGACGGGTGCTCGCGGGTGAGAACCCGGTGCCTGAGCGATTGAGGTCCGCCGGAGGGGGTGTGTCCCAGCACAGGGCGGCGACGAACGGCGGTGGCGTTGTGGACCGGATCGACCTCCCACGAGTGATCGACATCCTGCGGCGGGACCCGTCACTTCGCTATTCCGATTCCGGCCGCATGGTGCTCAGGTGGCTGGACTCCAGGACCGTGACGACCACGCAGTGGGCAGAGATCGCGGAGAGCATTCCGCCGCACTGCATGGCCTCCATCTCCAAGGTGGCGAGAGAGTGTGCCCGGACGTGGTCGGAGATCGCCGAGATGATCGATGACGTGTGACCGTCTCCGGCATCGGAGGGCCGGTGTGATCCCGGGTCGACGAGGCGGATCAGGTGTCCTTTGAGGCCGCGCCCTTCTCGGCCCTCTCACTGTTCCAGGACTTCATCCGGCTGTTGAGATGGGCGCCGATGCGCGCCATGGCTTCGGGGCCGGCCATGTCCAGGTGGTCGCAGTCCAGCTGAACGCGATCGACGCCGCGTACGTGACCGTCCCAGCGCCGCGGATCGGACGCGATCCGGCTGGGGTGCCGGGACGTGCCGGCGAAGAACGTCAGCTCCCCGTCGAAGACTCCCGGCACATGGCCCAGCAGCAGCCGGAAATGGTTCACCGTCGACGCCATGAGACGTTCGATCGTCGCGAGGTCGAGCTCGGGGAAGGTCGGGTTGTGGGCTTTGAGCTGACGCTTCAGATCTTCGGCCGTGGCGTCCGCGGGCAGCTCGGCCATCGCCAGCTCCGCCGCATCGTCGCTGCCGAGCAGGGTGCTGAGCGCCTCCCGGACGAGCTCCTCCTCGCCGACCTCCCCCAGCTCCGGAAGCGGTGCGGCGTCCATGACGGACAGCAGAGCCACCTCCTCTCCTGACCGCTGGAGCAGCACCGCCAGCCGGTGTGCGACAAGACCACCGAACGACCAGGACAGAAGGTGGTACGGGCCGTGCGGCTGGATCCCGCGGATTTCGCGAAGATAGCCGTCCGCGATCTCCTCGACGCTCGACGCGAGATACCCCGGGGACCGCAGGGACGCCGTCTGCAGGCCGTACACGGGGTGTTCCTGGGCGAGGTGGCCGAGCAGCATCACGTAACACCAGCTCAGCCCGAGCGCCGGGTGGACGCAGAACAGTGGCGGCTCCGTGCCGGCCGGCCTCAGCGGGAGAACGACTCCGAACAGACCGTGCGCGTCGCGGCCAGTGCCGCGGTCTGCCTCCCCGGAAGGCGTCGTGGAGCCGGAGCCACCGGACCCGTCTGGCGATCCGCCCAGGCCGACGGGAGCAGCCGCTCCTGACGTCAGCGTGGCGAGCGACCGTTCGCGATCTCCGAGCATCTCCGGGATCAGCGTGCCGATCTTCTCCGCCAGCTTGCGGCAGAGATCCTCGCCGGCCTCCTCACTCCCCCGCTCCACCTCCAACCCGATCCGTCCGGGCTCGTCGACCACGCTCAAGGTGACCGCGTTGCCCCTGCCGGGGTGGGGCCGTGCCTTCAACAAGCCGGCGGCGGGCCGCTCATCGGCGCACACGTACTCGAAGAATCCGTCCACCACCGGATCGTCGTGAATATCCCTCCGCGCGGCGGAGGTGACCTGGGAACGAATCTGCCCAAGGTATTCCCGAATGCTCTGCTCACCGTCAGGAGCCACCCGGATCAGTACGAGGTCGGCCCGTGGAGCGGCCGTCGAGGACGGTCCGGCCTCCGCCCGCGCGTCAACCGGAAACGCCACCACCGATTCGGGACGACCGCCGACGTCCCGCAGGGCAAGTGCCTGAGCGGCGAGGTAGAACATCGACGGCGTAAGCCCGCTCTCGGCGCAGACCCTCTGAACCGCGGAAGCGACGTCAGCGCCGAATTCCATCCGGACGCCTCGCAGGGCTCCCGCCACGCGGACGTCCTCGAGATGAATCGGCGCAGCCGGCCCACCGGAGGCTCGAACCCGATCGACGTCAACGGACAGGACCCGGATGATCGCGTCCTTCCGCTCCGCGACCCGCGCCAGCAGCTCCGGTCCCACGACGCCCCGGCGCGCCTCCATGCGGAGGCTCCCGTCTTCGACCCGGAGCCGCACGCCCAGCCGGCGCAGGCTCGACGTCAGCTCGCGCGCCTCATCCGCGATCCTGGAATCCATCAGAACACGAACTCCTCTATGTTTCCGCCAGACCGGTTCGCGGTCTCCCCTGGCTCAGCGAGTTCCGGCCCAGCCCTCCGGCCCCGGGGAGGCGCCGCATGAGGCTCATTCATCCCTGAAAGAGCTGATCCACGTCAAGCGGCCACCTGAAGGCCCGACGTCTCCGCGTATTCGGTGAGGTGATCGCCTGGTCGTGCCTTCGCACCGAGGCTCCCAGCGCTTGCTCGTGCCCTTCCAGGTCGTCAGCGAGCCCACCCATGGGAACGGCGGCACGCCGCCCCGCCTCCCCCGCCCATTTTGTTCGGGCGAAACCCCAACGGTTGACCGAACCGTGATCACGGTGAGGGACGTTCACCTGACACGCCTGCGGTCCCACCATCCATAGGCTCGCATTCAGGGCGCAGGGGGCGAAGCACGCCTTCTCCCCGTTCGCCTGCCATGTCAGGGGTGGCAGGCTCGCCCGCTCTGGAGGTTCGCCGATGTCCACCCCTTACCCGCCCTCCGGTACGCCCGGACCTCCGGGCGGCCGGCACCACGCGCAGGGCTGGCCTCCCCCCGGCTTTCCACCTCCCGCACAGGGCAGACCGGCCCCAGGCGGGCCGGGACCGGGCATGCCATGGCCTCCCGGCCCCGGCGGGCCGCCGCCCCACCCGCAGGGTGGCCCCGGAGGGCAGTGGTCTCCTCCCCGGCGAAACGGCAACGGACGTGGGGGGAAGGGGCTGCTGATCGCCGTCGTCGTCGTGCTCGGCGTCGTCCTGATCGGCGGACTGGCGGGGGGCTGGCTGCTCCTGAGTCGCGGCGAACCCCGCCCGCCCGCGAACCCGACCTCCGGCCGAGGCGATCCGGTCCGGTCGCCCACGGCCAAGGAGGCGAAGACCGCCGAGGCGGTGAAGCTCCGGGCGATCACCGGCGATCAGCTCTGCGCCGCCGTACCGGACGATCTCCGTAAGAGCCTGGTCGCCGATGCCGAATACGGCGGGAAGAACGCCTCCACCGGGGCCGCCGCCGACACTGAGAAGCGGGCGGCCTGCGGCTGGACGAACAACAAGATGGACGTCGGCAACGGCGCCCTCGGCTATCGCTCGCTCAGCGTCTCCGTGGAAGCCAAGAGCGAAGAGACGCGCAGCGCCGTCGCATACGCCACAGACCGCTTCGACGAGGACAAGAAGGCGCACGAGCAGCGAGTCAACGTCCGCAACGGCAAGCGGATCGACGGCAGGACCTCGGGCTCGGCGTTCGGCGAGCTCAAGGCGCTGGAGTACGGCGACGCCTCCTACAGCCAGACCTCGATCGGGAGGAGCGGCC
The DNA here is from genome assembly GCF_040654715.1 of Nonomuraea sp. NPDC050643. Classification (NCBI taxonomy): domain Bacteria; kingdom Bacillati; phylum Actinomycetota; class Actinomycetes; order Streptosporangiales; family Streptosporangiaceae; genus Nonomuraea; species Nonomuraea sp. NPDC050643. Next base: position 19,064 of record NZ_JBFAIM010000015.1, on the reverse strand, counting down.
TCAAGGCGGAGGTGTTCGTCCGGCAGGGGCCCTGGTTGATCAAGGTGACTTACGGCGGCGACAACCGGACCGGCGCCAAGTACCCCTCCGGCGACGAGACGCGGGCCGCGGCCGGGAAGGTCGCCGAGCGCATCACCGCGGAAATGGCCAAGAGTGCCGGCCAGGTGAAGGTCACCGGGCCCTGCGGCATCGTCAGCGCCCGACAGATCGAGTCGGCGTTCTTCCCCGCTGCCGGCGGACCGTCCGTCAGCACCAGTGACGGCAGCATCAAGCAGACCGCCTGCACCTGGTCGGTCAAGGAGGCCGTCAAGCACCGGCCTGGGCAGGAATTCACCGCTCGCGGCGGCCAACTGGACATCCGCGTGGTCGACTGGGGCGGCGGCGACACCGGATCGACGTTCCAGTTCGATCGCGACGCGAAGAAGTACGACCGCTACCACGCCAAGGGCGGTCTCACTGACGATCGCCTCCACATCGCCTACGAACCCCGTCAGGAGCTCTCCGGGCTCGGCGAGAAGGCATTCGTCGTGGTCTCCAGCACCACCAAGCGCTACGACAAGAGCGCGCCGCCCACGATGGACATCCTCATCAAGATCCTGGCCGGGAACCGGACGATCGAGGTCACCTTCCGGGGGACGACGACCGGAGGCGGCCTCGTCGACGCCGCCGGCTACCGGGCACCGTTCTTCGATCCGGCGGTCGCGCGACAGGCCCTGACGAAGGTGGCCAAGACCTTTCTCGACGGCCTGAAATGACGTGCGTCGCTTCTAGACTTCTACGCATGGACGAGTTGCGGGGGCAAACGGCGACATGGCGGTTCGATGAGCAGAAAGTCCTCATTCAGTACGACTCCAGGTGGCGTACCCACGCGCTGCTGAAAACCCTCGGCCGTTGTGAGGTCCCCCTGCCCGCCATCGCGGCGGTCGATTTCACCTCCGCGGGCAAGAAGGGCTGGCAGCTCCGGCTCCGGCTCCGCGAACGCGCCGACCCCTACGCCGCCGTCGGGTCGCCGCTGGCCGACAAGGGGCAGCCGTTCCTGCTGACCGGCGGATCCGACACGGAACTCGTCGCCGAATACCACGCCGACCAGCTCCGGATCGCGGCCGACGCCGCCCGGCTCGCCGACGACCGCCGCCGGCCGGAGGAGTACGCCCTCGCGCTCGTCCCGCCCATACCGCTGCACATCCGGACGTCGGAGGGCACGGCCATGTTCGACGGGACGACCATCCGGCTGGAGTGGTCCGACGAAGCCAGTTCCCGCAAGACCAGGAAACGCCGGATGGAGTACGCGCTGGCGGACATCCGGCGCGTCGAATGGTTCCCGCAGAAGTCCTTGGACGAGGGCTACCTGCGCATCGTGACCTGGGAGGAGGACGCCGACCCGAAGGCGGCCAAACCGAGCAAGGACTTCGCCTGCCTGCTCGCCGAGGACAGCGCCAAGCAGGACGCCTGGACGCTGGTGATGGCCGCGACGGTCACGGCGCACCTGTGGACGGCGACGCCGGGCCAGGCCGAGCGCCCCCAGCTCACCGCCGGTCCGGACGCCGACACCCGCAGCGTCTACGACCGCATCCGCGAGCTCGGACGGCTGCACGGGGAGGGCCTGCTCACGGACGAGGAGTTCACCTCGAAGAAGGCGGAACTCCTCGATCGCCTCTGACCCGCGGTCTACCGATCGTTGAGGATGAGTTCGCTCAGTCGGTGCAGCCGGCGGAAACAGCCGCCGGCCAGCGCAGATCGTGGAAACGTAAGCGATCAGCCTTGATGAGCGAACGGCGATGCCGCCTTTTCTCGACGCGTCGCCGGGCGGCGAAATCGTCCATCTCTGCGCGCCAGGCACTCCGGCTGGTTTCCAGGACGTCCAGAGCACGAAGCACGCCCTCTCATCCTCCGATCGGGTGATAGCAGCCGGCAGCAGAGCGCGGTGGCGTGCCTCGTGCGGGAGTGAGCGATGGCGTCAGGCGTCGGTCGAGGTGGCGAGGGCGCTGCCCGCCAGCCACTCCTTCCACGACTTGGCCCAGGGCGTGGGCCCGTTGCCGAACTGGAGTTTGCGCGACGTACCCGTGACGTTGATGATGTCCCCCCGCTGGGTGAAGTGATAGAACCAGTGGGCGTTGTCCGTACTGGCGTTCACGCAGCCGTGGCTGACGTTGCGGCTCCCCTGATCGCCGGTCGACCAGGGCGCGGCGTGGAAGAACATGCCGCTGTAGGTCATCCTGACGTTCCACTTGGTGTGGTGGAAGTACTCGCCCGGTATGCCGATGGTGCTCGAGTCCATGAGAAAGTCGGCCGCCTTCTCTTGGGCGATCATGGTGCCGGAATAGCTCTCATAGCCCGGCTTGCCCAAGCTGACCGGGATGGTTCTGACGACCTCGCCGTTCTTGCGCACGATCGCTCGGTGGGTCTTGTTGCGGATCGTGGTGATGTGCTCGGGGCCAACGGTGAAGGTCACGGTACGGTCCTTGGTGCCCCACAGGCTCTGCCCGATCCGCAGGCCGGCCAGGTGGGCGACCACCGTGACCCGCTCGCCGCTCGGCCAGTATTCGCGCGGCCGGAACTGCACCTCCCGGTCGCTCACCCAGCTCCACGCGCCCTCGACCGGTTGGGACATCTGCACCGTCAGCGAGCGCTCGACCGCGGCCCGGTCCTTCTGCTCGGTCACCGGCTTCGACAGCAGGAGTTGGATCGGCATCCCGACGCCGACCTTCTCGCCGTTCAGCGGCGACATGCCGGTCTCCAGCACCCGCCTCGGCTTCAGCGTGGTGAACGTGGCCCGCTTCGTGACCATCTGCCCGCCGTCGGCACTGGTGGCCCGCGCGCTCACCGTGTACGTCGTCGCCGGCCGCAACGGCCACGTGGGCCGCCACGTCCCGTCCGCGCCGACGCTCCCGCTGACCTCGCGTCCCGCGGCGTCGGCGACGATCAGCCTGGCGATCTTGCCGTCGGTGATCCTGACGCGGATCTCGGTGTCCGGCGGAACCTTCTTCGTGCCGTCCGCCGGCATGATCGACAGTCTGGGCGGCGGCACCTGCACCTGCCGCTGCTCCAGCGGCCTGCCGGGGTCGCCCGTGGTGCAACCGGCGCTCAGGAGCAGCACCATCGTGGACGTGCTGACGAGTAGGGTGCCGCTGTTCCGCATAGCGGATGCCTCCATTTCACCCGACACGCAGGCATATTTCGGACTAGGTAGCCAATTGGCGAGACGAAGAGCGTTATGCCCGTTACTGACAGTAATCATGCGGTGATTCCCCGACTGATGGCGTAATGGAAGTCGATCAGGTGAGAAAAGCCGCGGTATCCCGACGCCCATGGGCGGAAGTGGCGTTTCCTGGCGTCCGACCTGAATTGCGGCTTTCCGGCCGCTGACGCCTAATTTGCTATAGATAGCCCGGAAATGTGTCTTCACGGTGTTGAGCGTCACGTACAGCTCAGCCGCGATGTCGCGTTGCAACATGTTCGCCGGCAGGTACCGCAGGACGGCCATCGCGTGGTAGCCGGGGGTATTCGCTCTCAGGGGTGCCGATGTCCCGGGGCGTTAGTCGATCCAGACGATGGCCAGGTCATCGCCGTAGCGGTGAGCGAGCGCGGAGAACAGTGCCACGCTCACGGAGCATTCGCCCCCGAGGGTCGTGATCCGTATCGGGCCGTCGCGTTTCCTTGAGGCCCTCGTCGGACCTGGTGACCGGGACCGTCGCGGTGGAGCCGTCGTGCGGCGGCAGGGTCGTTCCGAGGACCGCCGTGCCGACGGCGTGGCCGCGGCGGGCGACGTCGAACAGGGAATGTTCATGGGCACTGGAGGTGCCGGTGCCCTGCCACTGAGGCCAGAGCAGCCCGCAGGCTCCCGCCGTCGCGCGCGGCGGGGCCGGTCATGAGGTTGATCCGGGTCACCAGCGTTGGCGGCACGTACGGTGCCGCCGTTGCCGAGTGCCTTGCCGTTGCTTGGCTGCGGGCGTGGGGGTTATCGGGTGACGGCCATCAGGTTCACCACGGTGTACTCCTTACCGCCACCACGCGTCTTGACGGCGCAACCGGTGGTTTTGCCGCACTCTTCGTAAGACTCCTGGTCGGCGTCCCAGTAGACGGCGGTGGACGGTGAGGAGGAAGACGTGCTCACCGTCATGCTGCCGGACAGCACGCCGGCCGATCGCCGGCCGATTCCGGCGGACACGCCGGTCGCCAGGTCGTACACCACGGCGATCGGCACGTCGGTCTTGGTCCGATCCGGGTCGTACACCTTGAACACCGCGTACCGGTCACCCATCAGTGAGCGCATGCGGTTCGGCCGCAGCCCCTGAGGCAGGCTCTTGCGCTCGGAGCCGTCGATGCGCTGCACGATCACGTGCCCCTCCAGGACGCCGACGCACCACTGGGCGTTGCACTGCATCGCCTCCACACCGGCGGGCAGCGAGACGTCGAACGACTGGCCGGTCTCCAGATTGACGAGACGGTTCTGGTTCGCGTCCGGGCGTTCGCCGGCCCGGCCTGCGGCCCATGGCCAGGCAGTCAGGTGGAGCCCGTCGGTGCCGGGCAGCCGCTCGGCGGCACCACCACCGCTCAGCGGCATGCGGTAGACGCCGCCCTTCCGCACCGACCACACGACGAAGCCGTCCGTGACGGCGATCTTCTCGACGTCGGCGTCGACCTCGCCCACGCGCCGAGCCGCACCGCCCTGTCTGGGCATGATCCAGAAATCCGCCCAGTCGTCGGAGTCCTGGGGCGTCTCGCCGAACCAGGCAATGTACTCGGCGCCCACCGCGAAAAGCTGGGGGTAGTACTTCTTCTCAGGGCTGGGGATGGAGCCGAGCACACGGCTCCTGCCCGAGGCCGAGTCGTACGTCTCGAGCCGCCCGGCCTTCTCGAAGCGGGAATTGGCGACCAGCAGCACCTCGGTGGCGCTCAAACCGGTCACCGGATACGTTTTCCAACCGTCCGGGTTCTTCAACGGGACCTTGAGCATCGCCTGCGGCCACAACTCGGCGACCGGCTTCGTCGCGGGCACCAACGCCTCGGAAACGGACGGGGAGGGGCTGACCTCCACGGCGGGCCCAGGCTGCTGCCGGTCCTCACCCGGCAGGACCGCCGTGACGCCGCCCGCGATCGCCACCACGGCCACCGCCGCGAGCAGAACCTGCACCCGCTGCCTGGTCCGCCTCGTGCGCCGCCGCCGGGCCACACCCTCCGCGAGATCGCTGCGACGCACCTGGTCGGCGGCTGCGCGCAGGGTCTGGATCAGGTCCTGTTCGTCTCTCATCGTGCCTCCTGAAAAGCGCGCTCGATCTGGAGCTTGTCCAAGGCGCGGGCGGCCTGGCCGCGTACGGTCCCGCGGGAGACGCCGAGGATCTCGGCGATCTCCTGGTCCGGCAGGTCCTCGTAATAGCGAAGGACGAGGACGGCTCGCTGCTTGCGGGGCAGTTCCTGAAGGGCGGCCCACAGGCCGCCGTCCCCGAGCCCACCATGCTCGGGGACTGCGGCGACCAGCTCCTCACGGTGACGCCGCCGCCACGACCTGACGTGCAGCCTGACCATGATCGTGCGCACGTACCCCTCGGGGTCGTTCTTCTTGCGCACACGGAACCAGGCATCACCCAGCCGTGCCAGCGCCTCCTGCACGAGATCGACCGCCTCTTCGGAGTTACCGGCAAGCACGTAGCCGTAGCGAAGGAGCGCGTCCCCCCGTGCCTGAATGAACTCGTCGAAATCTTCCACGAACCCAAGGAACGACAAGTGCCCCAACCTGTTGCACGAGATCAGCAGATCGTTGGACACCGACGAAAGCCGGCTCGCCACCCGCGACTGGGCGGAGGAGCCCGGAAAGTTCTGAAAGAAGTCCGGGAGGCGTGTCGGATCGGGGCGGTGGTGTTCGTAGCAGGGGTGAGGCCGCCACAAGGCGCGCGACCAACCTCCCGCAAGGAGACCATCATGACTGCCACGTACACCTTCGACATCTTCTCCACGCTCGACGGCTTCGCCAACCACAACGGCGACTGGGGCGGCTACTGGGGCAAGCAGGGCCCCGAATTCCTCGCGTACCGCGCCGCCGCCTACCGCGACCCGCTGCGCATGGTGCTCGGGGCCAAGACCTACTCGTCGAACGCGCCGTTCCTCGACGCGGGCTTCGACCGCGGCCTGTTCGACGGGTGGATCACGCGCATGCTCGACTCCCCGGTCACGGTGCTCTCCAGCCGGCTGACCGAGCCGCTCGCGTGGCCGGGCACGACCATCGAGTCCGGCGATCCCATCGAGGTGGTCACGCGCCTCAAGGCCGAATCCGATGTGCCGCTGCGCTCCCACGGCAGCCTGACGCTCAACCGGGCGCTGCTGAACGCCGGCCTCATCGACACCATCGAGGTGACGGTCTTCCCCGTGATCTCCGGGACGACCGGCGTGGACCGGATCTTCGACGGTACGGACGACTTCGACCTCGAACTGCTCGAGGCCCGGACCTTCGACGGCCACACACAGGTGCTGACCTATCGGCCGACCCGACACGGTTGATCGGCGACGGGGCGGCGATCTGGTCGGTCGGTCCGCTGCCCCCGTTGCCGCAGGCGGCGCGAGGACTGTGGCTTCCATATTTCTCGTACATCGAATATCGTCGATAGACGATGAATGAAGAGAAGGGGCCGCTGCCGCGCGCGGAGGCCGAAGAGTACGCGAGCTGGTTCAAGGCGCTGGCCGACGCCACCCGCATCCAGATCGTGTCGCTGCTGGCCCGTCGGCGCGCGCCGATGAGCGTGGGTGAGATCGTGACCGCGTCCGGGGTGGGCCAGTCCACGGTCTCGCACCACCTGAAGATCCTGGCCGAGGTGCGGTTCGTCCTGGTCGACAAGCAGGGCACGTCCAGCCTTTACCGGATCAATGAGAACTGTGTGAGCTGTTTCCCGACCGCCGCTGACCTGGTCATGGGCAACCCCGCGCCGGCCGCGCCCACCTGCGAGTGAAGGAGCTTCGCCATGGCGTACGACGAGATCATCGACCACCATTCGGCTTTGGCCCGCGCCGCAGGAGCGGGCCGGGTCGTCGCGGACTGCGGGCAGGACGCCTTCGAGCGGGGCGGCTTCGGCGCGGCCGGGTATGACGAGTTCGGTGTGCTGCCCGACGGGGCGGTGCGGGCCAGCCTGGGGTGCGGCAACCCGGTGGCCGTCGCCGAGCTGCGGCGTGGTGAGACCGTGCTCGACCTCGGCTCAGGCGGCGGTATCGACGTGCTGCTGTCGGCCCGCCGGGTCGGCGGACACGGCAAGGTCTACGGGCTGGACGCCAGCTCCGACATGCTGGAGCTGGCCCGGCGCAACGCCGAGCAGGACGGCGTGACCAACGCCGAGTTCCTGTACGGCCGGATCGAGCAGGTGCCGCTGCCGGACCGGTCGGTGGACGTGGTCATCTCCAACTGCGTGATCAACCTGTCCGGCGACAAGGCGGCGGTGCTGGCCGAGGCGTTCCGGGTGCTGCGGCCGGGCGGCCGGTTCGGCGTCAGTGATGTCGTGGTCGACGGCGTGGTCGGCGGCGTGATCGACGGCGTGATCGATGCGGCCGCTCGTGCGGCGGCCGAGCAGCGCATCGGCTGTGTGGCCGGGGCGCTGCCGGTGGCCGGCTACCGGCGGCTGCTGGCCGCGGCCGGGTTCACCGGCGTACGGATCACGCTGACCGCCGACCACGGCGACGGCGTGCACTCGGCGATCGTCCAGGCCGCCAAGCCCGCCGCCCCGGTCAAGGTGGAGATCCGGCCGATGCGTGACAGCGACGCCGACCAGGTGCTGGCCATCTACCAGGCCGGCCTGGACACCGGCCAGGCCGGTTTCGAGACCCTCGCGCCGAGTTGGGAGGGCTTCACAACGGCCAGGCTGCCCCACTTGCGCTACGTGGCCTGCGACACCGGCACCGGTCAGGTGCTGGGCTGGGTGGCCGCCTCGGCGGTCTCAGCCCGTCCGGTGTATGCCGGGGTGGTCGAGCACAGCATCTACGTCCACCCCGATTGCCGGGCGCAGGGCATCGGCCGGGCGCTGCTGGCGGCGTTCATCGCCGCCGGCGAGGACGCCGGTGTCTGGACCGTCCAGTCCGGCATCTTCGGCGAGAACGCCGCCAGCCTGGCCCTGCACGAGACGCTCGGCTTCCGGGTGGTCGGTACGCGGGAGCGCATCGGCCACCACCATGGCGTGTGGCGGGACGTGCTGATGATCGAACGCCGTAGCACCGTGACCGGGATCTGATCCGCCTTCGTCAGGTCCGGGCTGACGTTACGGGGTCGGTGGCCAGGTTCGCGGGCGCGGCGGCCGATGGCGAGGTCGGCTGCGGATACAGCAGCCGGATCAGGGCCAAGCCGAGCGCGGCACCGGCGAACTGGGCGGCGATGAAGCCGGGCGCGGAGGCGGGAGCGATGCCGGCGAAGGTGTCGGTGAGGGTACGGCCGAGGGTGACGGCCGGGTTGGCGAAGCTGGTACTGGAGGTGAACCAGTAGGCGGCGCCGATGTAGGCGCCGACGGCGGGCGGGGCCAGCGCGGCGCGTCCGGTGCGGGACAGGGCGAAGATCAGGGTGATCAGCCCGGCGGTGGCCACGACCTCGCCCAGCCACAGCCCGGTTCCGGTGCGCTGGTGGGTGGAGGCGGTGACGGCGGGCAGCCCGAACATCAGGTGGGCCAGCACCGCGCCGCCGAGCGCGCCGGCGACCTGGGCGGGCAGGTAGGCCAGCAGGGCACGCCCGGTGAGGCCGTCGCCGGTGCGGCGGCCCAGCAGCCAGTCGGCCAGCGAGACGACGGGGTTGAAGTGGGCACCGGAGGCCGGGCCCATGATGAGGATGAGCGCGGTCAGGGCGAAGGCGGTGGCGGTGGAGTTCTCCAGCAGTTGCAGGCCCGCGTCGCCCGGGGAGAGTCGCTGGGCCATGATGCCCGAGCCGATGACCGAGGTCACCAGCAGGCCGGTCCCGACCCCTTCGGCGACTGCTCGCCGCGCCAGCTCGTTCACGCGCTGCCCGCAGCCGCGGGTACGCCGAGTTCGGCCAGCAGGGTTCGTACCCGGCGTTCGATCTCGTCGCGGATGGGCCGTACCGCCTCCACCGACTGCCCGGCCGGGTCGGACAGGCTCCAGTCCTCGTAGCGTTTGCCGGGGAAGACGGGGCAGGCGTCGCCGCAGCCCATGGTGATGATGACGTCGGCGGCCTGGGCGATCTCGTGCGTCCAGGGTTTGGGGTATTCGCCGGTGATGTCGATGCCGCGTTCGCGCATCGCCTCGATCGCGGAGGGGTTGATCTGCTCGCCCGGCTCCGAGCCGCCGGACCAGCCGATCGCTCGCTCGCCGGCGAGGTGGGTGAAGAAGCCGAGCGCCATCTGGGAGCGTCCGGCGTTGTGCACGCACAGGAACAGCACGATCGGCGTACCGGAGGAGTCCTTGCCCTCGACGCGGGCCAGGGCGCGCAGCCGCTGGCGGGCGAACCGCTCGGCCATCAGGGGCAGGAAGTTGGCGACCGTGGCGCGGCCGGCGAACTGCTCGTAGCTGGTGTGCAGGAACCGGTCGATGGTCTCGGCGCCGAAGGTGCCGTCGAACTCGCCCGCCAGGGTGCGGGCGGCGGTCAGCAGGGCGTGCTGCTGGTCGATGGTCAGGTCGGCGCGGCGGTAGACGGGCTGCGTCATGGCGTGTCCTTCGCGGGACGGTGGTGCTCGACCGGGATGACGGCGGGGGTCAGGGCGGTGGCGAGCCGGTCGACGCGGCCGGACAGGTCGGTGTAGGCGCGTTCGAAGGCGTCGTCGGTGTCGGCGGGGACGGGGTCGGGCACCGACCAGTGCAGCGGCGGCCGGGCGGGCAGGTGTTCATAGGCGCTGTCGCAGACGGCCACCACCAGGTCGCCGGCGCGGACGGTGTCGCCGACGTGGGCGGTGCCGCGAGGCTGCAGGCGCAGGCGGTGACGGCGGGCGGTGCTCAGCGCGCGTGGGTGCACGTGTGCGGCGGGCTCGGTGCCGGCCGAGGCCGCGGGCAGGTGGCTGCGCCGCCCCCACAGTGCGGCGGCCAGCTGGGAGCGGGCGGAGTTGTGGGTGCAGACGAACACCACGCGCTCGGCCGCCATGGGGATCGACGGCGTGGGGGTGAGTCCGGCCAGCGTGTCGGGCAGCAGCCGGACGTAGCTGCGCCGCCGGTCGGACTCCGAACGCGCCCGCGTGATCAACGCGGCGTCCTGCAGCACCTTGAGGTGGTGGGCCAGCAGGTTGGACGACAGGTTGAAGGCCTGGCCGAGTTCGCCGGGCGAGCGGTCGCCCAGGAGCAGTTCATCGACCATCGCCAGCCGGATCGGGTCTCCCAGCGCGGCATGCCCGGCGGCTCGCTGCTCGAGCTCAGATATCTCAATCATGATTGAGTCAATATTTGCTGAGATAAACTGTGATGTCAAACCTGCCGCAGCGCGGCCACCGCCGATCCCTAGCAGTCAGGGGCCCAGGCGGCCCCGCGGTGGTCAGCCAGGCCGAAGGCCGCCCAGGGCTTCGGGCCTGCTGTCGAGCACCTACGACCTGCCGCCCTCGGGGCGTTCACCGGGGTGCTGGACTTCGCCATGCCGTTGGGCCCCGCGCTTGCCGTGTCCGGCGCGATGCTCACCCTTCCTGGCCGCTTTTGCGGCGAGTTGCCCGGCGCCGATCTCGGCATGGCTTGGTTAACCGATCCATTCCGGGCCGATGAACGAAGTCGTTGATCGAGCGGAGGTTGAGCTGGCTGCCGACCTTTTGCCCGGGTTGGTTGGCGGTGGCCTCCTTGGGGGCGTGACCATCGAATGCGATTTCCAGACGCCAGCCTTCACGTTGCAGAATGACCACGGGACCGGAGGATCGCGGAATGGTCTCCACATCCCAGCCGTGTCGGTGTGCCCGATGGGCAAGTGCGTGCGGATTCACGAGTCGTACTCCTTGTGTCGAACGGGAGTGCTCCAGCGGAGTCGGCCTGCGGGCTGTCACGGAACGGATACGGTAGGTAGGCGATCGCTGATTCCTTCTATCAAAGGGACGTTCGGAAGTCCGATTTAGGTTCCATAGCGAGCTTTAAGGTGGATCACACTCATGGGCTGCGCGGGTCCTGTCCATCGCCTCCGGCACGGCAGCGGACGACCAGGTCGTCGCGGATGATCTGACCGGTGCCTCTTCGAGATCGGTGCCCGTAGGTGGTGGTCGTCCGGAGGTACTAGTCGTCGACGGCGCCGAGTTATGCCCGGCCGCGGTTCTCGCGCAGGGCCTGGAGTTTCGGGGCGTTCTTCGGCGTGCACACGACGATCTCCGTGCCGTTCCAGGTTCGTCTTCTTGGTCCGTCCAGTCGCAGGTCGGCCGCGACGGGTTGTCAGTTGAGCCGCTCGGCCAGCGCGATGATGATTCCCTCAGGGCCGCGGACGTAGCAGAGCCGGTAGCTGTCCTCGTACTGGGCCGGCTCACCGACGAGTTCGGCGCCGTGAGTGCGCAGGCGGGCGATGACGTCCTCGATGTCGCCGACGGCGAACATGACGCGATGCATGCCCAGCGTGTTGTGCGGCGGGTTGTGCGGACTGGCGTCGATCGCCGCGGGGGTCAGGTACTTCGCCAGTTCCAGCCGGCCGTGGCCGTCTGGGGTTCGCATCATCGCGATGTCGCAGCGGACTCCGTCGAGCCCGACGGTGCGGTCCGCACAGAGGCCCTCGATCTGCGCCTTGCCCTCCAGTTCCATGCCGAGCTCTACGAAGAACGCAATGGCGGCCTCAAGGTCGTCGACGACAATGCCGACGTTGTCCATCCGCTGGAGCGTCATGGTGGTTCTCCTTCGTCGCGCGGCCCGTTGTGGCCGCTGGCGTACCTGGGACGGAGCCGGCAGCACGTTCTCGACACGGGAGGTGTGCCGAGGGCCTGCGCGATCAGGCCGCGGGGACGTCTGACAGGCGGGCCACGGGTAGATCGCGATAAAATGGTGTTCGCGCAGATGTGACGCCGGCCTTGAGGCTGTGGGCGTTCGCCGACGGGTTCGAGTGGTCGTGATCGGAAATGGCGCGATGGCGTCGTCGCCTGGGCGGCGGCCTCCTGGGGGCCGGCGGATCTCGACGTGGCGCACTGCTCCACCAATCTCGCGCTCCTGCACGGACCGGCGTGGGGTCTGCGGTTCGCGGAGGCGTACGAGGAGGCCGGCGGTGTGCTGGCCGCGACCGCGGGTGAGCGGCTGTACTGGCGGGTGCGGGACGGGCTGGCGTGCTCAGAAGAGGTGCGGGTGGTGTCGCGGCCGTGGAGGGAGGCGGGGAGGGCAGAGTTGACGACGCGTGCCGTGGAGGAGCGGCTGGATGCCTATGTCACCGCTCTGATGCACGCCCTGCCCTGAGGTCCCCGCATGTCGGTGGCGATCTCTATCATGCTGCCCAGAGATCGTCCGTGGCGACAGGGGACCCATCGTGGAGCGTCAGTTCGTGAGGATCGTCGACGGCCCGTTCGCCGGCTTCGACGCGGAACTCGTCTCTGTGGACGGTGTCAGGTTGACGGCGCGTGTGAGCGTATTCGGCCGGCAGACGGCGGTGGAGCTCCATCGGGACCAGTTGGAGCATCCCGAGGACATCCCCGCGCTGTGGTTCGGCGAGGAGGAGGACGACAGGGAGGTCCTCGCGGGGCTGCGGGAGCGGATCGCGGCGCAATACGACGACCTCGGGTATGGGGAGAAGTTCGAGTTCTTTCTCGAGCGGGCCGATCTTCCCGAGGAGGATCCAGCCCAGGAATGGGACACCTACACCGCGTTGTGCGCCGAGGTGGACGCGCACGTGCGACGGCGCAGGACGGTGGCGTTGCGCGCGTTCGATCAGGAGATCGCTCCCCTGCCGGCCGGGGAGGCGAGAAGGCGGGTGACGGCCGACTCCGGCCGCTGGATGCCGGCCACGACCGCCCGGGAAGAGCGCCGGTCGCGCTATCCGGGCATCGACCGCTCCCAGGCCGAAGACCAGTTGCTGGCAACGGTGTTCGGGCGTCCCGATCCGCCGCCGGGGCTGTGGGAACGGGCCCACCGTCGCCGGGCCGCGTCGCGTTCCGCCGCCGACCTGCGAGACTACGCGGCGTGGAAGGCGACGAACCGGCCACAGGGACACTACGAGCAGGTGAGGTCGGCCGCCGTGGCCCAGGTGGAGCACGAGCGCGCCGCGATCGAGGAACGCCTTGCCCGCGACTGGGGATTGCAGTTGCCCGACTCGATCTTCCGGTTCCGGGCCTTCCTGCTGTCCCTGGGCCCGATCGAAAAGCAGGCCCTCGACGACCTGGAGCTGGTCCCGTTCGGGATCATGGACCTGTTCGATGATCCCGCTCGCGATTCCCGGGCCGGCGTCGATGTGCGCGTCCACGGCCGCTACTACCGCGATCCGCCCGAGTTCCTCACGTTCATGCACGGCGGCACCGACGGGCTGCATTTCGGGCTCTGGTACGACGACGGGCGCACCTGCACCGGCGTCGCCTCCTACTACAACAACGACGGTGGCGGCGTGGGCCTGCCATCGCGCACCCCTCTCGAGGCCGTCCGGCACACCCTCGAAACGGGATGGTGCCACGTCGGAGATGGGGATGACGAGCCGGCCGATCCCATGGATCCCGAGGTGGCCGTACGACGGAATCGGTTACGGCTGCTGCGCGAGACCCTGATGACCTTCGAGACCGGCGACCGCGACGAACAGGGCAACGACTACCACGACACCTACAAACCCTCGCCAGAAGTGCTCGAGCACGGAGCTCCGGATCGGATCGAGACCCTGGACGGCGGCGGCGCGCTCGTCGACGGTGACACCACTATTGAGCGCGGCCGGCAGAAACCCTGGAACGACTACGACTTCTGCACGGCCCTGCGCAAGGAGCTGACCGACGACCCGGCCGCCCGCGAAGCCCACGTCGCCGAGGCACGGCGCCGCTGCGCCGCCGGACACCCCGCCGACGCTCTCACCCTTGGCCGTGACCTGCACTGGATCAGCGCGGGAGACCCCGAACTCGAACGCCATGCGACCGAGCTGCTCACCATGGCCTACCGTGCCCTGGGACGCGACAATCTCGCCGCGATCGCCCAAGCCCATCACCGCCACCGCGCTCTCCCTCAGGTGCACGTCCTCGAAGAAGGCTGATCGCACGCCCCCCTCCCGCCACGCCGTTGTCAGGCAGAAGGACAGGGACGGCGGCGTTGGCCGGCATCTGGCTACGGACGTAGGGGCCCTTGCCGTGGCCCGGATGGCTCGCCTTCGCCGGGCGGCTGGCGGGCGATTCAGGAGGTCTTCTGCGCCGCCTTGAAGCTTTCCAGCGAGAAGCCCCGCCCCGACAGCCCGGACCAGGCACGCGGTTTGACCGTGTACGGCGCGAACACGCTGTTGAGCAGCCACGGGTCCTTGTCCGGCCCGAAGTTCGTGACCATCGCGTCGTCCTGCTTGAACCCGTACGTGGCCACCGCCAGCCGCCCGGTGCCCCGGTACAGCTTCATCTGGTCGCGCAGGAAGCCGGACTGGCTCCTGAACCAGGGGCTGGACGTCAGGAAGGCGTCCCACTTCTTCTCGGCGAACGGCTCGTCGATGGCGGCCTTGATGACCTGCCAGACCTGGGTGCCAGGGGCGAAGCCGTACTGCCTGGCGAAGCCGGCCGGGATCTTGTCCCGCAGGTGCTCCTTCCAGTACCGGACGAGGGAGAACTCGGTCACCAGGAACGTCTGCTCGGGACGCATCTTCGGCAGGATGAAGTCCAGGAACGGCTGGGCGCTCCTGGGGCCGGGGAGGTGCGGGTGGATGTCCACGCCCTCGATGTCCGCCGTCTCGCGGACGAAGGTCATCCAGCGCACGGCGGCCGGTGAACGCCAGCCGGCCTGGTCGAGCCGGTTGAGCGCGCCCATGTAGAGCGCGGTGCCGCAGCCTGTGCCGCACTGCTTGCGCCGGTGGTCGACGACATGCCGGGCGACGGCCTCGTAGAAGGTGTTGAGGCGCTGGTCGCGTTCGGCGGGCAGGCTTTCGATGAAGGGCTCGTTGCCGATCGTGAGGATGTCCACCTTCCCCATCACCGTGGGCAGGACCTTGTCCAGCCGGGCCAGTTCGGCGGCCAGCTTCGCGCTGCCGGGCGCGGGGAAGGAGGTGCTGGTGTAGGGGAACTTCAGGCTGAGGATGGTCTGGTAGCCGCGCCCGGACGCCTCGTTGAGGGTGCGGATGGCGATGTGCCCGCCGGGGTCGCCCTGGTCGGTGGCGGGCATCGGGAAGAACCCGCGTACCCATTTGGCCCCGGCCTTGCGCAGTTCGGCGTAGTCCAGGGCGTCGATGTTCTGGTTGAAGTTGGCGCCCAGGGCGCCGTACGCGCGGTCGAGCTCGCGAGCGGACACGGGCCGTGCCTGGGCGGACACGGAGGTCGACGTGGCCGTGGAGACGGCGATCACCGCGGTCAAGGAGATGATCGACAGTCGGCGTAGCATGAGCCCCCTGCTCCCTGCGTAAAGGTCGGATGCTGTCAAAGCGTTCTTGATCGGGCGAGGCCATGTTTGCGCTAACTTGACGATGCTGTCAATGTCGGCCGCCCTCCTCAACCGGTCGGAAATGGAGAAGCACCGCCCCCTGCAACGGTGTGCGGCACGCGGTTGCGGATCCCGGTTGATGGAGCGGGTCAGGCTTTGACGAGCGATTTGGCGATCATGCTCTCGGCGGACGCGATGATCGCCTCCACAGGCGTTCGCGGCTGCAGTCCCAGGAGCCTGCGCGCCTTCTCGTTCGACACGCGCTTGACGTAACCGAGGTCCGCGGCGACGGGCTTGAACTCCGCCTTGAAGAGCGCGGCGAGACGGACGACCACATCGGGGATGGAGCGGGTCGGGACGCGCTTGGCCGCGTCGCCGAAACGCTCGCGGAGGATGGCGCCGATCTCCTTCATCGCGAGAGCGGCCTCATCACTTGCGACGAGGAACCGCTGGCCGGCTGCACCCGGTACGGTCATCGCCACCACATGCGCGGCCGCGACGTCGCGAACGTCGACCACCGGGATGTACATGTCCGGGTATCCGGGCAACTCCCCGTTCAGGATGCGCTGGACGATGTGGTTCGCGCCGGAGACGGCCCTGCCCATGACGGGTCCCATGATGGCCACCGGGCAAATCGTGGCCAGCTCGGTGCGGCCTCCCTCAGCACGGATGAAGCCCCAGGCCGCCCGTTCGGCGAGGATCTTGCTCCTGCCGTACGCATCGACGCCCGGCCCGTCAAGGGGCGACCAGTCGTTCTCGGTGAAGACGTGGTCGATGTGGCCATGCCCGAACCCGACGGCGTGGAAGGCCGACGTCAGCACGACACGCTTGACACCGGCGTCGCGAGCGGCCAGGAGGACACGCAGGGTGCCCTCGCGTGCCGGGGTGATGACCTCGTTCTCATCCGTCACGTTCTCGATGTGGATCGGTGAGGCGACGTGCAGGACGTAGTCGACGCCTTCGACCGCCTCGGCCCAGCCGGCATCCCTGGTCAGGTCCGCCTCCACGAAGCTCAGGGCGTTACCGCGGCGCATCCCCGCCCTCTCGAAAACGGCACGGATCTCGTCCTCGCGACTGAGGGAGCGAATGGTGGTGCGGACGTCGTAGCCCCGTTCGAGCGACTGCAGGACGCAGTGCCCGGCGACGAAGCCGGATCCGCCGGTGACGAGAACGCGCTCCCGGGTCATGGGCCCATTCCTTTCGAGGTGAACGGCTGCGTCTTCCAGCCGGGATCAACGTTCCGCGGGCCGGCGCCGGCGGACCAGGCTCCCCGTGACACTGGTAGTGGCAGGGCCTGGCCAGGCGGAGTCACCCCGCGATTACCGTGGGCGGTATGACCGATGAACCGAACGTTCTTGGCGAGTACCTCCGAGCCCGCCGCGAGCTCGTCACTCCCGAGCAGGTCGGGATCCCGGTGAGCGGAACCCGCCGCGTCCCGGGATTGCGCCGCGAAGAGGTCGCGATGCTCTCTGGGATCAGCGCGGAGTACTACCTGCGCCTCGAGCAGGGCCGCGACCGCAACCCGTCGGTCCAGGTGCTCAAGTCGATCGGACGTGTCCTGCAGCTCGAGGACGACACGTACCTGCTCGGCCTCGCGGCAGAGCGACCGCGGCGGAATCGAGGGAAGGGCCGGCGCGAGACCGTTCCAGCGAGCACCGCCCGATTTGTTGCAGAGCTTCCGTTTCCTGCTTTTATCGAAGGCCGGTACCTGGACGTGCTCGTGGCCAACCCGCTCGCCGCGGCGATCTCACCGCGGCTGCAGGTAGGCGGGAATCGGCTTCGTGACGTCTTCCTCGACCCCGCGGAACAAGCCCTCTTCTCGGACTGGGAGGGCGCCGCAGCCGGATTGCTCGCCGGGTTCCGCCGGTCGGTCGGGGGCGAGATCGACGACCCACGGGTCATCGAGCTCGTCGGTGAGCTCACGCTCGCGAGCCCAGGGTTTCGCCGCCTGTGGGCACGTCACGACGTCGGCCCACGCGCCGGAGCGACCATGACCTTCCACCACCCGCAGGTCGGCGCCATCCGGCTCGACCGCGAGAAACTCGCCATCAGCGGCACCGAGGGCGCGATGCTCGTCGTCTACCACCCCGAGCCCCAGACGGACAGCAGCGAAAAGCTCGCTCTCCTCGCCTCCATGGCCGCGCACAGCGACGACTCCGCGTCCATCAGGTCATAGCGCGACCGCGACCCCTCCTTGAGCAACCCTTGCCGGGGCATTCCGGGACTCCCCCGATCTTCGTGATGGGTCGTTCCCTTCTTCGGCTTCGTCAGTTCTGCGCGGGAAGTTCGGGGAGTTCGACGCGGATGATGCGGTCGTCGCCGGGGCGGGGGTCGGTGCCGCCCCAGGTGGCCTGGTCGGTGTTGGACGTGACGAGCCACAGGGCGCCATCCGGGGCCACCTCGACGGTGCGGATGCGGCCGTATTCGCCGACGAAGTGCGCGATCGGCTCGCCGGCCGCGCGCGGCCCCTGGACGGGGAGTTGCCAGAGGCGCTGCCCGCCGAGGGCGCCCATCCACAAGGAGCCGGCGGCATAGGCGATCCCCGACGGGGAGGCGTCGTCGGGGTGGAGGGTGAAGAGGGGCGGCCGCCCGGTGTCGCCGGCGACGCCCTCGGTCTCGGGCCAGCCGTAGTCCGCGCCCGGCGTGAGCACGTTCACCTCGTCCCAGGTGCGATGGCCCAACTCGGAGGCGTACATCGTGTCGTCGGGGCCGAACGTGAGGCCCTGGACGTTGCGGTGCCCGCCGGAGTAGATGGCGGTGCCGGACGGATTGTCGGCGGGGATCGTCCCGTCGGTACGGATCCGCAGGATCTTGCCGTTCAGTGATGCGTCGTCGGCGGCGTTCTCGGGGAGGAACGCGTCGCCGGTGCCGATCCACAGGTTGCCGTCCGGCCCTATGCGCAACCGGCCGCCGTGGTGCCGATCCGCCGTCCGGATGCCGTCGATCAGTACGCGGGTCTGGGTGAGCGAGCGATAGTCGGGGGCGATCCGGAGCGCGACCACGCGGTTGGTGGGCGAGCCGGACACGTACGCGAACACGGTCGAGTCGGAGCCGAACCGCGGCGAGGTGGCGAGGCCGAGCAGCCCGCCCTCGGCGCTGGTCACGACGCCCGGCACCTTGCCGACGGGCTGGGCCGCGCCACCGTCCGGTGGGATGCGGACGATCTCTCCAGACAGCCGCAAAGAGACCAACGCGGAACCGTCCGGGAGGAATGCCAGGCCCCAGGGCGCCTGCAGCCCGGTCACCAGCTCCGTGCGCTCCCCCACCGCCGCCGACGATGGTGATCTGCCGGGAGTCGGCGCGGTCGTCGGCCGGCTCGGCCGGGTCGCAGCGGCGCCGGACTCGGCGACGGACGTCGTGCACGCGGCGAGGCCGACGCTCATGGCCCCCGCGAGCAGGAGCATCTGAACGAATCTCGTGGTCGGCGATCGGTTCATCGGTCACCTCTCCGGCAGTCTTGATATCAACGCTAACACTATTACGCGATTATCGCTAACGCGCAACTGTCGATGTCGGAATCCCGTTATCATCGGTTCGTGGGTGATCGGGAAGAGGTCCGGCGGCGCATCATCGACGCCACGGCCCAACTGCTCCGGGACAAGGGCCGCGAAGGAGTGACCACGCGCACCGTCAGC
>NZ_JBFAIM010000014.1:0-241702 GCF_040654715.1 Nonomuraea sp. NPDC050643 | reverse complement strand
CCCCGCGGGCGTGCCTGACGTGGAGGCCTCCCCCGAGTACTACATGTTGAAGCCGACCGGGGCGGCGGATACGGGCGGACGGCTCCCTTCCGTCATGTGGCTGTGGCGCCGCGCTCTCCGCGCGGCGCCACATGCTTTCGCGACGCCCTTTACGGCGGTCTCTTTTGCGACGTCCTTTGCGGCGGTGTTTTCACGACATCCTTTACGGCGGTGCCGCCGGACCGCCCGAGCCGCACGGGGCCGAGGACCTTCCAGGGGGACGCTCGCTGACCCTTCAGTGGCGCGCCGCCGCAACGGCGTGACGTGGGCCGACGGCGTGGTCGAGGCGATACCTGTCGCCATCAGGTGACATCGCCGCCATCGTGGGAACTGACCGCTTAGTCTGGGGTTCAGGACCACTCGGGCCGGGTGCCGGTCCGGCCGGAGCCAGGAGACGCGGATGGCGTTCTTGTCGCGGCTGTTCAAGCGGGGCGATCCGCTGGCCGAGCGGGAGGAGGCGCGTCGGCAGGGGATGCGGGACGCCCGCCAGCATCCTTTGGGCGAGTTCACGGATCCGGAGTTCCAGCCCTCGTACGTGACCGAGATCCGGGCCCGAGCCCGCGAACAGGTCACCGAGGTGGACCGGCGGCTGGCGGCGACGCGTACGACGTTGTTGGAGCGAGCGCTCGGGGAGCGGGAGGTGATCCTGCGCGAACTGGGCAGGAGCGACACCCGCCCAGAGCCTCACCCGCACGCCAACGGCCACGCGCCCCTCTTACCCCACGACACCACGCACCCCTGGCCCGACCCCGCCACGGACGGCACGGCGCCGCACGGGAGCACCGCCGCCGGACCGGAGCAGAGAGACCCGTTCATCTCGATCGCGGAGGCCAGGGCGCGGCGGGCGGAGGCGCGGCGGCGGGCCGTGGTCGAGGAGTCGAACGCCGGCATACAGCGGGCCCGGGCCCGCATCGAGCACCTCACGCAGGAGTGGGAGAGCGCGCTGATCGAGCGCGACCACGAGGTGGAGGCCGTGCACGCCAGGGCCGAGCAGCTCATCGCCGCCTACAAGGGGGGTGTGCTGCGGGCTCATCCGCGCAAGGAGGAGGTCCCGTCCCTGTGGAAGGGCGAGGTCATCGCGATGGACGCCACCGGTGGGACCTCGACGGCGATCTCGGGGCGGGAGGAGATCGGGCGGATCCTGCGCGAGGTCGAGGACCGCATCGAGGTGTGGCACGCGGAGGTCATGCCCAGAGAGCTCCCCACCACCCACCACCCCCAGCTCACCCCACCCACCACAACCGGCGACCCCACCTCCACAACCGGCGAACGCACCTCCACGACCGAGGGCCCTCTCCACACCGGCGAACCCGCCGGCCCCCCGCCCGCCGACCCGGCGCCCAGCGACGACCCGCCGACCGACGACCGGCTGTCCACCGACGACCCGCCGGCTACCGCCTGGACTGCCGCCCGTGACCTCCCACCCGAGGAGCGGCCGCCTGCCCGACACCGCACCGGCGCGGTGGCGGCCCGGGATGAGGGTGTCCGCCCGCGGGGTGGCGGGTCCGGCCGGGGCGGTCCCATGGATGACCAGGCTCCTCGAGAGGGAGAGTGAGTGATGGTTGAGGCGAGTGACGGCGACGGTGACGGCGTCCGGGGAGACCGCCCGCGCCCGTCCAGGAGATCGGCGCCCCCAGTCCCCCGCCTCCTGGCCGCGGCGGCAGCGTCGGTCCTGGTAGTCGCCACCCTGGCGGCGTGCGGCACCGAGTCCAGGGGCCTGTGCGGCGTGATCGTCGACTCCACCAGCTACGCCGACCCCGCCACCTCCAGAAACGACGTCACCTCCAAGCTCCCCGCCTTCGCCCAGGGCTGCGACTGGATCGGCTTCGCCGCGGTCACGGGCAGCTCGGAGAGCAGCACCTGCCGCCAGGACCCGCTGCCCATCGCCGCCACCCAGGCCGAGAACCCCAACGCCAACCCCGTCGTCGAGGACCGCGTCCGGAAGCACCGCATCACGGAGGTGGTGCCGAGGGCGGTCAACCTGTTCGGCTGCCCCACGGAGGGCGAGGGGTCGGACGTGCTCGGCGCCCTGCGGTACCTGGTCAAGCAGCTCACCGCGCAACGGCAGCCGGACAAGGCGCATCAGATCATCGTGTTCAGCGACCTGATCAACAACCGGGGCGACCTGAACATCAACAAGCTCGACCTGAGCGAGGGCGCGCGCCAGCAGAAGATCAAGGAGCTGCGGGACGCGCGGCTGCTGCCCGACCTGACCGGGTACACGGTGGCCGTCCATGGGTTCCTGCGGGAGAAGACGTCGAGTCCGGACCGGTTCCCTCAGCTCGAGGGGTTCTGGAAGGAGGCGTTCGAGGCGGCGGGGGCGAGCACGGTGGACCTGTTGTAGCGGCCTCGGCCGAACCCCGGGCGAGACCACGTACGAGAGCGCTCTCTCATCTTGATAGCGGCCATTTCACTTCCTTGTCAACCGTGTCGTGCGCAATATTGACAGGAAGTAAGCGCTGTGTTCACATCTGCTGAGAGAGCGCTCTCTCTCGCGTCTCCGCACCCCCCATGGAGCGATGTGATGACAACAGCAAACCGGCACAGACGCCGCCTGACAGCGGTGGCCGTGGTGCTCGTGGCACTCAGCGGCCTGCTCGTCAAGGTGGCCGTCAGCGCCTCGGCCACCGTCCCGCCCACCCCGTCGGGCTGGTCGCTGGTCTGGTCGGACGACTTCAACGGCAACGCCAACACCCTGCCGTCGTCGTCCAACTGGATCATCGACACGGGACACTCGTACCCGGGCGGCCCGGCCAACTGGGGCACCGGCGAGGTCCAGAACTACACCTCCAGCACCTCCAACCTCAGCCTCGACGGCTCCGGAAACCTGCGCATCACGCCGCTGCGCAGCTCCTCCGGCGAATGGACCTCGGCCCGCATCGAGACCAGACGGGCCGACTTCAAGCCCGCCGACGGGCGCGTCCTGCGCATCGAGAGCCGCCTCCAGATGCCGAACGTGACCGGCAACGCCGCCCTGGGCTACTGGCCGGCGTTCTGGGCGCTCGGGGCGCCGTACCGGGGGAACTACTGGAACTGGCCGGGGATCGGCGAGTTCGACATCATGGAGAACGTCAACGGCATCAACTCCGTCTGGGGCGTCCTGCACTGCGGCGTCAACCCGGGCGGGCCATGCAACGAGACCACCGGCCTCGGCGCCAGCCGCGCGTGCCCGGGGTCGAGCTGCCAGTCGGCGTACCACACCTACCGGTTCGAGTGGGACCGCAGCGTGAGCCCCAACCAGTTGCGCTGGTACGTGGACGGCCAGCAGTTCCACGGCGTCAACCAGTCGCAGTTCGACGCGACGACCTGGACCAACATGACCGGCCACGCCGGCTACTTCCTGCTGCTCAACGTGGCCATGGGCGGGGCGTTCCCCAACGCGCTGGCCGGCCCGACACCGACGGCGGAGACCGTGCCGGGACGGCCGATGATGGTCGACTACGTGGCGGTGTGGCAGAGCGGCACCACCCCGACGCAGCCCCCGGGCGGCGTGGACGCGCGCTCCACGATCCAGGCGGAGGCCTACCAGGGGCAGTCGGGCACCATCACCGAGACGACCACCGACTCGGGCGGCGGCCAGAACATCGGCGCCATCGGCAACGGCGACTGGCTCCGCTTCGACGGGGTCGACTTCGGCTCGACGGCCACCACCCAGTTCAGGGCGCGCGTGGCCTCGGGGGCGGGGGCCGGGGTGAGCGGTCTGGTGCAGGTCAGGCTCGACAGCCCGACGGCCACGCCCATCGGTGACTTCGCGCTCTCGAACACGGGCGGATGGCAGAGCTGGCGGACGGTGCCGGCCAACACCTCAGGGGTGACCGGGACGCACACGGTCTATCTGACCTTCAGCAGCGGCCAGCCGGCCGACTTCGTGAACGTCAACTGGTTCACCTTCTCGACCTCCTGAGCGGTCCGGTTCCCGGGCGGACGTCTTCCGCCCGGGAACCGGTCATTCCGGAATGACGGGCACGGCGGGGCCGACAGGCCTTCGGGCCACGTCGCCGAAGTGCTCCTTGGGTGATCCGTCCCGGCCCGGACCGTCAGGAGCGGGTGGTACGGCGGCGCAGGACGATGCGCTCGGCCCAGCTCGCCGCCTCCGGGTCCCGCAGTCCCTCCACCACTCCCCCGAGGTACGCCGTCGCCAGGCTGTCGTAGCCGCTGTCCAGTTGGCGCAGCCGGCTGGCGCGGCGGCGGTCCACCGCCTGGAGGTACTGGGCGACGCTCTCCGCGTAACCCGTGTCCCGCTGGTAGTCCGCCTGGGCGGTGGCGCTGGCACGGGCCTCGGTGTCGCGTTTGGCGCGGAGCTCGCGCAGGCGGCGGTCGTTGGGGTTGTGCATGCGGCGGCCGAGGTCGGCGGCGATGAGGGCGGTGGCGATGAGGAGGGCCAGCAGGAGGATCATGGTGGGTAGCCGGCCCACGCCCTCCGAAGTGGGGCCGATCTCCTGGCCGTCCACCACCAGCGGCTTGACGAGCGCGTCGCGGCGCAGGACGGCGACCGCGACGATGAGGCCGAGCCAGGTGAGCGCCACGCCGATGAGGAGCCAGCGGCCCTTGGCCGAGCTGCCGTGCTCCTGCCAGGCGCGGAACGCCCGCCCGTACATGTGCGGCGCCACCAGCATGATCAGGGCGGCGCCGGCGGCCAGCAGGGCGGTCATCGCGACGCTGTCGCCCCAGCTCAGGATGACCTGGTAGAGGATGGGCACCTCGACGATCAGGAGGAGCAGCAGCAGGAGGGCGGCGGGGAGCCAGCGGCGGACGACCGGCCAGTGGCTGCCCGAGATGGCGATCGAGCTGGGCCGGCCGTCGCCGGGCCGCCGGCTGGGCTGCTCCAGCTCCGTGACGCGCTGCTGGCTGTCGTCGAGGGCCTTGCGGGCGTCCGCGAACGCGCGCTGCGACTCCGACAGCCGGATCTTCTGGGCCTCGAACTCGGCGCGGGCCTGCTGGACCTCCCGCTCCGTGCAGTCCTCGATCCTGGCCAGCTCCTCCAGCCGCTCGTCCTCCAGCTCGTGGAAGCGGGGGACGGCGCCGGTCTGCAGGGTGAGCGTGTCGATCTGGCCGTCGGCGGCGTGGGCGCGGCCGAGCTCGCGTTCGGCGCTGCGGCGCTGCGGCCAGTCGGGCAGGCGGTAGAGGTCGCCGTCGTAGGCGTACACGGGCGTGATGCGGGTGATCTGGTCGCCGGGATCGGCGGGTGCTTCCTGCTTCGGGCGATTGAGGCGAACGAAACGCATCTGGCCTCCCCAGCGGGTCCTGCCTTCGATGCTAATTCGCGGCGCCGGAAAGCTCTGGTGAGGCGGGCGAAATGGGGAACAATGGTGCGAGTGAGCGAATTGCCGGTGATTGATGTGTCACCACTTCTCACGGGTGCCGGACCTTCCGCGGGGAAGCGCGCCGTCGCGGGGCGGATCGGGGCGGCCTGCCGCGAGACCGGGTTCTTCTACGTCGCGGGGCACGGCGTGCCGCCGGAGCTCATCGAGCGGCTCGACGCCGCCGCCCGGCGCTTCTTCGCCCTGCCCGAGGAGGTCAAGGACGAGATCGCCATGGAGCGGGGCGGCCGGGCCTGGCGCGGCTTCTTCCCCGTCGGCGACGAGCTGACCTCGGGGCGGCCGGACCTGAAGGAGGGCGTCTATTTCGGGGCCGAGGAACCGCCGGGGCCGGTGCCGTTGCACGGCCCGAACCTGTTCCCTGCCCAGGTGCCCGAGCTGCGGGACGCGGTGCTGGCCTATCTGCGGACGATGACGGAGGTCGGGCAGGCGGTCATGGCCGGGATCGCGCTGAGCCTGGGGCTGGAGGAGGACTACTTCCGTACGGGCTACACGGCCGATCCGACCATCCTTTTCCGGATATTTCACTACCCGCCCTCCCCGCCCGACGACCCCGACACCTGGGGAGTGGGCGAGCACACCGACTACGGGCTGCTCACCCTGCTCCTCCAGGACGCCAACGGCGGCCTCCAGGTACGCACGTCCACCGGCTGGACCGAGGCCCCGCCGGTGCCGGGCACGTTCGTGTGCAACATCGGCGACATGCTCGACAAACTCACCGGCGGCCAGTACCGCTCCACCCCCCACCGCGTACGCAACCGCAGCGGCAACGAACGCCTCAGCTTCCCCTTCTTCTTCGACCCCGGCTGGGACAGCGAGGTGCCGCCCCTCCCCTACGCCCCCGGGCGCCGCTGGGACGGCCAGGTGGACTTCACCGGCACCTACGGGCAGTACCTGCTGTCGAAGGTGTCCAAGGTCTTCCCCCGCCTCTTCGAGCGGCAGCTCTAGGCCGACTCCCGCACCACGAGGCGGGCCGGGAGCACGACGGAGGCGGTGTGCCGGCCCTCCAGCCGCGACAGCAGCAGCCGGGCCAGCGCGAGAGCCTGGTCGGCGACCGGCACGCGGACCGTCGTGAGCCCCGGCGTGGTGGCCGAGGCGGCGTCGATGTCGTCGAAGCCCGCGATCGACAGGTCCTCGGGCACCCGCCTGCCCGCCTCCCGCGCCGCCTGCAGCGCCCCGATGGCGAGCTGGTCGGTGGCGGCGAAGACGGCGTCCAGGGAAGGGTCGTCGCCGAGCAGCCGCCGCGTGGCCGCCGCGCCCGCCGCGCGCGAGAGGTCGTCGGCGAGGGCCAGGTGCGGGCCGAGCCCGGCCCGCTGGAGGGCCGTGCGGTGGCCGGCCAGGCGATCCTGGACGGCGACCAGGTCCATGGGGCCGCAGATCATGCCGATCCGGCGGCGCCCGCGGGCGAGCAGGTGCTCGGTGACGGCCACCGCGCCGCCGGCGTGGTCCACGTCCACGTAGGGGAGCATCGAGGCGATCGCCGGCTTGCCCAGCAGCACGAGCGGCACCCCGGTCCGCGACAGCCGCTCGGCCAGCGTGTCGGCCCGGTCGGGCGGCAGCAGCACGACCCCGTCGGCCAGCCGAGCCTCCACGTGCGCGACGATGCGCCGGTGGCTCTCGGCGGTGTCGGCGAGCATGAGCGTGATCTGCTTGCCCGCGCCCTCCAGCAGGCTCGTGACGTACTGGACCACGGCGGCCGTCAGCGCGTCACCGCTCTGGCGGGGCACGGACAGGACCAGGGCGATGCTGTTGGTCCGCTGCGTGACCAGGCTGCGGGCGGCGGCGTTGGGGACGTAGCCCAGCTCGCCGACGGCCCGCATGACCGCGGTCCTGACCTCCTGGCTCACCGAGGACTCGCCGTTGACCACGCGGGACACCGTGGCCCTGGACACACCGGCGCGCGCGGCCACCGTCTCGAGCGTGGGCCGCTTGGGGCGGGCGTCGGACAGGCCGTTGCGGCGGATGACGTCGCGGTACCAGAGCGCGCTGTCCTTCAGCCGCCTTCGCTGGGTGGCGAAGTCCACGTGGACGAGGCCGAATTTGCGCTGATAGCCGTCGGCCCATTCGAGATTGTCGAGCAGGGTCCAGACGAGATATCCGCGCACCCGGGCGCCGTCGGCGATGGCGGCGCGCAGGGCCCGCAGATGCTCCTCGATGAAGCTGATCCGGTCGGTGTCGTGAATGCCGTTGCCGTTCACCACGTCGACGAAGTCGGCGCCGTTCTCGGTGACCATGAGATCGAGGCCGGGATATTCCCGGGAAAGGCGGCGCAACAGCAGGGAAAGACCGTCGGGGACGATCGGCCAGCCCATCGCGGTGACCGCCGTCGGAACCGTGCAGAAGAGCACGCCCTCACTTCCCGGGAACGCCGGATCGGCGGGCTCGCTCGGCTGGGCCTGCACGACCAGCGGGGTGTAGTAATTGACGCCGAGCAGGTCGAGAGGCTGGGAGATGACGTCCAGATCGCCGTCGTGGACGTGCTCGAGCCCGGCGTGGCGCTCGATGACCGGCAGCAGCTCCGCCGGGTAGGCGCCGCGCAGCATCGGCTCGAGGAACTGCCGATTGACCAGGGCGTCGATCGTGGACACGACCCTGGCGTCCTCCTCCGACAGCTCCCTGGTGAAGTCGCCGACCTGGGCGGGCGTCAGGACGGGCGAGATGTTGAGCACCGCGCCGACCCGCCGGGCCCCGGCCGCGCGCAGAGCCCCCGCCGCCAGGCCGTGCGCGAGCAGCATGTGGTGGGCGCTCTTGAACGCGTCGGAGGCCGACGTGCGCCCCGGGGCGTGAATGCCGGCGCCGTAGCCGAGGAACGCCGCCACCCACGGCTCGTTCAGCGTGAACCACGTGCCGACCCGGTCGCCGAGCCGCTCGTGCAGGGCCAGCGCGTAGTCCGCGAAATGGCGCGCGGTGTCGCGCTCCGGCCAGCCGCCGACATTCTCCAGCGCCTGCGGCAGATCCCAGTGATAAAGCGTCGCGTACGGGGCGATGCCCGCGCCGAGCAACTCGTCCACGAGCCGGTCGTAGAAATCGAGCCCGGCCGGGTTCGGCTTTCCGCGCCCCTCGGGGAAAACCCGTGGCCAGCTCACCGAGAACCGGTAGGCGGCCATTCCGAGGTCTTTCATCAGCCGCACGTCTTCGGGGTAGCGATGGTAATGGTCGCACGCCTCTGCCCGGTCGGCGGAAAAGCCATCCCAAATGGACGGCCCGCGCCCGTCCACGGAGGTCGCCCCCTCGATCTGGAAGGCCGACGTGGAAACTCCCCACACGAAGCCCTCGGGGAAGCCTGCGGTGCTCATATTGGCGAATACCTTCCGGTCATGGTCTGCCCGCACAGTGTCCCGCGCGCCGCTCGTCGCGCGCCAGCCTGGCCAGGCTGTATACAAGGCGCGTGGAACTGGACCGGCTCGATCGTGACATCATCGCCGCACTCGTCGAAGACGCCCGCGCGACCTACGCGGACATCGGCCACGCGGTGGGGCTGAGCGCGTCGGCGGTCAAGCGGCGGGTGGACCGGCTGCGCGACAGCGGGGCGATCACCGGGTTCAGCGCGCGGGTGGCGCCGCAGGCGCTCGGCTGGACGACCGAGGCGTACGTGGAGCTGTTCTGCCAGGGCAAGACCAAGCCGTCGGACATCGCGCTGGCCGTGGCCAAGTTCCCCGAGGTGGTGGGGGCGGCCACGATCACCGGTGAGGCGGACGCGCTGCTGCACATCAGGGCCACGGACGTACGGCATGTCGAGCGGGTGATCGAGCGCATCGCGGCGGAGTCGTTCGTGGTGCGGACCAAGAGCTCCATCGTGCTGTCGAGACTCGTGGAATCGCCTCCCGGAGCCGCCGTGCCGGAGCCGCGCAACCGATCGCATGCCGGCGGCTGAGAGACGCAACAGACCCGCGCGGACACGCAATACGATCCGCTTGGCTTGCAGGAACATGCGTTCCTAGGCTGTGCTCGTCCCCCTTGAACGGGATTTTCCCAGGTAAGAGACGATGGAGTGCTGCATGCCCAAACACTTCCTGATGTGCCGTCCGGAGTACTTCACGGTCGAATACGTGATCAACCCGTGGATGCACCCCGAGTCCGGCGCGGACCGCGATGTGGCGGTCCGGCAGTGGGAGGGTCTGAAGGCGACGTACGAGGAGCTCGGGCACCAGGTGAGCCTGATCGACCCGATCGACGGGCTGCCCGACATGGTGTTCGCGGCCAACGGCGCGCTGGTCGTCGGCGGGCGCGTCTACGGCGCCCGGTTCGCCTACCCGCAGCGCGGCCCCGAGGGGCCCGCCTACCTGCGCTGGTTCGCCGAACGCGGCTACACGACGTTCGAGCCCGGCCACGTCAACGAGGGCGAGGGCGACTTCCTCACCCTCGACGAGGTCATCCTGGCCGGCACCGGCTTCCGCACCGACGTGGTCGCCCACCAGGAGGCGCAGGAATACCTGGGCCGGCCCGTGGTCTCACTCAAACTGGTGGACCCGCGCTTCTACCACCTGGACACGGCGCTGTTCCCGCTCGACGGCCACAACGTCGCCTACTACCCGGACGCCTTCTCCGAGGGCAGCCTCGCGGTGCTGCGCCGCATGTTCCCCGACGCCGTGGTGGCGGGCGCCGAGGACGCCGAGGTGCTCGGCCTCAACGCGGTCAGCGACGGCACCAACGTGGTCATCAACGCCGAAGCCTCCAACCTGCAACTGGAGCTCAAGCGGCGTGGCTACGAAGTGATCCCGGTCGACCTGTCGGAGCTGCGTAAAGCGGGTGGCGGCCCCAAGTGCTGCACACTGGAGATCAGGGGGGAAAACTGATCATGACCACCAGCGCAGAGCTGATCGAAGTGAGCGAGCGCCGCGGCGCGCACAACTACCATCCACTGCCCGTCGTGATCCACGAGGCGCACGGCGCCTGGGTCACCGACGTCGACGGCAAGCGGTATCTGGACTGCCTGGCCGGCTACTCCTCGCTCAACTTCGGCCACGGCCATCCGAAGATCATCGAAGCCGCGAAGGAGCAGCTCGAACGGCTGACCCTGACCAGCCGCGCCTTCTACCACGACCAGTTCGCGCGGTTCTGCGCCGGGCTGGGCGACCTCACGGGCAAGGACCTGGTCCTGCCCATGAACACCGGCGCCGAGGCCGTCGAGACCGCCATCAAGGTGGCGCGCAAGTGGGGCTACGAGGTCAAGGGCGTCGAACCCGACCAGGCCAACATCATCGTGATGGAGGGCAACTTCCACGGTCGCACGACCACGATCGTCAGCTTCTCCACCGATCCGGAGGCGCACGACAACTTCGGCCCGTACACGCCGGGCTTCCGGCTCGTCCCGTACGGCTCCGCCGACGCGATCAGGCGGGCCGTCGACGCGAACACGGTGGCCGTGCTGGTGGAGCCGATCCAGGGCGAGGCCGGCGTGCTGGTGCCGGAGGACGGCTACCTGAGCGAGGTGCGGGCGCTGTGCTCGGCCGAGGGCCTGCTGATGATCGCCGACGAGGTCCAGTCGGGGCTGGGGCGCACGGGGCGGACGTTCGCGTGCGACCACGAAGGCGTCGTCCCCGACATCTACGTGCTGGGCAAGGCACTCGGGGGCGGCGTGGTGCCGGTGTCGGCCATCGCCGCGAACCGGGACGTGCTCGGCATCATCCACCCCGGCCAGCACGGGTCCACGTTCGGCGGCAACCCGCTGGCGTGCGCGGTGGCCAACGCGGTCATCGAGCTGCTCAACACCGGCGAATACCAGGCCAGGGCCGCCAAGCTGGGCGAGGTGCTGCACACGCGGCTGCGCGAGCTGGTCGGCAGGGGCGTGGTCGAGGTGCGCGGGCGCGGGCTGTGGGCGGGCGTGGACATCGACCCGGAGCTCGGGACCGGGCGCGAGGTGTCGAAGGCGCTGATGAAGCGGGGCGTGCTGGCCAAGGACACGCACGGCTCGACGATCCGCCTGGCTCCGCCCATCGTCGTCTCCGAGGACGACCTGCTCTGGGCGATCGACCAGCTCACCGACGCGCTTTACGAGCTCCAGACCAGTTGACGGCTCCGCGCGGCAGGGCCCAGCCACCATACGGGGCTGGGCCCTGTCCAGGGGAACGCTTCTCCGGCTCACCACCGGCCCGCCGTGACGACCCACGTGGGCCGGTTACGTGCTCAACCCGTCCTCGTGGGCGTCGGAACGCCCGGCTCCGGCGCCTCGACCTCGGTGGGCGGCTCCGTGGGACCGGCCTGGTTGGGCACGGCCTGGTTGGGCACGGCCTCGTTGGCCGCGGTCTGGTCGGGCACGGCGGCCATCGTCTCTGACGGGCTGGCGGACCCCGTCTCCGACGGGCTGGCCGACCCTGACTCCGACGGGATGACGGGCGGCGACGTCACGACGGGCGGGGGCGCGCCCGACTCCCCAGAGGTGGGCTGGACCTGCGGGGTGCAGCTACCGTCGCTCGACGGCTGCGTCGGCGTGGCCGGGAGGGCGTCCACCACGCTGATGCCGAGCTGGGCCGTCAACGCCAGGACGCTGCCCTTGGGCGCCTGCGCCTGCCCGGCGTCCACGACCTCCGAGCGCTCCCCGAGGAGCAGGTGCGTCTCCGGGTCGAAGATCGCCTGCGTGAGCGTTCCCTGTACCACCATTCCCAGGGCCACCCCCTTGCGGCCCGACGAGTCCGCCACTCCCTCGGCCACCTGGATCCCGGTGATGGTCTTGGCGGCCTCGAAGACCGCGTCGCGCTGAGGTCTGGGCAGATAGCGCTCCCTGACCAGGTCCACCATGTTCCGGAACGCGGCCTCGTCGGTGTCGACGCCCTTGCTCCCGTCCGGCTGGATCCGGCGGTAGAGGCGCTCGCGCAGCGCGGCGGGGTCCGTGGGCAGCGTGCTCAGGTAGGCGTAGTCGGAGCGGTGCTCGCCCATCAGCTCCGGGCAGGACGCGATCGTGTGCCAGGAGGCGTCCTTCTCCTCGCCCGCCGAGGTGGGCGGTTCGCCGCCCGGCCACGGCTGGGACTCGAGCTGCTCGATCAGCAGCAGCCCGTCGCCGGTGCCGTCCACCGACTGCCAGATCTTCCGGTGCGTGCGGTAGAGCTTGCGCGTCTCCTCGCCGTTCTGGCCGAACTCGAACGACGGGTACATCGTGTCGGACTCGACGAGGATGTACTGGCCGGGGCGGGGGTCCAGCTCGCCGGTGGACACGGCGGCCGACTGGGTGAGCGAGGCGGCCGGGGAGACGCCCCGGTCCTGGCTCGACAGGGTGACGGCCACACCCCCGACCAGCACGACCGTCACCCCGAAGGCGGCCACGGCCTGCCAGCCGAGCCGTGGCGGCCGGAACCGGCGCTCCTTCCGTCGCGCCTCGCCCAGCAGCCGCTCCCGCGCCGTGGCGCGGGCCTCCGCCCGGTACGGCGGCGCCGCCGGCCTGCCGTCGGCGAACACGCGGATCTCGTCCTCATCCATGCTGGCGCTCCTCAGCTTCTCCGAAGGGGTCGATACCGCCGAGCGCCCTGCGTACTTTGGCGCGGAGCCGGTGCAGCCTGGACCGGACGGTGCCGACGGGAACGCCGAGCGCGTGCGCGGCCTCCTCGTAGGTCAGGTCCGCCCAGGCCACCAGCAGGAGCAGATCCCGTTCGCCCGCGCTCAGGCCGGTCAGGGCCTTGGCCAGGCGCGGCTGGAGCCGCTCGGCGGTGACCCGGTCGGCGCTGCGGTCGTCGAACGTCCCGGGACGCTCCACGCTCACCTTGGCCATGGCCGCGGTACGCCGCCGCTCCGCCCTGCGGTGCTGGGCGACGACCTTGGTCGCGATGCCGTACAGCCAGGGTCTGGCGTCCGGCCACGAGCGGTCGTAGCGGGCGCGCCGGCGGAAGGCCACGAGGAACACCTCTCCGGCCACGTCGTCGGCGAGCTCCGCTCCGAGGCGCCTGGCGGCGTACCGGTGGATCTCGTCGGCGTGCCGGTCGAACAGCGCCGCGAAGCTCTCGGGGTCGCTGAGCGAACGCCCTATCAGGGTCGAGTCGTCCAGCGTCTCGGGCACATCCTGAACAGCCACCACTAGTGCCGGTCCTCTCTCATGCGGTCACCCTGTTGTTGGCCGCATGCGGGAGGCCGGTTCCCACTATTTCGTCAGATGCCAGACTTCCAGGCCCTCAGGAGCCTCGTCCGGGGCGAAGCCCGCGGCCTTCAGCTCGGACACCAGGACGTCCCTGGCGGGCCAGTGGGTGGTGGTGACGACCTCGTCCTCGCTGATCAGCACGCCGTGCTGCCGGATCCGGTAGAAGAAGCGCGAGGTGACGCTCTCCCCCGCGACCTCGAGCACCTGCCCGGCGACCTCGTAGACGTGCCGGCCCACCGGGTAGGAGCCCATGACCTCCGCCTCCCCCGGCTCGGGCCTGGCCCGCTCGCGCCAGTTGAACACCAGCCGCCCGCCCGGCTCGAGCTGCCTGGCCAGCACCCGCCACAGCTCGGCCCGCTCGCCGGCGGTGAAGTTCTGCAGCACCGAGATCATCACGATGAGCTCGACCGGCGCGTCCACCTCCACGTCCAGGGCCCCGTAGGGCAGGACGGTCACGCGGCGCAGGGTCTCGCGGTCGGCCGCCAGCCGGGAGAGCAGCACCGAGCGCATGCCCAGCGACGGCTCCAGGGCATAGATCTCGGCGGGGGTCTCGCGGGCGATGAGCTCGGTGATCAGCCCGGTGCCCGCGCCGATCTCGATCACGCCGCGCCGCACGCCCGCGAGCAGCGGCGGCAGCGACTCACGGATCGCCGGCACGTGACCGTCCTCGTGCCAGAGGTCGTAGAACGGCACGGCGGCGGCATAGTCGTCTACATGCATGGCGATCAGCGTAGGTGCACGGAGTCGATCGGTTTGACGACCTCGCCGCTGGAGCCGTACCAGGTGACCTTGTCGGGGAAGGTCAGCATGGCCAGCGCGTTCTGGAACCAGGGGCCCTTGGTGATGCGCCACCTGAACGGCGGGCGCGGGACGCCCGCCAGCCGCCGCAGCAGGCTCCCGACCAGGGTGGCGACCGAGAACTGGGTGAACACGTTGGCCCAGCGCAGCATGCGGCTGAGCGGGTTGCGGATCGGCGAGCAGACGATCTGGAAGACGGGGCCGTTGTTGGCCTTGGCCAGATAGGAGTAGTGGACGTCGCCCGACACGATCAGCACCGGCTTGCCGAGCCTGATCAGCAGCCGTGACAGGTCCTCGAACGAGCGCCGGAACGCCGCCCAGTGCTCCAGGTCGATGGCCTGCCGCAGCGCCTCCGACCACCGCCGCACCTGGGGACCCCACTTGCCGTCGGCCAGGGCCTCGTTCCAGTTCTGGACGCCGTGCACGCCCTCGGGCAGCAGGAACGGGATCGACGAGCCGATGATCAGCCGCTCGGCCGGAAGCCGCACCTGCTTCTCCAGCCAGGCCCACTCGTCGGGGTCGAGCATGCGCCGGTCGCCGGGCGTGAGCTGCCTGGCGCACCGGGTGTCCACCATGATCAGGCGGGCGTGGCCGAGGTCGCGGGCGTAGCTCCAGCGGTTGCTGCTCGGCTCGGCGTCGGCCTTCTCGGCGAAGGCGTCGAGCGCGTCACCACCGTCGCCGTCCTGCAGTTTGCGCAGGAGCGGGTCCTCGGCGCGCTCGGCCGGCGGGAGGTTGCCGAGATGCTGATAGATCCAGTACGCCCCCAGCCCCGCCACCACCCGGCGCCGCCACCACGGCGTCCTGGCCATCTGCTCGCGCCAGGGCTGCGAGGTGTTCCAGTCGTCGCGCAGGTCGTGGTCGTCGAAGATCATCGCGGTCGGCACGGTGGACAGCAGCCAGCGGATCTCGGTCTCGGTCCACGCCTGGCGGTAGAGCTCGGCGTATTCCTCGAAGTCGGCGATCTCCTCCTGCGGCTCGGTGTCCCTGCGGCCGCGGATGTAGGCGAGCATGTCGGGCGAGGGGTTGTCGGCGTAGACCTGGTCGCCCAGGAGCAGCAGCAGGTCGGGCCACTCCTCCTCGTCGGCCTGCGGGAGGTGCTCACCGAAGGCGCGCAGGACGTCGTCGCCGTGCGTGCGCACGGTCGCGGGGTCGTGCGGCACGCTCGTGCGGCACGATCCGAACGCCACCCGCCGCGCGCCCTCGGGGGGCAGCAGCCTGATCCGGCTCGGCGGGCGACCCGCCATCGGCCATACCTGCTCCCCATCGATGCTCACCAGGTACGACGCGATATCCTGGGACAACTCGACGAGATCCACGATCGCGTAGTGGTGTCCGTGCACGGTGAAGGTAGGCGACCGGTAAGCCCTGCCGTCAGCCTCCACGGTGACCGTGCCGGGTTCGGCGGTCTCCACCCAGATCGAGGCGCTGTCGCGATCGACATAACGCAACATTGGCCCCACCACGAGTGCGGGCATTCCACCCCTCGATTCGACGATTCGGCACATCCTCGCCCGCAAGCCTGCCAGAGTGGCACGGTCCACGGCATCCCGATCACCGGCTTGGATTTCTACCAACAACTAGGCAAGGTCAAACGCCCCGCTCTAGGATGATCGTGACAACAACGCCCAAACGGGAAGGGCAATGGCGCTCTTCCCACAAATCGGGCGACATAACAGGAGGAATCTCTTCCATGAGCATCATGGTGCCGTCAACGACGCCGGCCCTGATCAGCCCGGGCCGCCAGGCCCTCGACTCCGCTCTCCAGCAGCTCGACCAGGCCGCCGAGCAGCTCGGACTCGATGACGGGCTCCGTACGATGCTGGCCACGCCGCGCCGCTCACTGACCGTCTCGGTCCCGGTGCGGCGCGAGGACGGCCGCCTGGACGTGGTCCAGGGCTTCCGGGTCCAGCACAACGTCTCGCGCGGCCCGGCCAAGGGCGGTCTGCGGTTTCATCCCGGCACCGACATCCACGAGGTCACCGCGCTCGCGATGTGGATGACCTGGAAGTGCGCACTGGTCGGCATCCCGTACGGCGGCGCCAAAGGCGGCGTGGCCGTGGACCCGGCCGGGCTCACCACCCGCGAACTCGAACGGCTCACCCGCCGCTACGTCAACGAGATCCTGCCGCTGATCGGCCCGGAGAAGGACATCCCGGCCCCCGACGTCGGCACCGACGAGCAGACCATGGCCTGGATCATGGACACCTACAGTGTCAGCGCCGGTTACTCGGTGCCCGGCGTGGTCACCGGCAAGCCCATGACGCTGGGCGGCTCGCTCGGACGCTCGGGCGCGACCTCGCGCGGCGTGCAGATCGCGGCACTGGCCGCGCTCGGCCGCTCGCCGGAGGGCGTGACCGTGGCCGTGCAGGGCTTCGGCAAGGTGGGCGCGCTCGCCGCCCAATACCTGTCCGACGCCGGCTGCAAGGTGGTGGCGGTGTCCGACGCCACCGGCGCCGTCTACGCGGGCGGCGGCCTCGACATCGCCGGCCTGCGCGCCTGGGTCGCCGAGACCGGCGGCGTACGCGGCTACCGGCACGGCGACGCGCTGGCCCATGACGACCTGTTCGAGCTGGACGTCGACGTGCTGGTCCCGGCCGCGCTCGAAGGCGTGATCACCGCCGCCAACGCGCCGAGGATCCGCGCCCGCCTGATCGTGGAGGGCGCCAACGGCCCCACCACACCCGAGGCGGACGAGATCCTGGCCGCGAACGGCACGACGGTCGTGCCCGACATCCTCGCCAACGCGGGCGGGGTGATCGTGTCCTACCTGGAGTGGGTGCAGAACATGCAGGCCTACTCGTGGAGCTCCGACGACGTCGAGGTCAAGCTGCGCGATCTCATGCTGGGGGCCTTCTCGGAGGTCACGTCGCTGGCCGCCGAACGCGGCCTGACGCTCAGGCAGGCGGCGCACGTCATCGGCGTGGGCCGGGTGGCCGAGGCGCACCAGATGCGCGGCCTCTACCCGTGAACGCGGCCTGAGTCAGAGCGCGACCAGAGTCAGAGCGCGACTTAAGTAGCACGTGGGCCCGCCCAAGGTTCGATGCCGGGGCGGGCCTCGCCCTGCGAGGGTCGGGGCATGAGAGCTTTGCTGGGTTTCGCGTGCGTCATCGCCATCGTCCAGGGAGCCGGGGGCTTCATCGGCCGCGTCTGGTTCGACAACGAGTGGGGGTTTCTGGGCCGGCTGGTGGACCTGCCGACCTGGGGCTATCTGGCCGTGGCCGGGCTCGCCGCCGTGGTGCTGCTCGCGTCGGAGGCCGCCCACAAGCGTGAAGGCGGATAAAAAGGCTGCAATCCCCCTTCCATCCTTTTCTTTACCGAATGGGCACAGACATGCCCAGAGTCAAACAACGATCCTGACCCCGATCTCGCCGTCCTGCCCCAGTAAGAGGCCATGATCGCCGTGTGAGGCGAAGCGGGCGGGCGGCTGACCCATTGGGTTTTACAAAGCACTCGACACCACTGGACACCGGTGATCGCGAGTGTTTATGTATATTGCACGGCGATGATCATTTTTATGCCGTTTTTAGTCGTAAGTCCCGCGTGTTATACGCATGCCCTCATACGGCTCGGAGTGGTAGACGTGATCATCTTTCGTTCGCGTGCTTTAGCCCTGGTCGCCTGTCTGGCCTTGGTGACGTCCAGCTTGTCCGCGAGCATGCGGCCCGCCTCCGCCGCGGCGCCCATGAGCACGAGCAACTGCGTCCCGGCGCCGGCGGCCAAGCGGCAGGCCGTGCCGCCGGCGTTCCAGGCGACCACCGGCAGGGCGGCCAGGACCCTTTCCCACGAAGGGGCCCGGCTGGACATCGGCGCCGAGGCGCTGAGCAAGCCGACGGACATCGGCGTGACCCCGCTCAGCGAGGCGCAGCTCCCCGCCCTGGGCACCGGAATGGAGAACGTGACCAAGGGGCCGCGCCGCGGCTACCGTTTCACGCCGACGCCGTTCGAGTTCAAGCGGGACATCACGGTCAGCCTGCCGTACGACCCGGTGGCGCTGAAGGCCTCCGGGCTCTCCCCGCAGGACGTGCGGACCTACTACTTCGACGAGCCGGACGGATGCTGGCGGGCGCTGGAGCGGGTCGCCATCGACGAGCAGGCCGGGCTGGTGGTCTCCCGCACGAACCACTTCACCGACATGGTGAACGCCGCGGTGGTGGCGCCCGAGTCGCCCGAGCAGGTGTCGTTCGACCCGACGCAGATCAAGAACCTCCAGGCGGCGAGCCCGGCGGTGGGCGTGAACCAGATCGCGCCCCCGGTGGCCGGCAACCGTGGTGACTCCCGGCTGTCGTATCCGATCGAGCTGCCGGCCGGACGGACCGGGCTCGCCCCCTCGCTCGCGATCGCGTACGCCTCGGGCTCGGCCAACGGCTGGCTCGGCCTCGGCTGGGACGTGTCGACGCCCTCCATCACCGTCGACACCCGCTGGGGTGTGCCCCGCTACGACGCGCGGACGGAGAGCGAGACCTACGCCATGGCGGGCGAGCAGCTCGCCCCCGTGGCACATCGGGGCGCCCCTCGGCCGAGAGCGGCGAACAAGGTGTTCCAGCCCCGGGTCGAGGGCCGTTTCGACCGGATCGTGCGCCTCGGAGACTCGCCGAGCACGTACACCTGGGAGGTCACCGACAAGTCCGGCATCCGCTGGCTGTACGGCGGAGAGGGCGCCACGCTCGCCGACGACCAGGGCAACGTCTTCTCCTGGGCGCTGCGCGAGGTGCGCGACCGCAACGACAACACGGTGCGCTACCACTACACGCAGGTGAACGACGCCGGTATCGAGGGCGGCAGTGTGACCGGCCGCGCGCTCTATCCGAAGAAGATCACCTACACGGGCCGCGGGAACACGGAGGGCCCGTACGCGGTCACCTTCGTCCGCGACCGTGAGCTGGGCGAAGCCCGCCGGAGCGACGTGGTCGTCACGGCGCGTGGCGGGTTCAAGCACGTCGTGGCCGACCTGCTGCGCCGCGTCGAGGTCACCCTGAACGACGAGCCGGTGCGCTCCTACGAGCTGACCTACACCAAGGGCGCCTTCCACAAAACGTTGCTGAGCTCGGTCCGGCAGCGCGATGCCGACGGCAAGCCGTTCACCGCCCACGAGTTCGGCTATTTCGACGACATCCGGGACGCCGACGGCGCCTACCAGGCGTTCGCGAAGGTGGACTGGACCTCGCCCGACGACAACGTGGCCAACGACACGGTCGACGCGATCAATGACGGCGCGGGCGAGGCGGGCGCGATCAACGGCAACTCCTCCACCGGCGCCGGCGGCCACCTGTACGTCGGCTGGGGCCCCAGACGCAGCAAGTCCGGCTCGGTCGGGGTCAAGGCGGGCTACAGCAGCTCCGCGGACAAGGGCCTGCTGGCCCTGGTCGACGTGGACGGCGACCACCTGCCCGACAAGGTCTTCCAGAACGGCGGCGGGTTCGGCTTCCGCAAGAACCTGGCCAAGCCGGGCGGGCAGCCGAAGTTCGCGGCCGAGATCACCCCGCTGCAGAACCTGCCGGGCATCCTGGGCGAGAGCGCCAGCACCCGTACGGTCGGCGTCGAGGCCTACCCAGGCAGCGGCGCCCTGCAACTCGACTACGTCGACACCATCTCCACCACCAACCGCTACTTCAGCGACGTCAACGGCGACGGCATCCCCGACCTGATCAACGGGGGCGCGGTGCTGTTCGGCCGGGTGGGGGCGAACGGGGCCGTGGCCTACGGCGCCGCCGCCGACACCCCGGTCCCGATCGGGTCCAGCACGGTGGCGGCGGACGGCCTGCTGCCGGACTACACCGAGGACGCGGAACGGCGGGCGGCCTCCTTCCCCCTGGTGGACAGCGTCCGCAGGTGGACGGCGCCCTACACCGGGACGGTGGGGATCACCGGCGCGGTCAGGCTGGAGCCGGCCACGCAGCCGCGCCCCGACTACGCCGATCCCGACGGCGTCCGCGTCGCGATCCAGCGCGAGGGCGCCGAGCTATGGACGACGAAGATCGCGGCGGGCGACCACGGGGAGCACGTCCCGGCCGGAGTGGACGCCGTCCAGGTCGAGCGCGGCCAGCACCTGTACTTCCGGGTCGGCTCGGTCATGGACGGCGCGGACGACCGGGTCACGTGGGATCCGAAGATCACCTACACCGGTCTGACCGGTGCGGACGCCAACGGCCTGCCGGTCTCCACCTACCAGGCGTCCGAGGACTTCACCCTGGCCGGCCGGGCGGCGCTGGCCACCGCCCCGGCCGACGGCACCCTGCGGCTCGGCGGCGCGGTCACCAAGAAGGCCGCCACCAGCGACGACGTCACCGTGCTCGTCACCCGGGCGGACGAGGTCGTCTTCGAGAAGAAGGTCGACGCCGGGTTCGTCGGGGAGATCCCGGTCTCGGGCGAGTTCGCGGTCAGCACCGGGCAGGAGCTGGCCTGGCGCATCGCGGTGGACTCGCCCATCGACGTGACCGTGCTGGAGTGGGCGCCCACCGCCCAGCTCGTCGCCGAGGACGGCAGGCCGTTCGTGGTGCCGTACGACATCGACACCTACTCGGCGGGCGGGGACCGGCCGGCGCGGCCGTTCGCGGTGGCGGCCGCCGGGCGGCTGGCCGTCACGCCCGCCCTGACCGCGGCCGACGGGACGAGCGGGACCGTGGTCTTCACCGTCAAGCGGCGGAACGAGCTGCTGGCCAAGACGACGCTGACCGTCGGCGCCACCGCGGAGGCGGTGGAGGTCGACGCCAGGGCCGGCGACGAGCTGTACTTCGACTTCACGGCAGCCGATCCGCGGCTGGCCGGCAAGATCTCCGGGCACACGGTGACCGTGGGCGGCGCCGAGGCCGACTCGACCCTGCACACCCGGGCCGAGGAGGGCGTGTACGGCAGGCCGTACCGCGGCTGGGCCGCCGTCGGCTACAACGGCAACGGCGCACGGGCGGAGCAGCCGATCAGGCAGGCGGACCTGGCGGAGGTCGGCGACGTCAAGGCGCAACTGCCCGAGCGCGTCGATCCGCAGGCGGACCGCGCCGCGTTCGAGCGGGACCCGAGGATCACCCCGCCGAACGCGATCCTCTTCTCGCCTGACCCCGCCACCGGGCGCTGGGGCGCCGGGGAGCACAACTGGGTCGCCGCCGAGGGAGTGTCCAGCTCGCGGCTGGGTGGGCAGTCCATCGGCCTGCCCACCGCGGCCGGCCTGGCCGAGGTACGCGCCGTGCCGAGGATCTCGCGCACCGAGCAGATCTCCCTGACCGGCAGCATCGGCGGTGATGTGGGATCCGCGGGCGGCAGCGTCGCCGAGGGCACCTCCACCGGCGAGCTGGACTACATGGACATGAACGGCGACGGCTTCCCCGACGTGGTCGGCAGCGGCGGCGTGCAGTACACCGATCCGACCGGTGTGCTCGGCTCCACCCGGGGCGAGCTCCCCGGCGGGATCCGTTCCTCGTCGCAGACCGTCGGCAACGCGGGCGCGGGCAGCGCGGCCCGCACGATCACGACCGGCCGCGGCCACGCCGCACCGCCCGCCTCGGCCACGTCCAACACCTCCAGCTCCGGCAACGACATGCCGCCCTTGGGCATCGGCGGCAACCTGGGCAGCGGCAAGAGCGAGGGCAAGAGCGACCTGCTCGACATCAACGGCGACAGCCTGCCCGACCGGGTCTCCTCCGACGGGCGGGTGGCGCTCAACCTCGGCTACCGGTTCGCCGCTCCGGAGCCGTGGCCGGGGGTGACGCTCAACGACGGCCGCACCGCCAACAGCGGGCTCAACATCGGGTTCAACACCGACTTCTACGGCCTGGCCGGCGGCGCCTCGTTCAGCCGGGGCGACAGCTCCACGAGGAACTCGCTGTTCGACGTCAACGGCGACGGCCTGGCCGACCAGGTGAGCGCGGGGAGCCCGATCAAGGTCGCGCTGAACACCGGGACCGGCTTCGCCGCACCGGTCGACTTCCACGGCAGCCTGGCCGGGGTCAACACCGACAGCAACGCCAAGCTCGGCGGCGGGCTGTACTTCAGCATCAAGATCCCGATCGCGTTCGGGATCGGGGGCTACATCATCATCAACCCGGGCGCGGACGTCTCCACCGGCGCGTCGAGGGCCACGCAGAGCCTGCGCGACCTGGACGGCGACGGCTTCGCCGACCACCTGGCCTCGACCAAGGACAGCGAGCTCACCGTCGCCGCCAACAAGACCGGCCGGACCAACCTGCTCAAGACCGTCAAGCGGCCGCTGGGGTCGTCGATCGAGCTCGACTACGCCCGCGCGGGCAACACCTACGCCCAGCCCCAGTCGCAGTGGGTGCTGAGCTCGGTCAAGACCTCCGACGGGCTGGCCGGCGACGGTGCCGACGTCCAGCACACGACCTTCACCTATGCGGACGGCGTGCAGGACCGCCTGGAGCGGGAGTTCCTCGGCTACGGCACGCTCGTCGCCAGGCAACTCGACCGGTCGGGCAAGGCGCTCCGCAGCACCACCTCGAAGTTCGACACCAGCGGCTACCACACGCGCGGCCTGCTCCTCAGCGAGAGCCTGGCCGACGGCGCGGGCAAGCCGTTCAGCCGGACCGAGAACACCTACGACGCCCGCGACCTCGGTGGCGGCGCCCGGTTCCCGCAGCTCGCGCGGGTCGACTCCCTCTGGTTCGAGGGCCAGGCACAGGCCGGCAAGCAGACCAGGACCGAGATGTCGTACGACGCGCTCGGCAACGTGACCAAGAAGATCGATTAC
The DNA here is from genome assembly GCF_040654715.1 of Nonomuraea sp. NPDC050643. NCBI lineage: Bacteria > Bacillati > Actinomycetota > Actinomycetes > Streptosporangiales > Streptosporangiaceae > Nonomuraea > Nonomuraea sp. NPDC050643. The sequence continues at coordinate 218,787 of NZ_JBFAIM010000014.1, read as the reverse complement.
GGCGAGCCGGGGACGGGCGATGACGTCGAGACCGTCACCGGCTACACCACGTGCGCCGACACCTACATCGTCGGCGTGCCACGGACGCTCCAGGTCCGCGGCGCCGGCACCGTGATGCGCCGCGCGGACTCCATCGTGGACTGCCGGACCGGCAACGTCACCCAGCACCGGGCCCTGCTGGCCGACAACACCGCCGCGGTCACCGACCTGACCTACCATCCCACCGGCACGATCGCGACGCGCACCTCGCCACAGAACCACCGCGCGCAGCGCTACCGGCTGTCCTACACCTACGACGACGTGATCGGCAATTACGTCACCGCCACCACCGACAGCTTCGGCCTCACCTCGTCGGCCACCTATGACCTGAGGTTCGGCACGCAGCTCACCGCCGTGGACGTCAACGGGCAGCGACAGGAGAGCACCTATGACGCGGCCGGCCGGCTGACGTCATTGACCGGCCCGCTCGACCGCACCTGGTGGCGGCCCACGATCGGCATCGAATACCACCACGACGCGACCGTGCCCTACGCCGTCACCCGGCATCTGGACCGGGAGGCGGGCGGCGTCGTGGACCTCGACACCATCGACACCATCACCTTCACCGACGGGCTCGGGCGTACCGTCCAGACCAAGAAGGACGCGACGCTGGACGGCGCCGAGGCCATGACCGTCTCCGGCCGGATCGTCTTCGACGAGTTCGGCCGCGCCGTCAAGCAGTACTACCCGACCAGCGAGCCGAAGGGCGCCGCCAACACCACCCTCGCCGCGGGCTTCGACACCGTGCGGCCCACGGTGACCGACTACGACGTGCTGGACCGCACGGTCAGGTCGCAGCTCCCGGACGAGAGCGTGACCACCACCGCCTACGGGTTCGGGAACGACCGGGCGGGCGTCCGCCAGTTCGAGACGGCCGTCACCGACGCCAAGGGCAACGTGCGGCGCTCCTTCACCGACGTCGGAAAGCGGACCACCGCCGTACGCGAGCCGGGGGCCAAGGCCACCGACCCGCCCATCTGGACCAGCTACGCCTACGACCCGCTGGGCCAGATCACCACCGTCACCGACGACCGCGGCAACCGCACCCTGTCCAACTACGACCACCTGGGCCGCAGGACCGCGATCACCACCCCGGACAGCGGCACCACCACGACCGCGTACGACCCGGCGGGCAACCCGGTCCGCGAGGTCACGGCCAACCTGGCCAGGCGCGCGGCGGCGGTCACCTACACCTACGACCAGAACCGGCTGACCGAGATCAACTACCCGGTCTTCACCGGCAACAACGTGCGCTACACCTACGGCGCGGCGGGCGCGCCGGGCAACACGGCGGGCCGGGTGAGCAAGATCCAGGACGGCGCGGGTGAGATCGCGCGCGAGTACGGCCCGCTGGGCGAGGTCACGAAGGAGACCCGCACGGTGCGCGGCCCGTACCACCGCGACTTCACCACGGCCTACAGCTACGACAGTTTCGGCCGCGTGCTCGAACTCACCTACAAGGACGGTGAGGTGCTCACCTACGGCTACGACAGCGGCGGGATGATCATCTCGGCCAGTGGGTCGAAGAAGGGCAGCACGTACTCCTACCTGAAGCGGATGGACTACGACAAGTTCGGCCAGCGGGTCACGATGGAGCTGGGCAACGGCGTGCGCACCACGTTCGCCTACGACGCGGAGGAGCGCAGGCTGGCCACCCTGAAGTCGGCGCAGCCGGGCGGCCACGTCATCCAGAACCTGGGCTACCGCTACGACGCCGTCGGCAACATCACCCGCCTGCACAACGACGTCGACCTGCCGGGCCACGACGACCATTCCCGCCTGAACGGGCCCACCACCCAGACCTACACCTACGACAACCTCTACCGGCTCACCGCCGCCACCGGCGCGTACCGGTTCACGCCCGAGCAGACCGACACGTACACGCTGTCGATGGCGTACGACACCATCCACAACCTGACACGTAAGGCCCAGGACCACCGGCTCGTCGTCGAGAACCAGCCAGACCAGCCCAAGCCGGACACCACCTATGTCCAGCCCTACACGTACGCGGCCGGCAAGGCGCACACCACCAAGACGGTCGGTGACGTCGAGCTGACCTATGACGCGAACGGCAACCTGACCGACCGCCTCACCCCGCGCGGCGGCCAGCGCAGGCAGCTCATCTGGGACGAGGAGAACCGCCTGGCCTGCGTCCACGACGACTCCAGGTTCATCCCGCAGCCGCAGGACGCCACCGGGTGCGCCAAGGCGGAACAGCCGCCGACCGTCCGCTTCGCCTACGACGACCAGGGCACGCGCGTGGTCAAGGACGGGGCGCAGATCAGCCTCTATCCGAACCAGTTCTACACGACCCGCGGGCACGCCGAGTTCAAGCACGTCTTCGTGGCCGGCACCAGGATCGTCTCGAAGACCATGAAGGCGGACGACACCTTCGAGAAGGACCAGTTCTTCTACCAGAGCGACCATCTCGGCTCGACCGCGTACGGCACCGACAGGGAGGGCAAGGTCTCCCAGCACCTCGAGTACTTCCCGACCGGGGAGACCTGGGTCGACGCGCGTTCGGACGACCAGACCCTCTACCAGTTCACCGGCAAGGAGCTCGACGAGGAGACCGGCTTCACCTACCACGAGGCCCGCTACTACGACCCCAGGATGAGCCAGTGGCAGTCCGCGGACCCGGCGGCCGGCTCCTACCTGGACGGCTCACCGAACGGCGGAGTGTTCCGCAGCTCCAACCTGGCCGGGTACAGCTACGCCGCCAACGACCCGGTCGGCCACTTCGACCCGAACGGCCAGTGGGGGGAGGAGGGGCATCACTGGACGCCGCAGGCCGCCGCCCTGGCCGCGGGGCTCCCAGCGGAGGTCGCGGCGGACATCGGAGCCGCCGCCTGGGCTCCGGACACCGACAGCCGCGAGGCGATGAGCGCGTCCTCGTTGTGGAACCAGAACGACCCCACCGGGCATTTCCAGAGCACACACCTGCTGAACAACGGGAACGCGGCCCAGGTCCAGGCGGCGGCGCGGGACAGGTTCCAGGCGGTCATCGATGAGATGAACATCCATCCGAGTCCTCCCCGGGTGCTCCCGTACGCGGTCAATCCGTTCACGGGAGACCAGCTCGTGCCCCCGCCCGAGATGGTGGAGCAGATGTTCCCGCGCAGGTTCTCGGCGGCGCAGGAGAACGTTCTGCACGCCTTCGGTGACTCCTTCTCCCACGTCGATCCCGCAACCGCGAACGTGGCGGGCTGCCCGTGCATGTTCGGTCCGGCCTTCGGCCACGGGGCGCCGTTCCGGCCGAGCGTGTGGAAGTCGGTGGACAATCCGCACACGAACCCCGGCCAGTACCGGCGCTATCTCGGTGAGCTCTACGACGTCTTCCGCTCCCGCGCGGCCAAGGAGGGCCTCGCACCGAGGATGTCGCGCCGGGACTTCATCATCATGGGGATGCGCGACGTCGCGAGGTTCGCCGACCCCGTCAGGCAGCAGTTCATGCTGAAGTTCCACATCGCGCGGATGGAGCTGCAGTAGCGGACCTGGTGGGGGCGCTCTCAGAGCCTCAGCTCGGCGTGGTCGAGCGCCTCCACCAGGCTCTCCAGGTCGCGCATGAGCTGCTCGGTGCGCTCGGGCCCGAACGCCAGCGCGACCACCCCCTGCTGCTCGGCCACCGTCCCGTCCACCCGGGCGAGCAGCTCGGCCCCTCGCTCCGAAACGAACACCGCCACCCGCCGCCGATCCCCCTTCGACGGCCCCCGGTAGACCAGGGCGCGGTCGATGAGCCGGTCGACGGCCTTGGTCAGCGTCGGGTGCGGCATCAGCACGGCCTCGGCCAGCTCGCCCATCGACTCGCCGCGCCCATCGGCCAGCGCCCGCATGATGCGCCACTGCTCGACCGTGACCTCCTCGCCGGCGAGCACGGCCGCCAGGCCCCGGTTGACGCTGCGCTCCGCACGGCTCAGCAGGTAGGCGAGTGAGGACCCGAGCCCGGAGGTGGTCATGGAGAAGGTCCTTTCATCGGGGAGCTAGAACGGAGGATACTCGTCGGCGTGGCGGCGACCGTCGATCCGCTGGAAGCGCGGCTCCTCCCCTCGGACGCGGTCCGGATCGGCCTGATCGTCCCCGTCTCCGGGGTGCTCGGCCTGATGGGACCGTGCGCGATCAACTGCGCCGTGCTGGCCGCCGAGGAGCTCAACGCCGGGGGCGGTGTGCTGGGCAGGCCGGTCGAGCTGGTGCTCGTCGACGGCGGGCGGCCCGCGCGCGAGGTGGCGGCCGAGGTGGCCGGGCTGGTCCGCTCCGGGACGGTGCAGGCCGTGGCCGGTGCCCACGCCAGCGACGTGCGCGTGGCGGTGGTGGCGGCGATCGCGGGGCGGGTCCCGTTCGTCTACGCGCCTCCCTATGAGGGCGGGGGCCGGGCGCCCGGCGTCTACTTCCTCGGCGAGACCCCGGACCGGCAGCTCGCGCCGGGCATCGAATGGCTGGCCGGCACCCGGCGGGCGCGCCGCTGGTACCTGCTGGGCAACGACTACATCTGGCCGCGCCTGGTGCACGCCAGCGCCCGCGGGCGGCTGCGCGCGGCCGGCGCGAGCGTGGTGGGCGAGAGCCTCGTCCGCTACGGCGAGGCCGTGCGCCTGCTGGACCGCGTGGCCGCGGCCCGCCCCGACGCCATCCTGCTGACGCTGATCGGCAGCGACCTGGTGGCCTTCAACCGCGCGTACGCCGCCGCCGGGCTCGGCGCGGCCCGGCTCTGCGGCGCGCTGGAGGAGCACGGCCTGCTGGGCATCGGCGGCGACGGCACCGGCGAGCTGTACGCCTCCATGGGCTACTTCCGCGACCTGCCCACCGCGGCCAGCCTCGGCTTCTCCCAGCGCTACACGGCCAGGTTCGGCGAGGACGCCCCCATGCTGAACGCGCACGGCCACGGCTGCTACGAGGCCGTCGCCATGCTGGCCGCCCTGTGCGCGCGGGCCGGTTCGCTGGCGGTGCCCGCGCTGGACGCGGTCGCCGACGGCACCGTGATCACCAGTGCGCGCGGCACGCTCACGCTGCTCGACCGCCAGGTGCGCCATCCCGTGCACCTCGGCAGGGCCGATGGCCTGGAATTCTTTCTACAGAAACCTTTTCAGTAGAAAGCTTTGGCTCTAGGGTGCGAATCGCCCCCCACGCTAGGAGCCGTACATGAGCACAGTCGAGCAGTTCGGCTATCGCCAGGAACTCCAACGATCCCTCGGCTTCGCCGATCTGATGATCTATGGCTTGATCTTCATGGTGCCGATCGCGCCCTTCGGCATCTTCGGCAACGTCTTCGCGATCTCGCACGGGATGGTGGCGCTGGCGTACGTCGTCGGCCTGGTGGCGATGGCGTTCACGGCGCTGTCGTACGCGCAGATGGCCCGCGCCTTCCCGATGGCCGGCTCCGTCTACACCTACGCCGGCCGGGGCATCGCCGCCCCGGTCGGGTTCATCGCCGGCTGGGCGATCCTGCTCGACTACGTGCTCGTGCCCTCGCTGCTCTACCTGGTGGCGGGCGTGGCCATGAACTCCTTCGTGCCGGTGGTGCCGGTCTGGGCCTGGGTGGTCGCGTTCGTCGTGCTCAACACCGTCATCAACTACCTCGGTATCCAGATGACCGCGCGGATCACCCGCATCATGCTGGTGGCCGAGCTGGCCGTGCTGGCGGTCTTCCTCGTGGTCGGCGGCATCGCGCTGGCCCAGGGCAAGGCGCAGACCGGCGCGCTCACCCCGCTCTTCGACTCCTCGGCGTTCAGCCTGAGCGTGGTGTTCGCGGCCGCGTCGGTCGCCGTGCTGTCGTTCCTCGGCTTCGACGGCATCTCCACGCTGGCGGAGGAGAACAAGGAGGACGCCCGCCGGCTCGGCCGCGCCATGGTGGCCGCCCTGGCGGTCGCGGCCGTGCTGTTCGTGGTGCAGACGTGGGTGGCCGCGCTGCTCGCCCCGGACCGGGCCAAGCTGATCGCCGAGGGCGACCTGACCGGGAACGCCTTCTACGACGCCGCCGCCTTCGCCGGCGGGCCGTGGCTGGCCGTGCTCTGCGCCGTGGCCACCGCCATCGCCTGGGGCTTCGCCAACTCGCTCGTCGCGCAGGCGGCCACCTCGCGCCTGCTGTTCGCGATGGCCCGCGACAGGCAACTGCCGTCGTTCCTCGCCAGGGTGGACCCCAGGCACCGGGTGCCGGTCAACGCGACCCTGGTGGTGGCCGTGCTCTCCCTGGCCATCGGCATCTTCATGAGCACCAGGAGCACCGGCATCGGCGAGCTGGCCTCGCTGGTCAACTTCGGCGCCATGACCGCCTTCCTGCTGCTGCACGTCTCCGTCGTCGTGCACTACGTGGTCAGGCGGCGCAGCGGCAACTACTGGGCGCACCTGCTCGCGCCGGCGATCGGCTTCGCCGTCCTGGTGGCCGTCGTCATCAACCAGAACGTGGCGGCCCAGTGGGTCGGCGGCATCTGGCTGGCCCTCGGCCTGATCGTGCTCGGCATCTCCTATCTCCTGGGCCGCAGGCCCGTCCTTCCCGCGGAGGTCAAGTGAACGTCGTCTCCTATCACCCCTCGCCCGAGGAGCTGAGCTACACCTTCGGCGGGCGCCCGGCCATCGGCAAGGTACGGCCGGGCACGATCCTCGAGCTCTACACCGAGGACTGCTTCGGCGGCCTGGTGCGCGGTGTGGACGACCTGCCGTCGCGGGTGTGCGAGTTCCCCTACCTGAACCCCGTCACCGGCCCCTTCCACGTCGAGGGCGCCGAGCCGGGCGACACGCTGGCCCTGCACTTCGTCAGCATCACCCCGGCCAGGGACTGGGCGGTCTCCACGACGTTCCCCCACTTCGGCGCGCTGACCGGCACGCACACCACGGCCATGCTGCAGCCGCCGCTGGAGGAGCGGGTCTGGCGCTACGACATCGACCTGGAGCAGGGCGTGGCCGTCTACCACGCCCGGCGCAGCGACTTCAGCGTGGCGCTGCCGCTCGACCCCATGCACGGCACGGTCGGCGTGGCGCCCGCCGCGAACGAGGCCCGCATGACGATCACCCCCGACGCCCACGGCGGCAACATGGACACCCCCGAACTGCGCGCGGGCGTGACCGTCTACCTGGGGGTCAACGTCCCCGGCGGGCTGTTCGCGATCGGCGACGGGCACGGGCTGCAGGGGCACGGCGAGGTGTGCGGGACGGCGGTGGAGTCGGCCATGAACACCGTGGTCGCGGTCGAGCTGATCAAGGGGGTGGCCACGCCGTGGCCGCGGCTGGAGGACGACCTGCACCTGATGTCCACGGGGTCGGCCAGGCCGCTGGAGGACGCGTACCGGATCAGCCAGCACGACCTGGTCACCTGGACCTCGGAGCTGACCGGGCTGGACACGCTCGACGCCTACCAGCTCGTCAGCCAGGCCGGGCAGGCGCCGGTCGGGAACGTGTGCGACACGAACTACACGATGGTCGCCAAGCTGCCCAAGGCGTATCTGGGTCGGACGGCGGTGTACGGGTCGGCGCACGCCCGGCTGCGGGCTCTGGGTTCCGCGTACACAAGTTAGGGTAAACCTTGATGTCGCAGGTCAGAGCACTGATCATCTTCGTCTTAGAGTGGGAAGGTGCTCAGGTTGGTGCTGTCTCTGGTCCTGCTCGATCCAGCCGCCGTCACCGAGGTGTCGCAGCGCAACGTACCGATGCCCCGCGTCCTGACCCCCGACGGCGACCGCCTGGGCTACGCGCCGGTCCCGCGTCCCTACACGGGGGCGCGGCGGCTGACCGGGGTGCTGCTCGGGCGCGATCCGGTCACCAGGACCGACGTGCTGTGCGGGGGCACGGTGATCGGCTCGCGCAGCCGCAGCCTGGTGCTGACGGCGGCGCACTGCCTGTACCACCAGGGGCGGCTGCTCAAGCAACTGGCCTTCCTGCCGGGCTATGACCGGGGGCGCCCGCCGCTGGGGATCTGGCCGGTGGTGCGGACGTGGGTGCCGTCCAGGTGGCGCGAGCAGCCGTACTCGTCGGATCTGCTGCCGTACGACGTGGGCCTGGTCGGCGTCGAACGCCGTAAGCGCCCGCTGGAGGCCGTGACCGGGCGCGGCCTGTCGCCGATGCCCACCACGAGGGGCACCACGCTGCGCGGCCTCGAACTCCTCGGCTACCCGGCCGGCAAGGGCTACCCGGGCACCCAGATGTACCGGTGCCTGGGCGACACCGTCGAAGGGGTCTCCGAGGGGCCGGGCCTGATGGTCACCCGCAACTGCCACGCCGCGGCGGGCGGCAGCGGCGGCCCCGCCCTGTACGGCGGCGCGGTGGCGGGCGTCGTGTCCTCCTCCAGCCCGCTGAGCGACACGAAGGGCTACACCGTGCTGACCCGGCTGGGGGGCGGGCCGTTCGAGCGGATGTTCGCCAGGGCCGACCGGGTCATGCGGCTCCGAGAGCCTGCCTGACGATCTCTTCGCAGAGGGCGTGGGTGGCCAGGGCGTCGCCGGCGTCGATCCGGCGGCCCTCGCGCACGGCGGCCAGGAACGCGAGGCAGATCTGCTCGATGCCGCGCTGCCGGGCGACCGGCACCCAGTCGGGCCTCCTGGCCAGGCTCTCGCCGCCCCGGTAGTCGATGACGTCGCCGAGGTTGACCACGCGGCGCTTGGCGCCGTCGCCCATGGCCTCGCAGGTCTCCTCGCCGGCGCCGCTCATCCGGTTCATGACGCCGATGGCGGTGAAGCCGTCGCCCGACAACTCCAGGACGATGTGCTCGATCAGGCCGTCGTTGACGCGGGTCCTGATCGTGGTGCCGGTGACCTCGCCGGGCGCGAGAAACCTGAGCGTGTCCGCCACGTGGATGAAGTCGTCGAAGACCGCCCGGCGCGGGGTGTCCGGGTGGTTGTCGCGGTTCTTCTCCATGAGGACGAGGTGGCGGGGATGGGCGGCGAGCCCGGCGTATCCGGGGGCGTGGCGGCGGTTGAAGCCGACCATCAGGGATAGGTTCTCGGCCTTGGCCAGGCGTACGAGACGCTCGGACTCGGCCAGGGTGTAGGCGATCGGCTTGTCGACGTAGACGTGGATCCCGGCGCCGAGCAGTTGCTCGACGATCTCCGGGTGCGCCTCGGTGGCGGCGTGCACGAAAGCCGCGTCGGCCCCCTCCTTGATCACCTCGTCGACGCCGGTGGAGCGGCGGGCGACCCGGTAGGTGTCGCCGAGCCGGTCGAGCCGGGCCGCGTTGCGGGTGCAGAGGTGCAGGTCGAGGGCGGGCTGGGCGGCGAGGACGGGGAGGTAGGCCTTCTCCGCGATGTCACCCAGGCCGATCATGGCTATCTTCACGCCTCGAGCGTAGCCTTGAGCGCCTTGTCGATCGGCGTAGGCGCGACGCCGAACGTGCGCTGGAAGGCCGAGGAGTCGAGCACGTAGGGCGCGGTGAACTGGTAGCGGATGTGCCGCAGCTCGCCCATCATGGGCGAGACCAGCCCGGCCGCCCTGACCAGCGGCCACGGCAGCCTGACGAAGCGAGGCGCGGGCCGGCCGAGCACCTCCGCCATCCGCTGCCCCATCTGCCTGAACGTCATCGGCTCGGCCGTCGGCACGTGCCAGGGCCGGCCCCAGGCCCGCTCGTCGGCGCCGGCGGTGATGAGCGCGTCGGCCACGTCGGGCAGGTAGGTCCAGCTGTGCGGCATGTCGGCCGGCCAGATGAGCGGTATCGCCTTGCCCGCCTTGAGCGGGACCAGGAACCGGTCGCCCAGGTAGGACTGGTCGGTGGCGCCGGGGCCGAAGTAGTCGGAGCCGCGCACCTCGGTCACCCTGATCCGGCCGGCCTCGTGCGCGGCCAGCGCGTCGGCCCACATCCTGGCCCGCACCTGGGCCTTCGGGCTGGAGGAGGCGGCCGGCAGGTCCTCGGTCATCGAGACCGTGACGGGGCCGTAGGGGTAAAGGTTGCCGAGCATCACCAGCACGGCGCCGCTCGACTCGGCGGCGGCCAGGAACGAGGCTGCCATCGGCGGCCAGTCGGTGAGCCAGCGGTGGTATCGCGGGTTGACGCAGTTGTAGAGGACGTCGGCGCCCTTGGCGATCTCGGTCATCCGGGCCCGGTCCGCCACGTCGGCGGCCACCCTGACCGCCCCTTCGGGACCGCCGCCCGATCGGGTCACGACGGTGACCTCGTGGCCCTGGGCGATGAGCTTGGCGGCCAGATGCGAGCCGACCTGGCCGGAACCGACGACGATGTGCTTACCCATGATCAGACCTGCTTCCAGAGGACGCGGAGGAGCGCGTTGACGACGAAGACGGCGAAGAAGACGGCGGCCGAGGTGGTCAGGCCGGAGGCGTAGAGCGCCAGGGCGCCGCCGCCGAACCAGAGGATCTCCAGCGCGGCGCGGGCCAGGCCGGTCAGCGGGAACGTGGCGTTCGCGCCGCCGCCCGCCCCGAACAGCGCCCACGCCGCGATGAACAGCGCCGGGCCGCCGAGCCCGGCCGGCAGCTTGACCGCCCAGTTGGCACTGACCGTGAAGCCCCAGTAGCCCACCGAGACCAGCACGCCCAGCTCCAGGAAGAACATCAGGGCGGCGTTCGCGTGCTTGGCGAGGGTGAGCATCGGGACCTCCAGAGATGTGCGCTTGCGAGAGCAATGCTCTCTCAAGAGAGCAGCGTTCGTCAAGAGCAGTGCTCTCGTTTTTTGGCACCGCTCTGATACCCTGCTGTGCATGACAGCCAGCCGTACCGCAAGAGAACGCGTCAGGGCCGAGCTCACCAGGGAGATCACCGACATCGCGCGCCGCCGGCTCGCCACCGAGGGAGCGGGCGGCCTGTCCCTGCGGGCCGTGGCGCGCGAGATGGGCATGGTCTCCTCGGCCATCTACCGCTACTTCCCGAGCCGCGACGACCTGCTCACCGCGCTGATCATCGACGGCTACAACGCGCTCGGCGCGGCCGTCGAGCAGGCCGACACCACATGCCCGCCCGGCGAGTTCCTGACGCGGTGGCTGGCGGCCGCTCACGCGGTGCGCGACTGGGCGGTGACCCACCCGCACGAGTACGCCCTGGTCTACGGCTCCCCCGTCCCCGGCTACCAGGCGCCCGAGGACACGATCGCGGCCCGGGTGCGCGACGTCACCGTGCTGGGCCGCATCCTCGCGGACGCCTGGCGGGCGGGGGCGGTGCGGGAGCCCGCGCTCGAGGCCCCGGAGGGGCTCACGGCGGAGGCCGAAGCCTTCCACGCCCTGATGCCGGACGTCCCCGACAGCGTCATCTGGACCGCCGTCACGGCGTGGACCACGCTTTACGGGTGGGTCAACTTCGAGGTGTTCGGCCAGTTCAACAACACGATCGAGGACCGAAAGGCGGCCTTCGACCACTCCATGCGCCTGACGGCCGGCACGATGGGGCTTGCTCAGTAAGACTTACTAAGTTTTACTGAATACATGGCACGCAGGACACAGGAGCTGGGCCGCTTCACGGATGTGGCACTACTCGTGCTCATCAGCCTCGCCGAAGGCCAGAAGCATGGATACCGGATGATCAGCGACATCGAGCAGTTCTCGGGGACGTCGCTGGAGCCGGGCACCCTCTACGGGGCACTGATGCGGCTGGAGGAGCGCGGCTGGATCGAGCCGGTCGAGTCGGAGGAGCGGCGCAAGCCGTACCGGATCACGGCGGGCGGGCGTGACGCGCTGCGCGAGCAGCTCGCCACCCTGCGCCGCGTCGAGCAGGCCGGCGCCAGGCGCGCGGGAGTCGTCTGGGGGCCGGCATGATGCGGTTTCTCGCCCGGCTGATGCTCCGCCTCTATCCGGGGCCCTGGCGGCGGCGTTACGGCGACGAGGTCGCCGACCTGGTCGCCGAGCGCCCGATCCGCCCGCGCACGGTGCTCGACCTGGCCGGGGGCGCGGCCGACGCGTGGCTGCACCGGCGGAAGATCCCGGGGGCGAAGCCCATCAGGATCCCGCTCCCGCTGCTGCTGCCCCTGGCCTCCTACGGGCTGCTCGTGCTGTGGAACCCGGGGGTGCGCGACGTGCCCAGCCTGGGCGGTGTCTGGGCGCAGGCCGCCGGCGTGGGGAGCCTCGCCGACGAGCTGGCCCGGACGGCGACGTCGCTGTTCATCGCGTCAGGCGCGTTGGGCGTGCTCTCGGTGGCGCCACTGCTGATCACCGCGTGCTCCGCCCTGTGGCGGCCCGCCGCCGGCGCCGTCACGCGCTCCACGGCGTGGTCGGTGATCGCGACGGCCCTGCTCCTCGCCCTTCCCGTGTCGCTGTTCTGCATCCTGTTCTACAAACTGGCCTTCGCCCATGACGGCTTCCCCGTCGGGCCGCTGGGTGACGCGATGACCGGTGGTTTCCTGATGCCGATCGTGCTGTCGCTGGTGCTGCCGCTGCCCTCGATCGCGGCCAGGGCTCCGGCGCTCGTGCCCGACGTGCGCCTGAGCGGCGGCACGCTGGCGGTGGCGGCCATCCTGAACGCGCTCGCCTGGCTGGCCGTGGGCGTCCTGGTGATGCTGGGGGTCTCGCAGGCGTCGCCGGGATTCCTGACGGCGGTCGCGTCGAGCGCGCTGGTCGGCTGCGGGATGGCGACGGTGGTCGCGAGAAGCGCCCTGCGGCAGAGCCGGCCCACACTGGGCGAGCTCAGCGTCGCCTGAGCCGGATCAGCGTGGTTGGAGCAGGAACAGCGTCGCCTGAGCCGGATCAGCGTCGTTTGAGCAGGGGCACGAGGACCTCGTCCACGATCTGGACGACGAGCGGTTCAGGGATGGTGCCCTCGTGCAGGAAGTGGTGGCGCAGCAGCGCGTGCCCGGCGTCGAGGCGGCGGGGGGTGACGTCCGCCGGGTCCACCTCTCCCCGCTCGACGGCCCGGCGCACGATCTCCTCCATCAGCTCCCTGGCCTTGCCCTGGGAGTTCTTGCGCATGCTGCCCAGCGGCGACTCGCCCCTGAGCGCCTCCCCGAGCAGCCCGCGGATCGCCTCACCGGCCGGGCCCGACAGGGCCCGCGCCATGTTGGTGAGCATGGCCACCAGGTCGTCGCGCAGGTTGCCGGTGTCGGGCGACAACTCGGGCATCGGCAGCGACTGGTAGACCGCCTCCATGACCAGCTCGATGCGGGTGGGCCAGCGCCGGTAGAGCGACGCCTTGCTGGCCTTGGCCCGCTCGGCCACCCGCTCCATCGTGAGCCCGGCGTAGCCCACCTCGGCCAGCTCGTCGATCGTGGCCTGGTAGATGGCGGCGCTGAGGGCCTCGCCCCGGCGGCGCGGCAGCTTGCGGTGGTCGGTGACCATGGGATGCATCCTATGGAGCGCCGGCGACCGCACCGGTCACGGTGTCAGGGACGGTGACCGCACCCGTGACGGTGCCGGTGTCGCCGTTGACGGTGACGATCTGGCCGTCCGTCAGCACCGTGGTGCCGTCGGCCGTGCCCATGACGGCCGGGATGCCGTACTCCCTGGCCACGATGGCCGCGTGCGACGCCGCGCCGCCGGTGTCCACCACCACGGCCGCCGCCCGCTGGAACAGCGGCGTCCACGACGGGTTCGTGTACGGGCACACGAGCACGTCTCCCCCGGCGAGCCTGCCGAACTCGGCCGGTTCCCTGATCACCTTCACCGGCCCCGTCGCGGTGCCGCCCCCGGCCGGCGTGCCGGCGACCAGCGCGTCACCCGTCTCGCGGGCCGGGAAGACGGCGGCCGGGTCGATGAGCCGCACGCCGGACAGCTCCTCGCGCCTGGCCGCCCGCGCCCTGACCACCTCGCGCAACCGCCGGGCCTCGGCGGCCGGCAGCGTGGCCACGTCGTCGATCGCCTCCAGCTCCTCCAGCCGCAGGTGGAAGACGTCCTCCGGCCGGTCGAGCACGCCCGCGTCGCGCAGGCGGCGGCCCACCTCGACGATCGACCTGCGCAGGATGGGCTGCGGCATCGTGAAGTAGAAGTGGCTGTCCTCGCGGAAGGCGACACCCGCGCGGGCCGCCGCCACCCAGCGGGTGACGCGGGCCCGGCGGGCCTTGGAGCGCAGGAGAGGGTGGCGGAGCAGGCGTTCGAGCGCGTCGCCGCCCTCCTTGTGCGCGGGCGGTCCGCCGGCCAGCGCCCTGATCAGGCCGAGGACGGTCTCGGGAGAGTCTCCCCAGGTGGGCGGGGTGACGAGGATCGGGCTCGCGGTCTCGCGGTGGCCGTACTCGTCGAGGAAGGCCGCCAGCTCGGCCGCGAACTCGGCGGGCATCGGGTCCGCGTCCAGCGCGCCCGTCCGCTCGGCCAGCCCGGCCAGCCGGGCCAGCTCCAGGTTGGCGTCGGTGGTGCGGGTACGGACCCCGTGCAGCAGGTCGGCGAACAGCTCGCCGCGCCCGAGCAGCCTGACCGTCACCAGCAGCCGGAGCAGCGCGAGCCCGGTGGGCGGCAGGTAGTCGACTCTCAGGTCCGCCACGGGCCGGACGAGGGCGAGCGCCTGCCGGGGGACGGTCAGCAGCGTCGCCCACGGCATCGCGGCCAGGTCGCGCCCAGCCAGGTCGGCGACCGCCGCCAGGTAGTCGCGGAAGCGCGTGTCGTCCGTCCAGCGCGCGGGGTCGTACCTTCTGGCCTTGGCCGCCACGCGGAACGGGGCGGCCGTCATGCGCACGGTGGGCCGTGGCGTCGGTGGCCTGAGCTCGTAGACGACGCCGTCCTCCTCGCGCAGGAACCCGTCGAACGCCCGGTGCACGCCGAAGCTCTCCAGCACCCTGGTCATCAGCCCGGCCGGGCCGTGCGGCACCCACGTCGACATGTCGATCGGGTAGGGCCGCACGGGCAGGTATTCGAGGAGGATCGTGGCCAGGCGGCGCTGGATCGGGTTGAGCCGGCCCGGCGGTGGCGGCGGCAGCGCGGTCATCGGCCTGGCCTGCAGCAGGTGGACGCGGCCGCCCGCGTAGGCCCACTCGATGTCCTGGGGGCGGCCGAAGTGGGCGGCCACCTCTCCGCCCAGCCGGGTCAGCTCGGCCAGCGCCGCGTCCGGCAGGCGTTCTGGCTCCGGCCCGGCGCTCTCGTGGACGACTCCGCCCCCGGCCCTGCCGCGGATGACCACCTCACGGCGGCCGGGCGTGAAGTCGGTCCGGCCGGAGGAGTGGATGACGTAGTGGTCCGGCGTGACCAGGCCGGAGACGACGGCCTCGCCCAGTCCGCTGCTGGCGTCGACCACGAACTGGCCGCGGTCGCCGGTGACCGGGTTCGCGGTGAACATGACGCCCGCCAGGTCCGCCTCCACCATGCGCTGCACGACCACCGCGATGCGCACCTCGGCGTCGTCGATGGCCAGCCGGGCGCGGTAGGCGATCGCGCGCTCGGTCCAGAGCGAGCCCCAGCAGCGGCGTACGGCGTCGAGCAGGGCCTGCTCGCCCACGACGTTCAGGTAGGTGTCCTGCTGGCCGGCGAACGCGGCCCCTGGCAGGTCCTCGGCGGTGGCGCTGGAGCGCACGGCCACGGGCCCGCCGCCGAGCGCGGCGTAGGCGTCGGCGATCGCCCGCCGCAGCTCGCCGGGCGGTTCGACGCGCTCGAAGTGCTCCCGCGTGGCCTGGCCCCGCGCGACCAGCTCGTACGCCCGCGTGGTGACCACGAAGCCGCCGGGCACGGGGAAGCCGTTCTTGACCAGCTCCCCCAGGTTGGCGCCCTTGCCGCCGGCCTGGGCCAGGTCGTCCCGGCCGAAGGCGCTGAGGGGTGCGACGAGTTTCACGATCGGTCCTCCACGTAGGCGGTGGTGCGAAGTGGGCGCGCGGGCAGCGCCAGCGCGAGGAAGAAGGCCACCGCGAGCAGCGGCGCCATGGCGGCGAACACCGGCGGCACGGCCTCGGCGAAGGCCGCCCGGACGCCGTCGGGCAGGTCGGCGGACACGGTCGCGGGGATCCCGGACCGCACGGTGATCAGTGCTCCCACCAGGGCGACCCCGGCCGAGGCGCCGATCTGGCGCAGGAAGGTCACCGAGGAGGTGGCGGTGCCCAGGTCGGCGTACGCCACGCTGTTCTGCGCGGCCAGCACCATGACCTGCATGACGAGCCCGACCCCCAGCCCGGTCAGCAGCATGGCCAGCGCCAGCGCGAGCGGCGAGTCCCCCGCCACCCCGATCAGGCCGAGCCCGGTCCCGGCCAGCGCCGTACCCGCGACGGGGTAGGGCTTGTAGACGCCGGTCCGGGTGATCAGCCGCCCGGAGACGATGGTGGTGAGCAGCACGCCGCCCATGAGCGCGGTCACCAGCAGCCCGGCCTGCGTGGCACTCGTACGCAGCGCGATCTGCAGGTACGCCGGCATGTACGTGATCGTCCCGAACAGGGCGAACCCGATGAGCAGGCTGATCGCCACCGGCACCGCGAACGCCCGGTCCCGGAACAACCGCAGCGGCAGGATCGGATCCTTGGCGTGGCGGGCGCTCACCAGCCAGGCCACCAGCCCCGCCGCCGCGAGCACGAGGTAGCGGGGCTCGCGGGTCTGCCCCACCATGACCACCCCCACCACGGCGACGGCCAGCGTGAGCGCCCCGGCGACGTCGAGCGGCGCCCGTGTGACGGGCTTGGGCAGCTTGAGGGTGGCGCTGAGCACGACCAGCGCCAGCAGGCCCAGCGGCGGGTAGATGGCGAAGATCCACCGCCAGCTCAGCCGGTCGATGAGGAACCCGCCGACCAGCGGCCCGCCCACGGCGGCCACGATGTACGCGGCCCCGATGAGCCCGAGGAAGCGCCCGCGCTCCCGGGGGCTGACGATCTCCCCGATGATGGCCTGCGCCCCGATCATCAGCCCGCCGCCGCCCAGCCCCTGGAGGGCCCGGAAGGCGATGAACTGCGGCATCGAGGTGGCCAGCGCGCACAGCACGGCGCCGGTCACGAAGACGACGATGGCGGCCTGCATGGCGGGCTTGCGGCCGTACCGGTCGCCGAGCTTGCCGTAGATCGGCATGACCACGGTGGCGGCGGCGAGGTAGGCGGTGACGACGGCGGGCATCTGGTCGAGCCCGCCCAGGCCGCCGGCGATGGCGGGCAGGGCGGGAGCCATGATCGTCTGGTCGAGGGCGCCCAGCAGCATCGCCAGCATCAGGCCCGGCAGCACGAAACCCATGGCACCGCTCCTTAGAGAACGAATCGTTCTCTAAGGAGCATAGGATTCATCCCTTAGAAACGCAACGTTCACTAATGGGACAGGGCTCACCCAAAAGAACAGGGGCACGGCGGCGGCCGTGCCCCTGTCCTCAGGATGGTGATCAGCGAGCGGCGCGGTTGACCGCCGAGATGATGGCCTTCAGCGCGGCCGTCGTGGTGTTGGCGTCGATGCCCACGCCCCACAGCACCTGCCCGTTGACCTCGCACTCCAGGTAGGAGGCGGCCTTGGCGTCGGTGCCGGCGCTCATCGCGTGCTCCACGTAGTCGAGGACCCGCACGCCCATGCCGACCCCCGTGATGGCGTCGATGAAGGCGGAGATGGGGCCGTTGCCGGTGCCCTCGATCTCGCGGATCTCACCGTCGAGACGGACGTCGGCACTGATGCGGTCTTTGTCGTCGACCGTGGACTCGTGGCGGTGGGCCATCAGGCTGAGGCGGCCCCAGCGGTTGGCCGGATTGGGCAGGTATTCGTCGCGGAAGATGTCGAACATCGCGGCCGGGCTGATCTCGCCGCCCTCGCTGTCGGTGCGGGCCTGCACCACCTTGGAGAACTCGATCTGCAGCCGGCGCGGCAGGTCGAGCTGGTGGTCGGCCTTCATGATGAAGGCGACCCCGCCCTTGCCCGACTGGCTGTTGACCCGGATGACGGCCTCGTAGTTGCGGCCGATGTCCTTCGGGTCGATCGGCAGGTAGGGGACCGCCCAGGTGAACTCGTCGACCGGCACGCCGGCCACCGCCGCGTCGCGCTCGAGGTGCTCGAAGCCCTTCTTGATCGCGTCCTGGTGGGAGCCGGAGAAGGCGGTGTAGACCAGCTCGCCGCCCCACGGGTGGCGCGGGTGCACGGGGAGCTGGTTGCAGTATTCGGTGACGCGGCGGATCTCGTCGATGTCACTGAAGTCGATCTCGGGGTCGACACCCTGGGAGAACAGGTTCATGCCCAGCGTGACCAGGCAGACGTTGCCGGTGCGCTCGCCGTTGCCGAACAGGCAGCCCTCGATGCGGTCGGCGCCGGCCATGTAGCCCAGCTCGGCGGCGGCCACGGCGCTGCCGCGGTCGTTGTGCGGATGCAGGGACAGCACGATCGAGTCGCGGTGCCTCAGGTTGCGGTGCATCCATTCGATCTGGTCGGCGTAGACGTTGGGGGTGGCCATCTCGACCGTGGCGGGCAGGTTGATGATGACCTTGCGGTCGGGGGTGGGCTGCCACACCTCGTTGACCGCGTCGCACACCTCGACGGCGTATTCCAGCTCGGTGCCGGTGAACGACTCCGGCGAATACTGGTAGTAGACGTCCACGTCGCTGGCGTCGGCCAGCTTCTTGACCAGCTTGGCGCCCTCGACCGCGATGGCGGTGATGCCCTCCTTCTCCAGCCCGAAGACGACGCGGCGCTGCAGGGTGGAGGTGGAGTTGTAGAGGTGCACGATGGCCTGCTTGGCGCCCTCGATCGACTCGAAGGTCCGCTCGATCAGCTCGGGCCTGGCCTGGGTCAGCACCTGGATGACCACGTCGTCGGGGACGCGGCCCTCTTCGATGATCTGCCGGACGAAGTCGAAGTCGGTCTGCGAGGCGGCCGGGAAACCTACCTCGATCTCCTTGTAGCCCATGCGTACCAGCAGCTCGAACATCTGGAGCTTGCGGTGGGAGTCCATCGGGTCGATCAGGGCCTGGTTGCCGTCACGCAGGTCCACCGCGCACCATCGGGGCGCCTTGGCGATGACCTGGTCGGGCCAGGTGCGGTCGGTCAGCCGGATGGGTTCGAAGCGCTGATAGCGGTGAATCGGCATGGAAGAAGGCTGCTGAGCGGTCATGTCGGAGGCTCCTCGTCGGTCTCAGGAAGAAAGCGGCCGACGCGCATGACTCGCTCCGCGGCGAGGGAGCCGGCCTTAGAGGCCCTCGCCGCGGCAGCTAAGAAGGAGCCCGCGCAGCATGCCATGCACGCTACCAGACGTCTCGGGATGCGCCGTCCAGGATCTCAGATCGTGAGAAAGGTCAATCGGCGACGAGGACACTGAGGCAGGTGACGCAGCCTTCCAGCTTCTCGAACTCCGAAATGTCTACCTTTATCACTGTAAGTCCGCGTTTCTCCAGCATTGTGGCGGTTTTCGGGGCCGAGGCGGCCAGCAGGACGCGGTCCCCGCCCAGCGGCACCACGTGCGCGCCCGCCTCCTCCTCCGGCACCAGCAGATCCGGCAGGTCCACGTGGCGGGGGTCGCCGATGAGCGTCCCGTCGGGCAGGGCGGTCACGGCCGACTTCAGGTGCAGCACACCGCGCAGCGCCACGGGCACGACGCGCCGTTCGGGGAGCAGGGCCGCCAGTTGGGCGATGCCCTCGTCGTTGCTCCGGGCGGACCTGCCCACGTACACGTGGGGGCCGGCCTGCAGCACGTCGCCGCCGTCCAGCGTGCCCGGGCCCGCGATCCTGACCGTGTTCAGCCCCAGCTCCCGTACGGTCCGCGCCACGGCCTCGACCTCGCCCCGCCGCTCCGGCGCCCCCGGCCTGGTCAGGACGGCCACCCGCCCCGACACCACCACCGCGTCCTCCACGAACGGCGCGTCGGGCAGGTCGTCGGCGACCGGCACGTGCACGGGCCGCCACCCGCAGCCGGCCAGGGCCTCGACATAGGCGTCGTGCTGGACGAGGGCCAGCTCATGGTCCACCTGTTCGCGCTCGATGTGGGTGACGATGCCCTCGGCGAGCCGAGGGCCGGGCTTCCTTACCAGCGCGATACCAGACATAGGGCGTGTTCTATCACGGGGTGATTAGAGTCTTGGGCATGCGGGACGACGAGATTCTCACCACGATCAGTGCCCTGGTCACCGAGGAGCACGAACTGCGCGACCGCCTCTCGGCGGGCGAGCTGACCTCGGACGAGGAGCACGCGCGCATCAAGGAGCTGGAAACGGCTCTCGACCAGTGCTGGGACCTGCTCAGGCAGCGCCGGGCCAGGCGCAGCGCGGGCGAGGACCCCGACAGCGCCGCCGCCCGCCCGGTGAGCGAGGTCGAGAACTACCGCCAGTAGCGGCGGAAAACCGTTCGCTCCTGCCGGTCGCCGTGCGCTTTGCTGGCGGCATGCGGATCCAGCCCATCGACCTCGACGACCGGACGGACGACGACCTGATCAAGGGCCTGTACGACACGTACGTGGCCGCCGTCGCCGCCGAAGACCCGGGCCCCCGGCTCTCCCTCGCCCGCTTCCGCCGCGACGTCTGCTCGCACACCCCCGGCGAGCGGGCCGAGGTCTGGGTGGCGGTCGAGGACGGCGCGGTGGCGGGCGGCTACGCCCTGTCGCTCGCCCAGCTCGACAACACCCACATGGGCTGGCTGTTCCCCTTGGCCGTGCGCCCCGACCGGGCCCGTCACGGCCTCGGCTCGGCGCTGTTCGAGCACGCCGTCGAGCGCATGCGCACGCACGGCAGGCGCCTGCTGCTCACCGAGACCCCGGTCGAGGGCTCCGGCGCCCGTTTCGCGCACGCCCACGGCATGACGGTGGCCCTCAAGGAGGCCCGCCGCACGCTCGACCTCACCAAGGCCGACTGGCCGGAGCTGGAGCGCATGCTGCCCCGGGCCGAGGGCTACAGCCTGGAGCGGTGGATCGGCCCGGCGGCCCCCGAGCTGCTGCCCGACCTGTCTGCGGTCATGGGCGGCATGAACGACGCCCCGCGCGACGGCGACCTCGAGGACGCCGACTTCAGCCCGGAACGCCTGCGCGTGCACGAGGAGCGCATCCCTGAGGCCGGCGAGACCTGCTATACCACGGTCGCCCGCCGCGACGCCGACGGCGCCCCGGCCGGATACACCCGCATCTACCTGCGGGCCGACCGCTCCGACCACTGGGGCCACCAGGCCGACACGACGGTGCTGAGCGAGCACCGGGGCCGCCGCCTGGGCCTGCTGCTCAAGCTCGGCAACCTGCTCTGGCTGCGCGAGCACGAGCCCCAGATCGAGCGCGTCATCACCTGGAACGCCACCTCCAACGCCCACATGCTGGCCATCAACGAGGCCATGGGCTTCGAGCTGTTCGACGAGTGGAACGAGTGGCGTCTGGCGCTGTAGGCATGGAACGCCTCCCGCCCTCGGACTAACCTGACGATTTATGACCTTGGAGGCGCTGAGAGACGGGGATCCGCGACAGGTGGGGCCCTACGCCCTCCTCGGCCGGCTGGGCGAGGGCGGCATGGGCGTCGTCTTCCTGGGGCAGGCCCCCGACGGCGCACAGGTGGCCGTCAAGCTCATCCACGCCAGGATGGACGCCCACGCGGACTTCAGACGCCGCTTCGCCCGCGAGGTGGCCGCCGCCAAGCGCGTCGCCCGCTTCTGCACCGCGCCCGTGCTGGACGCCGACGTGGAGGGCGAGGTGGCCTATCTGGTCACCGAATACGTCGAGGGCCCCAGCCTGGGGGCCGCCGTCCGCGACTCGGGCCCGCTGAAGGGCTCGGCCCTCGACGGCCTGGCGGCCGCGATGGCCATGGCGTTGCACGCCATCCACGGCGCCGGGGTCGTGCACCGCGATCTCAAGCCGTCGAACGTGCTGCTGTCCCAGGTCGGGCCCAAGGTCATCGACTTCGGCATCGCACAGCTCATGGACGCGGAGATGAGCAGCGCGATCGTGGGGACGCCGTCGTACATGTCGCCCGAGCAGGTGTCGGGGTCGGCGATCGGCCCGGCCTCGGACATCTTCTCGTGGGGCTGCACGGTGGCCTTCGCCGCCGGCGGCGCGCCGCCCTTCGGCACGGGCTCGGTGCCGACGATCCTCGTGCGCATCCTCAACGACACCCCTGACCTGCGCGGTCTCACCGGCCCGCTGCGCGACCTGGTGCTGGCCTCCCTGGCCAAGAACCCCGCCGAGCGCCCCACGGCCCAGAACCTGATGGACCGGCTGAGCACCTCGAGCGCGTCCCTTCCAGCGGAACGAACGGGAACAGGCACGGGAACAGGCACGGGCACGGGCGCAGGGGCGGGGGTGGAGGGTGGGCCGAGCGTCCCCTTGCCGGGCGAGCGGGCCGACACCGCCGGCTCGCCCCCGCCGACCGCGGGCAGGCGGCGGAAGGTGATCGCGGGAGCCGCCGCGGTCGTCGTCGCGGTCGCCGGCGTGTCGGCCGCGCTCGCCTGGAAGGGCCAGGGCACCCCCTCCCCCGGCAAGACCACCGCGGCGGACGCCCCGACCGGCACCGGCGGTAGCCCGGCCTCGTCCCCCGCCCGGCAACCGGCCACCGCCCGCCGCAACCCCCTGACCGCACAGGCCGGTGTCACCTTCTTCGCCCCGCCCGAACCGGCCGCGAGCAGGCAGGCGGAGGAGTGGAAGGACGACCGCCCGGCTGACGCCGAGCTCATGCGCAAATTGGCCGCGGTCCCCTACGCCGTCCGCCTGGGCCAGCCCGAGGTCAGGGCCAAGGTCGCCGACACGCTCACGGGCGCCGAGCAGGCGGGCGGCGTCCCCGCCTTCCTGATCAACCACATGCCGGGCGGCGACTGCCTGCCCGGCGGCATCGACATGGACACCTACCAGAAGTGGATCAAGGGCATCGCCGCCCAGATCGGCGGGGCCGAGGCGGTGGTCATCCTCGAGCCGTCCAGCCTGGTCAACGTCCCCGGCACCAAGAACTGCGACCTGGCCGGCACCCCCGCGCAGCGTTACCAGGACCTCAGGCAGGCCGTGCGGAGCCTCAAGGCCAACCCCGGCACGGCCGTCTACCTCGACGGCGGCCTCGACCTCTGGCCGGGCACGGAGGTGATGGCCGAGCGGCTGGTCGGCGCGGGGGTGGACGAAGCGGACGGGTTCTTCACCAACACCACGGGACACCAGCGCACGGAGAAGGCCGTCCAGTACGGCAAGGCGCTGTCCGCCTGCGTCAGCCTCCTGCGGTCGGGCGAGAAGGGCTGCCCGCCGGACGCCAAGGCCGACCCCGCCACGATGCCGCACTTCATCGTCGACACCGCCAGGAACGGCAAGGGCTCGTGGGCCCCGGAGAAGCACTACAAGGACCCGCAGACGTGGTGCAACCCGCCGGGCAGGGGCGTCGGCCCGCGGCCGACCACCGACACGAAGGAGGAGTTGGTCGACGCGTACCTGTGGATCGCGCGGGCCGGCACCTCCAGCGGGCGCTGCCGCCGGGGCACGGACGGGGAGAAGGACCCCGAGCGCGGCGTCGAGTCCCCGCCGGCCGGGGAGTGGTGGCCCGACCTGGCGCTGGAGCGGGCGCGGAACGCCGTGCCGGCGTTGCGGTGAGATAGCCGCCATGTTAAGCGGAGGTTAGATCTACGCCCGCCTCCCTTGTCCGAACATCCTTCTGGGGTAAGGCTCTGGCCTGCGACTATTCCCCCCAGGAGGTACTCAGTGAGCAAGGCACGCGTGCCGTGGAAGGCCGTGGTCGGCGGCTCCGTCGGCAACCTGGTCGAGTGGTACGACTGGTTCGTCTACAGCAGCTTCGCCGTCTATTTCGCCGCGTCCTTCTTCCCTGAGGGCAACGACACGGCCAAACTGCTCAACACGGCGGCCATCTTCGCCGTCGGCTTCTTCATGCGCCCGCTCGGCGGCTGGCTGCTGGGCCGCTACGCCGACAGGAAGGGCCGCAAGGCGGCGCTCACGCTCACCGTCACGCTGATGTCGGCCAGCGCGCTGCTGATCGCGGTCGCCCCGACGTACGAGACGGTCGGCTACTTCGGCGCCCTGGTGCTGGTGGTGGCGCGCCTGCTGCAGGGCCTGTCCGTCGGCGGCGAGTACGCGGCCAGCGCCACCTACCTCACCGAGGCCACCCCGCGCGGCCGCCGCGGCTTCGCCTCCAGCTTCCAGTACGTCTCCATGACCGCCGGCCAGCTCGTCGGCCTCGGCCTGCAGATCATCCTGCAGAACACGATGTCCGCGGAGGCCCTCAACTCCTACGGCTGGCGCATCCCGTTCATCGTCGGCGCCCTGGCCGCCGCGGTCGTGTTCTACCTGCGCCGCAGCCTCCTGGAGACGGAGGCGTACGACGAGGAGGAGCAGCAGGACGGCCAGGCCCAGCGCGGCACGATCAGCGCGCTGCTCGCCCACAAGAAGGAGGCGCTGCTGGTCATCGCGCTGACGATGGGCGGCACGGTCGCGTACTACACCTACACGACGTACCTCACCAAATACCTGTCCAACACCGCCGGCCTGGCCAAGGAGACGGCGACGCTGGTGAGCTTCTGCGCGCTGTTCATCTTCATGTGCCTGCAGCCGCTGGCGGGGGCGCTGTCGGACCGGATCGGGCGCAGGCCGCTGCTGGTCACGTTCGGGATCGGGTCGATGGTGGGGACGGTGCCGCTGATGACCGCGCTCGGCGGGGTCACCGGGTTCGGCGGCGGGCTGGTGCTCTCGCTCACCGGCCTGATCATCATCACCGGCTACACCTCGATCAACGCCGTGGTGAAGGCCGAGCTGTTCCCGACCAACGTGCGCGCCCTCGGCGTGGCCCTCCCGTACGCGATCGCGAACGCCCTGTTCGGCGGCACCGCCGAGTACGTGGCGCTGTGGTTCAAGGACCAGGGCATCGAGTCCGGCTTCTTCTGGTACGTCTCCGGCTGCGCCGCGGTGTCCCTCATCGTCTACCTGACCATGCGCGAGACCCGGGACGCGGCGCTCTCGCGCGCCGAGCAGGCAGCGGCGGAGCCGGTCCCGATCCGCACGTAGCCTGGCGAGATGCGGGTTCTCCTGGTCGAGGACGACGATCGGCTCGCCTCCGCGCTCACCACGGCCCTCGCCCGGCACGGCCACCAGGTCACCCGGGCGGGGCTGGCCGTCGACGCGCTCCGCCTGGCGGGCGGCGCCGACTTCGTCCTGCTGGACCTGGGCCTGCCCGACATGGACGGGCTCGAGGCGCTGCGCCGCCTGCGCCGGGTGTCGGCGGTGCCGCTGATCGTGGTGACCGCTCGCACCGAGGAGCGGGAGGTGCTGCGCGGCCTGCGGTCGGGGGCCGACGACTACCTGGTCAAGCCGTTCCGTACGGTCGAGCTGATGGCCCGCATGGAGGCCGTGGTGCGGCGCGGCACCCGGCCCCGGCCGCCGCGCGACGACGTGGTGAGCGTCGGCGACGTGCGCATCGACCTGGAGTCCCGGCAGGTCACGGTGGCCGGGGAGCCGGTGACGCTGACCAGGCGCGAGTTCGACCTGCTGGCGCTGCTGGCCCGCGAGCCGGGCGTGGTGCGCGGCCGTGAGGAGATCCTCGACGAGGTGTGGGGCGACCCGCTGCTGTCGGCCTCGCGTTCGCTGGACGTGCACGTGGCCAACCTGCGCTCGAAGACCGGCCGGCCCGGCCTGGTGGAGACGCTGCGCGGGACCGGCTACCGGCTCGGCGGGGTGGCGTGAACTCGCGGCTGGTGGTCACGTTCACCATGCTGATCGTGTTCCTCATCGCGGCGCTGGCCGTGCCGCTGGGCCTGGCCTATGCCGCCCACCGCACGAACCGGCTGCTGCTCGACCGCCGCGCCGACGCCACCCGCTTCGCCGAACTGGCCGACCAGGCGACGCGGGACGGAGACTACACGGGGCTGGTCTCCGAGATCTCCCGCTACGCCGACCTGTACGGCGCCGCCGTCCGCGTACGCGACCGCGACGGCTCCCTGCGCCTCACCGCGGGCCGCTTCGAGGCCGACGACCGCGACGCGCTGCGCCTGGCGCTGTCCGGCCGCACCACCGAGGACCTGCCCATGATCGGCCCCCTCGGCCCGGCCACCGTGCTGCTGGCCGAACCGGCGGGCAGGGACGCCCAGCTCACCGGCGTGGTGCTACTGGAGGCCCCCGCCGACCAGGCCCGGCTGGACGTGTCGCTGGTGTGGGGCGCGCTGGCGCTCGGCGCGCTGACGGCCCTGGGTTCCTCGGTGCTGGTCGCCAGGCGGCTGGCCCGCTGGATCCTGCGCCCGGTCACCGAGCTCGACCGCACCACGCGGGCCATCGCGCAGGGCCGCCTCGACGCCCGCGCCCATCCCGGCGTCGGCCCGTCGGAGCTGCGGCGGCTGGAGGAGCGCTTCAACACGATGGCCGACACGGTCTCGGCCGCGATGGAGCGGCAGCGGGCGTTCGTGGCCGACGCCTCGCACGAACTGCGTACCCCGCTCACGGTGCTGGGGCTGCGGCTGGAGAACCTGGAGCCGCATCTGCGGTCCGAGGGGACGGCCGAGTACGCGGAGACGCTGGCGGAGCTGGACCGGCTGGCGCTGCTGGTCGAGGACCTGCTGGCGCTGGCCAAGGTGGAGGCGGGGGCCGAGAGCAAGGAGACCGCGCTGGGGCCGCGCCTGGCGGCGTGGCGGGAGGTGTACGCGGCGAAGGGGGTGCGGCTGCAGACCGACATTCCCGAAATGTCAGTCGTTCCCGAACCAGCCGCCCGGATCGCGGACATCGCCCTCGACAACGCCCAGAAGTTCGTCCCTCAAGGCGGCACCGTGTCGGTCACCCTGCGGGACGGCGTGCTGCGGGTGGCCGACGACGGCCCCGGGCTGACCGAGGAGGAGCGGTCGGAGGCCCTGGGCCGGTTCTGGCGGTCGGGCACCCACGCCAACGTGCCCGGCAGCGGCCTGGGCCTGGCCATCGCCGCCGAGCTGGCCAGAGCCTGCGGCGCCACGCTGTGCCTGCTGCCCGCCACGCCGCACGGGCTGGTGGTCGAGCTACGGCTCCCTCACCCGTAGACCGACCGGTAATAGCGGGCGGCGCCCGGGTGCAGCGGGACGACCCCGGTGCCGATGGCGTAGCGCTTGTCCAGCCGGCCGCCGGGAGCCGACGGGGCCTGAAGGCGGTCGCGGGCGCTGAAGAGCGTCTCGGTGATCGTGTACGCCAGGTCCGCGGACAGCGAGGTCCGGCACATCAGGTAGCTGGGCGTGCCCAGCGTCGGCACCGGCCGGGGCGCCCCGTACGCACCCGCGGGCACCGATGCGGGCTCATAAACCGGCCCGAACCCGCGCCGCAGCACCGGCACCAGGGACTCCAGCGGCACGAGCCGGATGTCGCCGAGCGCGGCCAGCGCGGGCGTGGGCACGCCGCCCGACCAGAAGAACGCCTCGATCTCGCCGTCGTGCAGCGCCTTGACGGACTCGTCCAGCTCCAGCCGGACGACCTCGGGCGGCCGGGCCAGCTCGGCGGCGGCCAGCACGCGGGTGGCCGTCACCGCCGTGCCCGACCCCTGCACCCCGATGGACACGGCCCGCCCGGCGAGTTGCCCGACCGCGGTGATCTCGGCGTCCTTGAGCACGACCAGGTGCACATAGTTCAGGTACATCCTGGCCAGCGCGGAGACGGGCTGGTGGCGGACGCGTACCGCGTCGTCGGCGCTGTCGGCCAGCGCGAAGCCGACGTCCGCGCGCCCGCCGGCCATCATGGTCAGGTTCTGCACGCTGGCGGCGGTGCGCTGTACCCGCACGCCCAGGCCGCCGCGCCGCAGCTCCTCGGCCAGCCGGTCGCCGAGCTGCCCGTAGGGCCCGCCGGCCAGGCCGGTCGCCAGCCGCAGCTCCGGCCGCCCGTCACCGGCCCCCGAGCACCCGGCCGCCAGCGCGGCGAGGCCGAGGAAGACGCGGCGGGATATGGGCATGAATTCACGTTATCTGGTGCCACAGAATGGACATCGTGACCGCACGCCTGCACATCGCCCCAGAGCTGAGGATGTTCCTGCCCGCCGGCCGCCGCCACGAGTGGCAGGAGGTGGCGCCCGACGGCACCTCCACCCTGGGCCACCACGTCGAGTCGATCGGCATCCCGCTGACCGAGGTGGGTCCCATGGTGACCGACGGGCGGGGCGTGGCGCCGTCGTACCAGCTCGTCGCGGGCGACGTGGTGGAAGTGCACCCGATGCCGCGGCCGCAGCAACTGCCCGCGGAGCCGCGCTTCCTGCTCGACGTGCACCTGGGCACGCTGGCGCGGCGGCTGCGCCTGCTCGGCATCGACACCGCCTACCACAACGACATGGACGACCCGGCGCTGGTGGTGCAGGCCAACGAGGAGCGGCGGGTGCTGCTCACCCAGGACCGCGGCCTGCTGCGCCGCCGCGCGCTGTGGCTGGGCGCCTACGTCCGCGGCTCCGACCCCACCGACCAGCTCCGCGACCTGCTCGAACGCTTCTCCCCGCCGCTGCGCCCGTGGACGCGCTGCACGGCCTGCAACGGCGAGCTGGTGCCCGTGGCGAAGGACGAGGTGGAGCTCCTGCTGGAGGCGGGCACCCGCCGCCACTACGACGCCTACGGCCGGTGCGGCGACTGCGGCCAGATCTACTGGCACGGCGCCCACAGCGGCCACCTCGAAGAAATCGTGCAGTCGGCACAAAAATGGGCCAACAGCAGATAACGCCCTTTACTCTCCAAGGAATTCACCTTCAGGGTGGACCGTTCTCCATCGCAGCATGCTCACCTTTCGATGGTGCGCATGAGCGGGCGCGAACCCTCATTCTCTCGCAATAAGGACATACCGGATGTGCCTGCGAGATCCGGCCTAAGACCCTGGTCACCGCTCCCCCGGCCGCCCGCGGGCACCGCGACGCCGGACGGGGCTCCTGCTGAAACGGATTGTTCTGCGTACATTGTCGCCCACCGACGTCCTTATGCCGATGTAGGCCGAGGCGCGCCGGATGTGTCATCCTGATCGACGTCTCCCCTCGAAGGAAGGTCGCATGGAGTTTCGCATCATGGGGCCGCTCGAGGTACGCGATGACGAAGGACGCGACCGCACGCCGACCGTCCCCAAGCACCGCGACCTGCTCGCCATGTTCCTGCTCAACGCGGGCCGCCCGCTGACCGTCGAGCGGCTGCGCCGGCTGCTGTGGCCGCGCGAGGGCGGTGACCGCTCCGACTCCCTCGTTCGCGGCTACGTCGGAGAGCTGCGCCGCCTCGTCGGCAAAGACGTGATCACCACCGTGTCGGGGTCCTACACGCTGGCGTTGGGCGACGGGCGGCTCGACGTGGAGCGGTTCCGGCTGCTGGTGGACCAGGGCGCCTACGAGCAGGCGCTGGCGCTGTGGCGCGGCGAGCTGCTCGAGGACGTCGACCCCGAGGGCGAGCGGTGGGTCGAGACGCGGCGGCTACGCGAGGAGCTGGAGGAGCTGCGGCTGCTCGCGCTGGAGCGCAGGGTGCAGGCCGACCTCGACGCCGGGCGGCACCGTGAGCTGCTGGCCGAGCTGCGGCGGCTGACCAAGCAGCACCCGCTGTGGCAGCGCTTCAGGGGCCAGTACATGCTGGCCCTCTACCGCAGCGGGCGCCGGGTGGACGCGCTGGCGGCGTACGCGGTGCTGCGCGACCAGCTCGACGGCGGCCACGCCATCGAGCCCGACTCCGAGCTGCAGCTCCTCTACCACCGCATGCTGCACGACGACGTGTCCCTGCACGTCTCGGCGGGCCCGCCGGTGCTGCTACCGCCCGACGTGGCCGGCTTCACCGGCCGCGCCGGCCTGCTGGACCAGGTGATCGGCGGCCAGGTCGTGGTGCACGGCCAGGCGGGCGCGGGCAAGTCGGCGCTGGCCGTGCACGCCGCCTGGCGCCACCGCGAGAGCTTCCCCGACGGCATCCTGTACGCCGACCTGCGCGAGACCACCGCCCCCGCCGCCGTCCTGGAGGACTTCCTGCGCTGGCTGGGTTGCCCCGCCCAGGCGGTGCCGGCCTCGCTGGAGCAGCGCGAGCGGCTGTTCCGCACCTACACGGCCAACCGCGGGCTGCTGGTGCTGCTCGACAACGCGGCCGGCGAGGCGCAGGTGCGGCCGCTGCTGACCTCCTGCCCGACGGTCGTGACCAGCCGTTCCTCGCTCGGCGGCCTGACGGGCGCGCGCCGCCTGTCGGTGGGCGTGCTCGGCGATGACGAGGCGCTCGACCTGCTCGTCGGGAGCTCCGGCCGCCAGGAGGACGACGGCCTGCGCCGGCTGGCCCGCTTCTGCGGCGGCCTGCCGATCGCGCTGCGCATCGCCGGCTCCCGGCTGGCCGCCCGGCCCGAGTGGACCGTCGACTACCTGGTGGGCCTGCTGGAGGACGAGCACGGGCGGCTCGACCGGCTGCACGTGGGCGACCAGGCCGTGCGCAGCGTGTTCACGATCGGCTTCGACGGGCTGCCCGAGCCGGCCCGGCTGACGCTGCGCGGGCTCGGCACGCTGTCCGCGCCCGACTTCGCCGACTGGGTGACCGAGGAGTTGGGCGGGCACGCCGAGACGCTGGTGGACGCGGGGCTGCTGGCGACGCACGGGGTCGACGTGGCGGGCCAGGTCCGCTACCGGATGCACGACCTGACCCGGCTGTTCGCCCGCGAGCAGCCGATGCCCGGGGTGCTCGACAAGCTGGCGGTGGTCGTGCTGGCCAGGGTGCAGGCGTCGCGGTTCTCGCTGGTGTCGGGCGACCCCGGCACGGCCGTGGCCACCACGGACATCAGGGAGTCGGTCGAATGGCTGGCCGCCGAGCGGGCGTTCCTGGTCGCCCTGGTCGCCGACCTGCACGCGGCGGGGCTCGACGACGGCTGCTGGCAGTTGGGGCACCTGCTGGCCCCCTACCTGGAGCGGCACCGGTTCCTGGACGACTGGCGGGCGGTGGCCGGGCTGGCGCTGGAGTCGGCGCGGCGGGCCGGCGACGGCCGGGGCGAGGCGCTGATCCTGCTCGACCAGGGCGACCTGCACCTGGCCGAACGGCAGTGGGAGCGGGCGCACGAGGTGTTGCGGCCGGCGCTGGAGACGTTCCTGCGGCTGGGCGGCACCCGTGACGTCCACCACGTCAGGCGCCGGCTCGGCCGCGTCCACCTGGAGCTGGGGCGCCTCGACGAGGCGGAGCGGGCGCTGCTCACCTGCCTGGAAGGGGCCGGCAACCGGCGCGACGCCGCCGACGCCGAGCGCGTCCTCGGCGCGGTGCTGCGCCGCGCGGGACGGCTCGACGAGGCCGCCGACCGCCTGGGGGCCGCCGTCGGCCACCTCGCCGAGCTGGGCGACCGCCACCGGCAGGCCGACACGCTGCTCGACCTGGCCGCCGTGCATCTGGCCCAGGCCGCCAAGCCGGCCGCCCGGGCCGCCGCCGAGCAGGCCAGGGGCATCGCCGTACGCCTCGGCGACCGCCTGCTCGACGCCCACGCGCTGCTGGCCCTGGCCCGGGTGAACCGGGCGGAGGGCGCGGCCGGGCGTGCCCGCGAGCTGGCCGAGACGGCGCTGGAGGTCTTCGACCGGACGGGCGACCGCCAGGGCGCCGCCAACGTGCGCGCCCTGCTGGCCGGGATCTGACCGCGGTTCAGACGGCCAGCAGGCGGCGTACGTCCTCGCGGTGCAGCTCTTCGGCCTCCCCCGTCCGTACGACGTGTCCGCCGTCGAGGATGACGAACGTGTCGGCCAGCCGCAGCGCGATGTCCAGATACTGCTCCACGAGCAGCACGGCCAGCCCCGAGGCGTGCAGCCGCTCGATGGCCGCCTCGATCTCCAGGATGATCGACGGCTGGATGCCCTCGGTCGGCTCGTCGAGGATGAGCATCCTGGGCCTGGTCACCAGGGCGCGGGCCATGGCGAGCTGCTGCTGCTGGCCGCCCGACAGGTGCCCGGCGCTGCGCTTGAGCAGGGACTTGAGCGCGGGGAAGATCTCCAGGGCCTCGTCGATGGCCTCCCTGGGCTGCTTGGCGGCCTCCACGGTGACGAGCAGGTTGCCCAGGACGGAGAGCTGGGGGAAGCACTGGTGGCCCTGGGGGACGTAGCCCAGGCCGAGGCGTACGCGCTCGTGGGGCTTGAGACGGGTGATGTCGCGGCCGTCGAACGTCACCGTGCCGGCCGTCGCGGGCAGCACCCCCATGATGGTGTTGAGCAGGGTCGTCTTGCCGACTCCGTTGCGGCCCATGACGCACACGAGCCGGCCGGGCTCGACCTCCAGCGAGACCCCGAACAGGACGCGGGCCCTCCCGTACCCCGACTCAAGGCCGGTTACCGACAGCATCGCTGGCCCTCCTCCCCAGATAGACCTCCTGCACCCGCGGGTCGGCGCTGACCTGGTCCACCGACCCCTCCACGAGCACCTTGCCCTCGTGCAGCACGCTGACCTTCGAGGCGTGCCGCCGCAGGAACTCCATGTCGTGCTCCACCACGATCACCGTGTGGTCGTCGGCGATCTGCGTGAGCAGTTCGCCGGTCCGCTCGCGTTCGTCGCTGGACATGCCCGCCACCGGCTCGTCCAGGAGCAGCAGCCGGGGCCGCTGCGCCAGCAGCATCCCGATCTCGAGCCACTGGCGCTGGCCGTGCGAGAGAACGCCCGCTGAACGTTCGGCGAGCTCTTCCAGCCCGGTCCTGGCCAGGGCCTCCTCGACGGCCTCCGAGACGCCCCTGCGCCGCCGGGCCAGCGACCACAGCGGCATGCGGAAGCTGGCGGCCAGGTCGAGGTTCTCGATCACGGTGAGCTCCTCGAACACGACCGACGTCTGGAACGTACGCCCGACGCCCATGCGGACGATCTGGTGCTCCTTCCTGCCGACCAGGTCGTTGCCGCCGAACCGCACGGTTCCGGCCGCCGGCCGGGTCAGCCCGGTGATCACGTCGATGAGCGTGGTCTTGCCGGCGCCGTTGGGCCCGATGAGGAAGCGCAGCTCGCCTTCGGGCACGGTCAGGTCCACGCCGTCGAGCGCGCGGAACCCGTCGAACACCACCTGGACGTCACGTAGTTCGAGCACGTCGGAGCCTCCCCACCATGCCGTGCGCGATGCCGGCGATCCCCTTGGGCGCCAGCGTCATGACCAGGATGAACAGCGCGCCCTGCAGGTAGAGCCAGCCGTCGGCGAACTGCTCGCTGAACGCGGTCTTGGCGTAGCCCATGACGACCGCGCCCAGCACGGCCCCGGCCAGCGCGTGCCGGCCGCCCACGGCCACGGCGACGACCAGTTCGAGGGAGGGCACGACGCCGAGCAGCGCGGGCGAGATGATGCCGACGACCGGCACGAACAGGGCTCCCGCCAGCCCGGCCATGCCCGCCGAGGCGGCGAACGTGACGGTCTTGACCAGAGCCGGGTCGTAGCCGAGGAAGCGCACCCGGTCCTCGCCGTCGCGTACGGCGACGAGCAGGCGGCCGTAGCGGCTGTTCACGAGCTGCCGGGTGGCCAGGTACAGCAGGCCCAGCACGGACGCCACGACGAGGTACAGTCCCCGCTGCGTGGAGTCGTCGGCGAGGTCCTGACCGAACAGCTCGAAGAAGTTCGTCATGCCGTTGGTGCCGCCGGTCAGCCCCTGCTGGCCGACCAGCAGGATGACCATGGCGGCGGCCAGCGCCTGGGTGAGGATCGCGAAGTACGCGCCCCGTACCCGTTGCCGGAACACCAGCGTGCCGAGGAGCAGCGCGAGCAGCACCGGCCCGAGCACCGCCATGCCGAGGGCGAAGACCGGGTTGGCGAACGGCGTCCACAGCGCGGGCAGCCGCTCCACCCCGCTCCACACCATGAAGTCGGGCAGCCCGCCGCCGCCCGCCTCGGTGAGCTTGAGGTACATGGCCATCGAGTAGCCGCCGAGCCCGAAGAACACGCCCTGGCCGAGCGTGAGCATGCCGCCCTTCCCCCAGGCCAGCCCGATCCCGAGCGCGACGATCGCGTAGCAGAGGTATTTGGCCAGCAGCCCCAGCCGGAACGGCTCCAGCAGCAGCGGTGCGGCCACCAGCGCCACCACGGCCACGGCCGCGAAGGGCAGATGTCGCTTGATCATGTGAGCACCCTCGACCTGAGCACGAACATCCCCTGGGGACGTATCTGCAGGAACGCGATGATGACCGCGAAGACGATCACCTTGGCGAGCGAGGCGTCCGACCAGAACTCGGCGTAGGAGTTCAGCAGCCCGAGCCCGATCGCCGCGAGCACCGCGCCGCGCAGTTGCCCGAGCCCGCCGGCCACGACGACGAGGAAAGCGTCCACGATGTAGTACGTCCCGAGCGCCGGCCCGACGGGCCCGATGAGCGTCAGCGCCACCCCCGCCACGCCGGCCAGCCCGGACCCGATGAAGAACGTCAGCATGTCCACCCGGCCGGTGTCGATGCCGCTGGTCGCGGCGAGCTGCCGGTTCTGCACCACGGCCTGCGTCCTGCGCCCCAGCCCGGTACGGGTCAGGTACGCCCACACCGCCACCACGCCCGCGATCGCCAGCCCCATGATGAACAGCCGGTTGTAGGGCAGGATGCCGGCCCCGCCCGCCAGCCACGAGGGCGCCGGCACCTGGACGTTGGGCGCGCCGAACAGGTCGCGGGCGAGCTGCTGCAGCACCAGGCTCACGCCCCAGGTGAGCAGCAGCGTGTCCAGCGGCCTGCCGTAGAAGTGCCGGATGGCCGTCCGCTCCAGGATCAGCCCCATCACCCCGGCGACCAGGAACGCCACCGGCAGCGCCAGCACCAGGTCCTGCAGCAGGAACGCGGTGTAGGCCCCGGCCATGATGAACTCGCCGTGCGCCATGTTGATCACGCCCATCTGGCCGAACGTGAACGTCAGCCCGAGCGCGATCAGCAGCAGCACCGCCCCGATCGACAGCCCGATGGGAAGCTGGTTGACGAAGGCCGACATCACTGCCCCGCCGCCAGGGCGCCGGCCCAGGGATAGCCCTTGAGGTACGGGTCCGGCTTGATCGGCTTGCCCGAGTCCCAGACCTGCTTGATGAGCCCGTCGGGCTGGATGATGCCGATGCGGGCGGTCTTGTACATGTGCTGGTTCTCGCCGTCGATGGTGACCAGCCCCTCGGGGCGCTCGAGCGCGATGCCCGGCGCGGCCTTCCTGACCGCCTCGACCTCGGTCGTGCCCGCCTTCTTGGCGGCCTCGGCCCACAGGTAGACGGCGTTGTAGCCGGCCTCCATGGGGTCGCTGGTGACCTTGTTCTGCCCGTACTTGGCCTTGTACGCCTTGACGAACGCCTCGTTGGCCGGGGTCTCCGTGGTCTGGTAGTAGTTCCAGGCGACGGGCTGGCCCACGATGTTGTCCACGCCGATGCCGGTGACCTCCTCCTCGGCGATGCTCACCGACAGCACGGGCATGCTCTCCGCCGTGGCTCCGGCGCTCTTGAGCTGCTTGAAGAACGCGACGTTCGAATCGCCGTTGAGCGTGTTGAAGACCGCGTCCGGCTTGGCGCCCATGACCTTGTTGACCAGCGTGGAGTACTCGGTGTGGCCCAGCGGGGTGTACTCCTCGCCGAGGATCTCCATCCCGTTCGCGGCCGCGTACGCCTTGATGATCTTGTTCGCGGTGCGCGGGAAGACGTAGTCGCTGCCCACCAGGAACAGCTTCTTCTTGCCCTGCTCCTTCAGGTAGTCCAGGCCGGGAATGATCTGCTGGTTGGTGGTCGCGCCGGTGTAGAAGATGTACGGCGAGCTCTCCAGCCCTTCGTACTGCACCGGATACCACAGCAGCGCCTTGTACCGTTCGAAGACCGGCAGCATCGCCTTCCTGCTGGCCGAGGTCCAGCCGCCGAAGACGGTGGCGACCTTGTCCTGCCTGATGAGCTTCGTGGCCTTCTCCGCGAACGTGGGCCAGTCGGAGGCGCCGTCCTCCACGACGGGCACCAGCGTCTTGCCGAGCACGCCGCCGGCCTTGTTGATCTCTTCGATCGCGAGCAACTCGGCGTCGCGCACGGTGACCTCGCTGATCGCCATCGTGCCGCTGAGAGAATGGAGCAGGCCGACCTTGATCTCGTTCGACGAGGCGGCGGGGTCGGCGTCGGATCCGCAGGCCGCGAGGGCCAAGAGGAGGAGCGCGGAGACGATCGGGCGGGAAATGCGCACAGGAGTTCCTTCCTGCCGTCCGGTTCTGCGAGAAAGGTGACCCCGCGACATTTCGCCGTAAGATCCCGAACGTTAATTGGCGATTGCCAAACGTTCACAAATGCACAAAACCCGTCATGTGGTGCTTCACCGCACCGCGAAACCAACACGACATGCCCCGGCAACAGCGTGGAAACGACCGGTTCCTAAGGTCCGGCCATGCGGCTTACCTCACACGAGCAGGAGCGGCTGCTCATCCACGTCGCCGCCGGAGTGGCGCGCGAGCGGCAGGCCCGTGGCCTGCGGCTCAACCACCCCGAGGCTACCGCCATCATCGCGTCCTTCCTCATGGAGGGTGCCAGGGACGGGCGCAGCGTGGCCGACCTGATGGAGGCGGGGCGGTCGGTGCTCGCCCGCGCCGACGTCATGGAAGGCGTGCCGGAGATGCTGGAGAGCGTGCAGATCGAGGCGACGTTCCCCGACGGCACGAAACTGGTCACCGTCCACAGGCCGATCCCGTGATCCCCGGCGAATACGCGCACCCCGACGGCTCGATCGCGCTCAACCCGGGGCGCGAGCGGGTGACGGTGCGCGTGGTCAACACGGCCGACCGGCCGGTGCAGGTGGGCTCGCACTACCACTTCGCCGCCGCCAACCCCGGGCTGGAGTTCGATCGCGAGGCCGCCTGGGGCAGACGCCTCGACGTGCCCGCCGGGACGGCCGTCAGGTTCGAGCCCGGCGTCGAGCGCGACGTGACGCTGGTGCCGCTGGCCGGGCACCGGGTGGTGCCGGGGCTGCGCCCGGAGTGGGCGGGGCCGCTCGATGGCTGACGCAGCCCGGATCTCCCGCGCCCGCTACGCGGCGCTCTACGGGCCCACGACCGGCGACCGGATCCGCCTGGCCGACACCGACCTGTTCATCGAGGTCACCGAAGACCTGTCCATCGGGCCGTCCGGCCCCGGCGACGAGGC
Source organism: Nonomuraea sp. NPDC050643 (assembly GCF_040654715.1). NCBI lineage: Bacteria > Bacillati > Actinomycetota > Actinomycetes > Streptosporangiales > Streptosporangiaceae > Nonomuraea > Nonomuraea sp. NPDC050643. The sequence goes on along the minus strand of NZ_JBFAIM010000014.1, from coordinate 182,111 downwards.
CGTCTTCGGCGGCGGCAAGGTCATCCGCGAGTCCATGGGCCAGGCGCGCACCACCCGGGCCGAGGGCGCGGCCGACCTGGTCATCACCGGCGTGGTGATCCTCGACCACTGGGGCGTGGTGAAGGCCGACGTCGGCATCCGCGACGGCCGCATCCACACCATCGGCAAGGCCGGCAACCCCGACACGATGGACGGCGTCGACCTCGTCATCGGGCCCTCCACCGAGGTGCTCGCCGGCAACGGCAAGATCCTCACCGCCGGGGCCGTCGACTCGCACGTCCACCTGATCTGCCCGCAACTGCTCGACGAGGCCATCGGGTCGGGCGTCACCACGATCGTCGGCGGCGGCACCGGGCCCGTCGAGGGCACCAAGGCCACCACCGTCACCGGCACCTGGTACCTCGCCCGGATGCTGGAGTCGCTCGACTCCTACCCCCTGAACTTCGCGCTGCTCGGCAAGGGCAACACGGTCAGCGGCGAGGCCCTGGTCGAGCAGCTCAGGGCCGGGGCCTCCGGCTTCAAGCTGCACGAAGACTGGGGCACGACGCCGGCCGCCATCGACGCCTGCCTGACCGTGGCCGACGCCTCCGGGGTGCAGGTCACCATCCACACCGACACGCTGAACGAGGCCGGTTTCGTCGAGTCGACGCTCAAGGCGATCGGCGACCGGATGATCCACGCCTACCACACCGAGGGGGCCGGGGGCGGGCACGCGCCCGACATCATCCGGGTGGCCGCCTACCCCAACGTGCTGCCGTCCTCCACCAACCCGACCAGGCCGCACACCGTCAACACGCTCGACGAGCACCTCGACATGCTGATGGTCTGCCACCACCTGAACCCGTCGATCCCCGAGGACCTCGCCTTCGCCGAGTCGCGCATCAGGCCGACGACGATGGCCGCCGAGGACGTGCTGCACGACCTGGGGGCGATCTCGATGATCGGCTCCGACTCGCAGGCCATGGGGCGGATCGGCGAGACGATCATCCGTACGTGGCAGACGGCGCACGTCATGAAGGGCCGCCGCGGCCAACTGGGCGACGGCCCGGCGGACAACCTCCGCGCCCGCCGCTACATCGCCAAATACACGATCTGCCCCGCCATCGCCCACGGCCTGGACGCCGAACTCGGCTCCGTCGAGACCGGCAAGCTCGCCGACCTCGTCCTGTGGGACCCGGCCTTCTTCGGGGTCAAGCCCGACCTGGTGCTCAAGGGCGGCGTGGTGGCCTGGGCCCAGATGGGCGACGCCAACGCCTCCATCCCGACGCCTCAGCCGGTGCTGCCCCGTCCCATGTTCGGCGCCTCCCCGGTCACGGCGGCCGCCACCTCGCTCCACTTCGTCTCGCCCCTCGCCCTGGAGTCGGGCCTCGCCGACCGCCTGGCCGTACGCCGCCGCCTGGCCCCGGTGGCGGACGTCCGCCGGCGCGGCAAGTCCTCGATGCCCCTCAACGACGCCCTGCCCGAGATCGAGATCTCCCCCGACACCTTCGAGGTCCGCGTCAACGGCGACCTCATCGAACCCGCCCCCGCCACCAGCCTGCCCATGGCGCAGCGCTACTTCCTGTTCTGATGAACCCGTCCCTGCTCCTCCTCACCGACTCCCGCCTCCCGGCCGGCGGCCACGCCCACTCGGGCGGCACCGAACGCGCCGTCGCGTCGGGGGCGGTCCACGACGTGCCGTCCCTGGCGGCCTTCCTGGACGGCCGCCTCCACACCACGGGCACGGTCACCGCCGCCCTGACGGCGGCCGCCTGCATGACGGCCGCCGCCTGCGGGTCCGCCGCCGGTGGCGAGTCGGCCTCCGCCTGCTTGCCGACCGCCGACCGCGTGCCGACCGCCGGTGGCGGGCGGCCCTGGGTGGTGCTTGAAGCCGAGGTGGATGCCCGGACCGCGTCGCCCGCCCAGCGCGACGCCTCCAGGACGCAGGGCCGGTTGCTCCTCCGGGTGGCCCGCCGGGTGTGGCCGTCGCCCGTCCTCGACGACCTGGCGCGGGCCGTACCGAACCCTCACCACCCGATCGTGCTCGGCGCGGCGGCGCACGTGGCCGGGGCCACGCCCGAGGAGGCCGCGGTGGCGGCGGCCTACCACGCGGTCAGCGGCCCGGCGACCGCGGCCGTACGCCTGCTCGGCCTCGATCCGGTCGCCGTGCACGCCCTGCTCGCCGACCTCGCCCCCGCCATCACCGCCGTCGCCGCCCAGGCGTGCCTGGCCGCCGCCGGCGCGCACCCCTGGCCGGACCTCGCCCCCCGCTGGGAGGCGCTGCCCGCCCACTCCGCTCCAGCCCTGGACCTCCTGGCCGAGCAGCACGCGCGGGCCGGGGTCAGGCTGTTCGTCTCCTAGGAAAGGACCAGACATGGGCGCCGTTCACGACGACCACCACCACGCTCCCGACGGCCACGGCCGGGCGCTGCGCCTCGGCGTGGGCGGCCCCGTGGGCAGCGGCAAGACGGCCCTGGTGGCCGCCCTGTGCCGCAGTCTGGGTCCGGCCCTGTCCCTTGGCGTGGTGACGAACGACATCTACACCACCGAGGACGCCGACTTCCTGCGCCGCGCGGGCGTGCTCGACGAGGAGCGCATCCTGGCCGTCGAGACCGGCTGCTGCCCCCACACCGCCATCCGCGACGACATCGCCGCCAACCTCGACGCCGTGGAGACCCTGGAGCACCGGTTCGGACCGCTCGATCTGGTCATCGTGGAGAGCGGCGGCGACAACCTGACCGCCACCTTCAGCCGGGGGCTGGCGGACCGGCAGATCTTCGTGCTGGACGTGTCGGGTGGCGACAAGGTGCCGCGTAAGGGCGGCCCGGGCGTCACCACGGCGGACCTGCTCGTGATCAACAAAACCGACCTGGCCCCGATGGTGGGGGCCGACCTGGGCGTGATGGCACGCGACGCGGCGGCCGTACGCGGTGCGCGGCCGGTGCTGTTCACCTCGATCAGGCAGGAGCCGGCCGTGACCACCGTCGCCGGGTGGGTCTCCGAACAGGTGCGGGCCTGGGCCCACTCCCACGCGGCTCCCGTCTCCTGATGCCCCGCCGCGCCATGCGGGCGAGCGCCGCCGTGTCGACCGCCCTGGCGGAGGACGGCCGCACCGTCGTACGCCGGCTGGCCTCGGCACCCCCGCTGACGCTGCGCCAGACGGGCCCGTGCACCGTGCACCTGGTCTCCACCGCGGCGGGCCCGCTCGGCGGCGACCGGCTGGCCCTCGACCTGTACGTAGCCCCGCGCACCACCCTGGAGCTGGGCTCGGTCGCCGCCACGCTGGTCCTGCCCGGCGACGGGGAGTCCGAGCTGCTGGTCACCGCCCGCGTGGGCGCGGGCGCCACACTGCGCTTCGCGCCGGAGCCGACGGTGCTCGCCGCCGGCTGCGCGCACCGCCTCCTGGTACGCCTCGACCTGGAGCCGGACGCCGACGTGCGCTGGCGGGAGGAGATCGTCTTCGGCCGCCACGGCGAGGCGCCCGGCCGCTGCCACGCGCGCTTCGACGCCACCCTCGACGGCCTGCCGCTGCTCCGGCAGGAGTTCACGGTCGGCGACCCCGGCCTCGACGCCTCCCCGGCCGTCTACGGCACGGCACGCTGCGTCGGCACCACGTTCATGACCGCCTCCGCCAAGGAGCCCGCCCTGGGCGACGGCGTCGCCGTGCTGCCGCTGGCGGGCTCGGGCACGCTGGTGTCCGCCCTGGCCTCCGACGCGGTGGAGTTGCGTACGCGTCTGGAGTGGGGCGAGCGCACGGCGGCTCCGCCACACCTTGGTGACGGCGCCGTCGCATACGGTGGTGGCTGAGGCGCGCCCGGCTTACAGTGATCGTGTGGCCGACGACCTCATGCCCACGCCCGCCCCGCCGACCGTCCGCCGTGGCTACGCGCTGGCCGTGGCCGTCGCCGGCATTCTCCTGGTGTTCTGCGCGGTCCTGCCCTGGGCCGGTCTGCAGGCGACGAGCAGCCTCATCGGTGGCGGCGTGGCCAGCGACGTGCGCGGCATCGACGACACGTTCGGCGTCTACACGCTGCTGGCCGGGCTGGTGACGCTCGGGTGCGGCCTGGCGGGCGCGTTGTCCCGGCCGAGGGTCGCGGCGCTGGCCGTCGTCCCCGGCGGGGTGGCCGTGCTGGTGCTGGTGCTGTTCCTGACCGAGGGGAGCGGGCTGCAGGACCGGCTCTCCATCGACCTCGGCGCGCTGCTGTCGATCGAGCCGGTGCTCAGGTTCGGCTGGTTCGGCGCACTGGCCAGCGCCCTGGCGATCGTCGTGCTCTCGATCCTGGCACTCGTCGGCCGCCACTGACGCGCGGCCCCGCGACGGCGGCCGGATCAGTCGTAGAAGCCCAGGCGGCGCAGTTGCTTGGGGTCGCGCTGCCAGTCCTTGGCGACGCTGATGCGCAGGTCGAGATAGACCCGCGTGCCCAGCAGCGCCTCGATCTGCTTGCGGGCCTTGGTGCCCACGTCGCGCAGCCGCTCTCCCTTGTGCCCGATGACGATGGCCTTCTGCGAGGGCCGCTCCACGAACATGTGCGCGTAGATGTCCAGCAGATCGTCGCGCCCCTCGCGGGGCAGCATCTCGTCGACGACCACGTGGATGGAGTGGGGCAGCTCATCGCGTACGCCCTCCAGCGCCGCCTCCCTGATCAGCTCTCCGACCAGCACCTGCTCGGGCTCGTCGGTGAGCCGCCCGTCCTCGTAGAGCGGCGGCGACTCCGGCAGGTGCTCGATCAGCACGTCGGCCAGCACGTCGAGCTGCTCGTCCCCCTGGGCCGACACGGGCACGATCGCGGCGAACTCCGCCATCTGCGACACCGCCAGCAACTGCTCGGCGATCTGCTCCTTGCTCGCCAGGTCGCACTTGGTGACCACCGCGATCACCGGCGTCTTCTTGACGGCCGCGAGCTTGTCGGCGATGAACCGGTCGCCCTTGCCGATCGGCTCGTTGGCCGGCACGCAGAAGCCGATCACGTCGACCTCGGTGAGCGTGGACAGCACCAGGCTGTCGAGGCGCTCACCGAGCAGGGTGCGCGGGCGGTGCAGGCCGGGGGTGTCGACGATGATGAGCTGGGCGTCGGGCCGGTGCACGATGCCCCTGATGACGCGCCTGGTGGTCTGCGGCTTGGACGACGTGATCGCCACTTTGGCGCCGACCAGGGCGTTCATCAGCGTGGACTTGCCGACGTTCGGCCTCCCCACGAAGCAGGCGAATCCGGCGCGATGGCTGTCTGGCGAAGTCACTAGTGCATTCTGTCCCATCATCGAGCGTGTTCACGCCACCACGCGAACGCCTTCGGCGCCACGACAGGGGTCCAGGGGGTGGTGGCGTAGGAGGGCAGTTGCTCCTCCGACACCCAGTGGACCTCGTTGATCTCCACCCCGTCGGGCTCCGGCTCGCCCGAGCCCGGGGCGAGCACGCACCCGTAGGCCGCGATGACGTAGGCGACCTCGTGGCCGTTCGGATAGACGGTGTGGAACTCGGGGCCGCCGAAGACGCCGATCAGGCCGCGTACGTCGATGTCGACGCCGATCTCCTCGCGCAGCTCCCTGACCACGCACTCCTCGGGCCGCTCGCCCGGGTCGACGCCGCCGCCGGGCGCCGCCCAGAGCTTCACGTCGTCGTGCCGGGCCAGCAGCAGCCGGCCGGCGTCGTCGAACACGAACCCGGTCACCGACGGCAGCATGATCAGATCGGAGCCGATCTTCTCCCGCAGCCTCGCCAGGAACGGCGGCATCGGCATGTCAGGCTCGCAGGGTGCCGTCGGGACCGGCGACGAGCAGCGCCTTGACGCCCAGCTCGGCCGCCACGGCCTCGTCGGCGGCGCTCGGCTCGCCCTCGGTCACCAGCGCGACCGCCTCCAGCGACCGGGCGCCGCCGGAGACCGCCATCGCCACCGCCGCCTGCACCGCCGACAGCGCCAGCGCGGACAGCGCCACGTCGGTCGCCGAGTAGGTGCGGCCGGTCTCGTCGCGCACGGCGGCCCCTTCGGCGGAGCCGTTGCGCGCCCTGGCCGCCCGGGCCAGCGTGATGATCTTGCTGTCTTCAGGATCGAGAGTCACGGGACCAGATTAGGCGCTGGCCATGGAAATCGCCGCGTCGACCACCTTGCGGGTGCGGGCCTCGTCCACGTCGTTCATGCCGGTGTGCACCACCGACACCAGCGTGTCGCCCACCCGTGACAGGACGACGTCCATCGCGTACGGGTAACCGTTCAGCCGCCCGCGCAGTCGCGCGCCCACGGCCTCGTCCCCCGCGTTGTTGACCCGCAGCCGCTGCAGCCGCAGGTCGGTGCCGCTGGAGGTGCGTACCGAGTGGCAGGAGCCCAGCGCCTTGGCCAGGTCGTCGAGGTGCCCCCGGGCCTCCTCGTTCGCGTATTTGGCCAGCCCCACCCCGGCCTGCTCCCCCAGCCCGTCGCCGTGGTAGCTCACGGCCGCCTGCGCGGTCAGCGCCTGGCCGGGCGCCCGTCCGCCCGCGGGCTCCAGCAGGGCCCGGCAGCTCCGGTCCGCCTGCCCGAACGGCATCCGCCACGCCTGATCCGGCCTGGCCGTGAAGCCGTCGGGCAGCCGCGGCTCCTTGTTGAGCGCCTCGTGCAGTTGCGCCATGGCGTTCGCGTCGAGGAAACTCTCGGCCCCCTCACCGCCGCATCCCGCCAGTACGCCGGCCAGCAGGGCACACGCGATGATCCCAGGTTTTCGCTTCATGATCCCCCCTGCTGGGAGGCTTCCCCCACCGACGAATGCGGCAATCCACCGGAGTTTCCACCAATACGCAAAAAGGGTGCCCCCACCCGGTTTTCCGGACGAGAACACCCTTTACGCCGACCAACGTCACGGCCGCCTCAGCAGACCGGGACGCCGTCGTCCCCCCAGGAACATCCTCCCGCCGCGAACCCCACCCGGCGTTCGGATGCCTCCCCTTGTGTGACACCCACCGCACTGGATGTCGTGATTAGAGAGTGCCGGAGCCGGCTTGCAGAAGACTTGTAGAACGCTTGCGGCATCCATCCGCATTTGTCCCCGGGCATCAATCGCGTTCGGCGGCGGCCGGTACGACCTCGTCCTCCGGCGGCGTGACCCGCCTGACCACCACCGTGCTGATCCGGTTGCGGCGGCCCGCCAGACTCTCCGCCGTGAGGCTGAGCCCGGCCACCTCCGCGTGCGACCCGGCGATCGGGACCCGGCCGAGCGCGTGGGCCAGCAGGCCGCCCACGGTCTCGACGTCGTCCACCTCGATCTCCGTGTCGAACAGCTCGGCCAGCTCGTCGACCGGCATCCGGGCCGTCACGCGGATGCCGCCGTCGGGCATGGGCTCCACGCGGGGCGCCTCCTGGTCGTATTCGTCGGTGATCTCGCCGACGATCTCTTCCAGGACGTCCTCGATCGTGACCAGGCCGGCCGTGCCGCCGTATTCGTCGATGACGATGGCGATGTGGATCTGCCTGGCCTGCATCTCACGCATGAGCTGGTCGATGGGCTTGCTCTCGGGCACGTAGGCGGCCGAGCGCATGATCGACTCGACCGGCTCCTTGCCCCCGCCCTCGCCGGACTCGTGGATCTTACGGGCGATGTCCTTGAGGTAGGCGATGCCGACGACGTCGTCCTCGTTCTCGCCCACGACCGGGATGCGGGAGAAGCCGCTGCGCAGCGCGAGCGACAGGGCCTGGCTGATGGTCTTGCCGCGCTCGATGTAGACCATGTCGGTGCGGGGCACCATGACCTCGCGCACCAGCGTGTCGCCCAGCTCGAAGACCGAGTGGATCATCTCGCGCTCGTCGGGCTCGATCACGCGTCGCTCCTCGGCCAGGTCGACCAGGTCGCGCAACTCGGCCTCGGAGGTGAACGGGCCGTCGCGGAAGCCCTTGCCGGGGGTGAGCGCGTTGCCGAGCAGGATGAGCAGCTTGGGCAGCGGGCCGAAGATGCGGGTCAGGCCGTAGACGATCGGGGCGCTGGCCAGCGCGATCGGCTCGGCGTGCTGGCGGCCCAGCGTGCGTGGCATGACCCCGACCACCACATAGCTGATCACGATCATGACGACCGCGGCCCAGAAATAGGCCCACCCCTGGTCGTGCATGAGGTCGATGAACAGCAGCGTCGCGATGACCGTCGCCACCAGCTCGCAGCTCAGCCGAAGCAGCAGGAGCAGGTTGAGGTAGCGCGGCGGGTCGGTCACGATGGCCTGCAGCCGACCGGCGCCCCGCCTTCCCTCACGCAGATACTCGTCGGCGCGCACCCTGGAGATGCGCGTCAGCGCCGTCTCCGCACTGGCGATCAGGCCACCGATGATGACGAGGGCGATGGCTGACAGCAACCAGGCGTTCACCGCGGGTTGCGCACCTCCTGCCACGACTCGAGGAGCCGGGACTGCAGTCCGAACATCTCCTTGTGCTCCTCCGGCTCGGCGTGGTCGTAGCCGAGCAGGTGGAGGATGCCGTGCGTGCACAGCAGCTCCAGCTCGTCGGCCGTGCTGTGGCCCGCCTCCTCCGCCTGCCTGGCGGCGACGTGGGGACAGAGCACGACGTCGCCGAGGAGCGCCGGGTCGGCGGGCCCCTCGGACTCGCCGCGGGCGCCGCCCCCGGGACGCAGCTCGTCCATCGGGAACGCCAGCACGTCGGTCGGGCCCGGCTCGCCCATCCACTTCTCGTGCAGCTCGGCCATGGCGTCCTCATCGACCACCACGATGGACAGCTCGGCGAGCGGGTTGATGCCCATCTCGGCGAGCACGTGGGCGGCCAGGGCGGACAGACTCTCCTCGTCCACCCCTACGCCGGACTCGTTGTTGATCTCAATGCTCACGGTCGCTCACCCGTCGCTTTCCCCGTTGCTGCTGGATGCGCTTGGGCTCCTGCAGCGCGTCGTAGCGCCCGTAGGCGTCGACGATGTCGCTGACCAGTTTGTGGCGCACCACGTCGGCGCTGGACAGGCGCGCGAAGTGGATGTCGGGGATGCCGTCGAGGATCTCCTGCACGACCCGCAGGCCGCTGACCGTGCCCGAGGGCAGGTCGACCTGCGTCACGTCGCCCGTCACCACGATCTTGGAGTTGAAGCCGAGCCGGGTGAGGAACATCTTCATCTGCTCGGCCGAGGAGTTTTGCGCCTCGTCGAGGATGATGAACGCGTCGTTGAGGGTCCGGCCTCGCATGTAGGCCAGCGGCGCGACCTCGATCGTGCCCGCGGCCATCAGCTTGGGGATCGAGTCGGGGTCGACCATGTCGTGCAGCGCGTCGTAGAGGGGCCGCAGGTAGGGGTCGATCTTCTCGTAGAGCGTGCCGGGCAGGAAGCCCAGCCGCTCTCCGGCCTCGACGGCCGGGCGGGTCAGGATGATCCGGTTGACCCGCTTCTCCTGCAACGCCCGCACGGCCTTGGCCATCGCGAGGTAGGTCTTGCCGGTGCCGGCCGGACCGATGCCGAACACGACCGTGTGCTGGTCGATCGCGTCGACGTAGCGCTTCTGGTTGACCGTCTTCGGCCGGATGGTCCGGCCACGGGAGGAGAGGATGTCGAGGGACAGCACTTCCGCGGGGCGGTCGGAGGTCATGCGGAGCATCGCGATGCTCCGCTCGACCGCGTCGGGGGTGAGCTCGCCGCCGCTGCGCAGCACCTCGACCAGCTCCTCGAAGAGCCGCACCACAGTGCCGCTCTCGTCAGGGCTGCCGGTGACGGTGATCTCGTTGCCTCGAACGTGGATGTCCGCCCGGAACGCGCCCTCGATGACGCGCAGCAGCTCGTCGCGGGAGCCCAGGAGGCTGACCATCGGATATTCGTCCGGTATCAGCACCTTCGCTTGAGTGCGCGAGGGAGGTGCTGTGCGTCGGGATTCGTGTAGTTCGGACATGGGCAGGCCAGTGGCCTGATGCCTCCCGGTCTCTTTCGGTGTTCTTCTGTGCCCATCGTATCCGGGAGCAGGCCGATTGCTCGCGCCAATATCACGGCGTCCGGCCACCGGCGCATCACCGCGCGGGCACGGCTATCCGGGCGGCCACGTCAGATCGCGTCCCCCGAGCACGTGGGCGTGCACGTGGAAGACGGTCTGGCCGGCGCCAGCGCCGGTGTTGAAGACGACGCGATAGCCGCCTTCGGCCACCTGCTCCTGCACGGCCACGGCGTGCGCGGCCTTGAGGACCTCGTCGGCCAGCCCGTCGTCGGCCTGGGCGAGCGCGTTGGCGTCGGCGTGGTGCTCCTTGGGAATGACCAGCACGTGCGTGGGGGCCTGCGGGTTGATGTCGCGGAACGCCAGCGCTCTGCCGGACTCATAAACGATCTCGGCGGGAACCTGCCCGGCGACGATTTTGCAGAAGAGGCAATCGCTCACCCGGTCACCTTACCGAGAGGGTGCTGTTAGCAAGTCCGTTGCGAATCGGTAATCACCTGTGTCGTGCGCAGGAAGATCCACCCGGTTAGGGTGTGTGTGCGACACTTCAGCAAAAAAAGAGACGATTCAGGGTCGGGCGAGCGCCACCCGCGAGGACACGACTGGGTAATGCACTCTAAGGAACCGGGGAAACCTCAAGAACCGGAAGAGCGTAAACCCTCTGGGAAGGCCGCGCGTCCCACTGATGTGACCACCGAAACCCTCCTGGCCGACAGGTCGATGGGGGCGGTGCCGGTCGGGTGGGATGCCGACATGGCCGTGACCGCGCTCTATAGTGCGCACTTTCGGTCATTGGTGCGTCTCGCGGTGTTGCTGGTGCGTGACATCGCAACGGCCGAAGAGGTCGTGCAGGACGCGTTCGTCGCCATCCATGGCGCCTGGCGCAGACTGCGCGATCCCGACAAAGCACTCGCCTACCTGCGTCAATCCGTCGTCAACCGGTCCCGGTCCGTGCTGCGTCACCGCGCGGTCGTCGAGAAGTATGCTCCCAAGGGCCTGCCCGACGCCCCGAGCGCCGAGAACGGCGCGATCGGCGAGCTAGAGCGCTCCGCCGTCATCGAGGCGTTACGTGCCCTGCCGACCAGACAGAGAGAGGCACTGGTTCTACGCTACTACGGTGATCTGTCCGAAGCTGAGATCGCCCACGCCATGGGCATCAGCAAGGGGGCGGTCAAAAGCCACACCGCACGTGGCATGGCCGCCTTGCGATCGGTCCTGGAGAAAATGTCATGACCCAGCCCCCCGACGAGTACGGCGACCTCCTGCGCCGTGCGCTCCGCGCGGAGGCGGACGCGGTCGTGCCCTCGCCGGAAGGGCTGGAGATCATCCGCGCGCGCATCGACCGGCGCGGCGTTCGTAACCTGTTCTGGTGGCGCGCGGGCGCGGCCGTCGCCAGCGCCGTCCTGGTCGCGGGAACGATCGTGATGGCCGTTCCCGAGTTGCGCACGAAGATCATAGACCAGCCCGTGCAGATCGTGGACGACGAGCGCACGGAGTTCCCGTCCAACTCCTCCACGACCCGCTCCCAGCGGCCGCCCACGGAGGAGTCGCAGCGACCGCCCGAACAGCCCCAGGTGGGCGTCATCCCCGACACGCCCAGGCCGTCGCCGAAGCCGACGAAGAAGGCCGAGTCGACCAGCAGGCCCTCACCGTCCCCGAGCCCCAGCCCCACCCCGTGCCCCTCGGCACTCGACGACCAGACCGAGCCGCCGCCGAACTGCCCGACGGCATCGTCCACGCCGACGCCCACCGAGGAGGAGACGGCGGTACAACCCACGCCGTGCCCGCCCGAGGAGTGCCCGCCGCCCGACGAGGTGACGGAGGCCCCGACCACCGACCTGGCCAGCCCGCTGATGGAATCCCAGACGACGCCCTGAAAGGCCGTTGGCGGCCCGGGGACGAGAGCTAGACGACGCCCTGGAGGGCCGTTACCAGCGCCCGGTACGGCTGAGCAGCACGGCCGCTGCCGCGACCCCCGCCGTGGACGTGCGCAGGACCGTCGGCCCCAGCAGCACGGGCACGGCCTTGGCCGCCCTGAACCCGGCCAGTTCCTCCTCCGACACACCGCCCTCGGGCCCCACGACCACGACGATGTCGCCGCCCGCCGGCAGTGCCACCCCGGACAACGGCTCGGCCGCCTCCTCGTGCAGCACCAGCCCCAGCACGGCGTCGGACAGCAGCCGCCCGACCTGCGCGGTCGTGGCCAGATCCGCCACCTCGGGCAGATGGAACCGGCGGGCCTGCTTGCCCGCCTCGCGGGCCGTGGCACGCCACCGGCCCAGCGCCTTGGCGACCTTGTCGCCCTTCCACTGCGTGATGCTGCGCGCGGCCGCCCAGGGCACGATCACGTCGACGCCGGCCTCGGTCATCATCTCGACCGCCAGCTCGCCCCTGTCGCCCTTGGGCAGCCCCTGCACGACGACCAGCCGCGGTCTGGGCGCCTCGACGTCGTAGCGGCGCAGCACGTCGAGCCTGAGCGCGTCTTTCAGCGCCTCGCGCACGACGCATTCGGCCACCGCGCCGGCGCCGTCGGTCAGGTCGACCCGTTCGCCGGCCCGCAGGCGGCGCACGGAGGCCGCGTGCCGCCCCTCGGGGCCGCCGAGCGTCAGTTCGGGACCATCGAGCTCGTGAGCCAGGAAAACCGGTACGGTCACGTCACCGGCCGTTGAAGGCGTCACGCAGGCGGGAGAAAAAACCCTGCTGACCCGGCGCGAACTTGCCAGGCGGGCGCTCCTCACCCCGCTGCCTGGACAGCTCGCGGAGCAGGTCTTCCTGGGCCGTGTCGAGACGGGTCGGGGTCTCGACGTTGACGTGGATCAGCAGGTCGCCCCTGCCGGACTCGTTGAGCCGCTGCACGCCGCGGCCGTACATGGTGATGACCTGGCCGGACTGGGTGCCGGGGCGGACATCGACCTCTTCGGAGCCGTCAAGCGTCTCCACCGCCAGCACGGTGCCGAGCGCGGCGGCCGTCATCGGGATCTGCACGGTGCAGTGGAGGTCGTCGCCGCGCCGTTCGAAGATCTCGTGTGGCCGCTCGACGATCTCGAGGAACAGGTCTCCGGGAGCGCCACCGCCGGGGCCCACCTCGCCCTCGCCGGCGAGCTGGATGTGGGTGCCGTCCTCGACGCCCGCGGGGATGCGGACCTTGATCGTGCGCCGGGTGCGCACCCGGCCGTCGCCGGAGCACTCCTGGCAGGGGTGGCGGATGATGCTGCCGAAGCCGCCGCACTGCGGGCACGGTCGCGAGGTCATGACCTGGCCCAGGAACGAGCGGGTGACCTGGGAGATCTCGCCGCGCCCGTTGCACATGTCGCAGGTGTCGGGGTGGGTGCCCGGCGCGGAGCCCGCCCCATGGCACACCTCGCAGAGCACGGCCGTGTCGACGACCAGCTCGCGGGTGGTGCCGAACGCGGTCTCGCGCAGGTCGAGCTCCACCCGGATGGTGGCGTTGCGGCCCCTGCGGGCGCGCGAGCGCGGGCCCCTGGCCCCCGCCGCCGTGCCGAAGAAGGCGTCCATGATGTCGCTGAACGGGAAGCCCGCGCCGAAGCCTCCGGCGCCCGCGGCCGCTCCCGCGCCGCCGAAGGGGTCGCCACCCAGGTCGTACATCTGGCGCTTGTTCGGGTCGGACAGCACCTCGTAAGCCTGCGTGATCTCCTTGAACCGCTCCTGCGTCTCAGGATCGGGGTTCACGTCGGGGTGCAGCTCACGGGCGAGACGGCGGTATGCCTTCTTTATCTCGTCCTGACTCGCGTCACGGCGCACCCCGAGGGTGGCGTAGTAGTCGCTGTTTGCCACTTATCGACCTCTTATGATGCAGCCAGGATCTGGCTGACGTAGCGTGCCACCGCGCGCACGGCGCCCATCGTCACGGGATAGTCCATCCTGGTCGGCCCCAGCACACCGAGCCGGGCCAGTTGGTTGTCGCCAGAACCGTATCCGGTCGCGACGACGGATGTGCCTCTCAGGTAGGGGTTTTCCGAACCGATGCGCACGGTGAGCGCGGACGGCGTGTCTGTGGAAGTCTCGCCGAGCAGCCGCATGAGCACGACCTGCTCCTCCAGGGCCTCGAGCACGTCGCGCAGGCCGACGGAGAAGTCGGCGCCGGCGAGGTTGGCCGCCCCGGCGAAGACGATCTTCTCGTCGTGCCGCTCGACCAGCGTCTCGAGCAGCACCGACAGGATGGTCGCCACCACGGGCCGGTCTTCGAGAGGCAGGCGTTCGGGCAGGTCGGCGACCAGCTCGGGCACGGTGCTCAGGCCGCAGCCGTCGAGGCAGGCGTTGAGCACGGCGCGCATGTGGGCGATGCGGGTGTCCTCCACCGCTTCGGGCAGCTCGATCACGCGCTGCTCGACGCGGCCGGTGTTGGTGATGAGCACGAGCATGACCCGCCGATCGCTGAGCGGGACCAGCTCGACGTGCCTGACCGTCGAACGCGTCAGCGTCGGGTATTGCACCACCGCCACCTGCCGGGTGAGCTGCGCGAGCAGCCGGACCGTGCGGGTCACGACGTCGTCGAGGTCGACCGCGCCGACGAGGAACGTCTCGATCGCCCTGCGCTCGGCCGCCGACAGGGGCTTGACCTGTGACAGCCGGTCGACGAACAGGCGGTAGCCCTTGTCCGTCGGCACGCGGCCCGCGCTGGTGTGCGGCTGGGTGATATAGCCCTCCTCCTCCAGCGCGGCCATGTCGTTCCTGACCGTCGCCGGCGAGACCTTCAGGTTGTGGCGCTCGGCAAGCGCCTTTGAGCCCACCGGTTCGTTGGTGGACACGTAGTCTTCGACAATGGCGCGGAGCACCGCCAGCTTCCGATCGTCGAGCACGTGCTCACCTCCTGCCTCTGCCTCTCTCGGGAACGTGCTGTCTAGCACTCTGTGTTCCCGAGTGCCAAGTGTACGGCTCTCGCCCACAAGGTGCGATAACACCGCGTCCCATCCTGCTTCTAGCTTCTTGGAAGCGACAGGCCTCACACTTGCGCACATGACCGACGATTCCCAGCGCCCGTCGTACGGCCCGCCGCCCGGGCAGGGTCCTTACCACGGTCAGCCCCAACCTCCTCAGTACGGTCCGCAACCAGGATCCCAGCCCGGATACGGTCCGCAACCAGGATCCCAGCCCGGATACGGCGGGCAACCCCCGTACGGGCCGCCGTCAGGGCCGCCCTACGGGCAGCCAGCGCCGCCGTACGGGCAGCCCACCCAGGTCGGCCCGCTACCTCAGTACGGACAATACGGCCAACAGCCCCAGTTTCCCGTACGAATCGACTCGAAAGCCATCAAGCCTCGTCTCTGGTGGCTGGTGGTCTTCTGGGGCGTGGCCGTGGCGTGCGTGGTGGCCGGGGTCGTCGTGTTCGCCGGGGGCGTGGTGGGCGGTGTGGCCGACGCGGCGCCGACCCGGACGTTCGCGTCGGGCGAAAGCGTCACCGTGCCGATCGACCCGGCGAGCAAGGCCGCCGTGTTCATCGCCAGTGACACCCTGGTCACCTACCAGTGCTCGATCACGGGCGGCGCCGGCCAGGCCAGGCTCGCCAAGACCGCGGGCACCCAGACGGTCACGGCGGGCGGGACCGTCTGGGAGCAGTTCCTCGTGATCAACGCCCCGGCCAAGGGCGACTACCAGCTCACCTGCGCCAACCAGGAGCAGGCCACCGTGCGCTACGGCGTCGGCCGCGACGTGCTGTCCTCCCTGGGCGGCATCGCCGGCGGCCTGGTGCCGATGGTCCTGATCTCCGGCGCCGGGCTTCTCATCGGGATCGCGGGCACGATCGTCGTCCTGGTACGCCGCAGCGGCGCGCGCAAGCGCCTTGCGGTCAGCGGGTGATTTGCTACGGTCCCCGTGTGTACGAGGGCGATGTGCTGGCGGGAAATTGGCGGCGGCCGGGCAAGGGCAAGATCCCCAAAGTGCCCGCCGAACCGGACCTTGTCGTCGAGGACGCCGACAGCGGCTTCTGCGGCGCGGTGGTGGCCTGTGACAAGGAGGCCGTCACGCTCGAAGACCGGTTCGGCAGGCGGCGCCTGTTCCCGCTCGCGCCCGCCGCGTTCCTGCTCGACGGCAAACCCGTGACCCTGGTACGCCCCGCCGCCGCCCCGGCGGCCCCCAGGCGCAGCGCCTCGGGCTCGATCACCGTCGAGGGGCTGCGGGCGCGGGTGGCCAGGGAGAGCCGGATCTACGTGGAAGGCGTGCACGACGCCGCCCTCGTGGAGAAGATCTGGGGCCACGACCTGCGGGTCGAGGGGGTCGTGGTCGAATATCTGGAGGGCGTGGACGACCTGCCGGCCATCGTGGCGGAGT
Organism: Nonomuraea sp. NPDC050643; assembly: GCF_040654715.1. Lineage (NCBI taxonomy): Bacteria > Bacillati > Actinomycetota > Actinomycetes > Streptosporangiales > Streptosporangiaceae > Nonomuraea > Nonomuraea sp. NPDC050643. Next base: position 165,979 of record NZ_JBFAIM010000014.1, on the reverse strand, counting down.
TCGGCCCCGAGCCGGGGCGCCGCCTGGGCGTGCTGGTCGACCACCTGGTGCCCGGCTCCAAGGAGAGCCGGATCGCCGCCGAGATCACCTCCCCTCATGTGCTGGTGGTGGGGCATCCCTATGTCGACATCTGGCAGGCGGTCAAGCCGTCCGTGCTGCGCATCCCGGCCTGGCCGGAGGTGCCGCGCGGGGTGCCGTGGAAGGAAGGCGTGATCGCCGCACTGGGCTGGCGGATGGAGCCCGCGCAGGCGTGGCGGCGAATCCTCGGCGCCGTCTCGACGTACACGGACCTGGAGCCGGAGTTGCTCGGCCGGGTCGAGGAACTGATCGACTTCGTTACGGAGGCACCATGAGCCAGGACCCGCCCCAGCCACTGCCCGACGACGACGCCACTCGCCGCGTCACCCCGGACGACCTCCCACCGGACCTGAGGCCCGGCTACGGCCGACAACCCGGTTCGGCACCCGGCTACGGCCAGCAACCCAGCTCCTCCCCCGGCTACGGCCAACAGCCCGGCTCCTCCCCCGGCTACGGCCAGCAGCCCGGCTCGGCCCCTGGCTACGGCCAGCAGCCCAGCCCAGCCCCTGGCTACGGCCAGCAGCCCGGCTCGGCTCCCGGTTACGGCCAGCAGCCCGGGTCCTATCCCGGGCCGGGCCAGCAGGCCCCCTACGGGCAGCAGCCCGGCTCCGCGCCGGGCTACGGAGCGCAGCCACCGAGCTACGGCCAGCAGCCCCCCGGCTATGGGCAGCAGCCTCCCAGTTACGGCCAGCCGCCGCCCGGCTACGGCCAGCAGCCGCCCGGCTACGGCCAGCAGCCGCCCGGTTATGGTCAGCAGCCCGGCTACGGTCCCGGCTACGCCGCCGCGCAGCAGCCGTACGTCCCCGGCAGGTACGGCCCCCGCCCCGGCAGCGACGACACCACCATGGCCATGCTCTCCCACCTGCTTGGCCTGCTGGTCTCCTGGATCGGCCCGCTGATCATCTACATGATGAAGAAGGACGAGTCCCCCTACGTCAGGGACCAGGCGGCGGAGGCGCTCAACTTCCAGATCACGATGTTCATCGGCTACATCGTCGCGGGCGTCCTGACGCTCATCTTCATCGGGTTCCTGCTGTTCCCGGTCGTCTGGATCCTGTCCCTGGTCTTCCACATCCAGGCCGCCATGGCCACCAACAAGGGTGCGAACTACCGCTACCCGTTCGCCATCCGCATGATCACCTAGACCAGCAGGTCCCTGACGAGGGCGTCGGCCAGCAGGCGCCCCTGAAGGGTCAGCACCATCAGGCCCGACCTGAAGGCCTCGGGCTCCAGCAGCCCACGGGACAGGGCGCTCGCCACGGCCGTACGCGCGGCGGGCGCCACCTCGGCCAGCGGATAGCCGGACGACAGCCGCAACTCCAGCATGAGCCGCTCGGCGTCGCGGTCGTCCTGGCCGAGCACCTCGCGCGCGTGGGCGGGCGAGACGCCGGCGGACAGACGCTGGGCGTAGGCCGCCGGATGCTTGACGTTCCACCAGCGGGTGCCGCCGACGTGGCTGTGCGCGCCGGGGCCGGCCGCCCACCAGTCGCCGCCGGTCCAGTAGAGCAGGTTGTGCCGGCAGCGGGCCTCGTCGGTCGTGGCCCAGTTGGACACCTCGTACCAGCGGAAACCGGCCTCGGCCAGCATCTCGTCGGCGATCAGGTAGCGGTCGGCGGCCACGTCGTCGTCGGGCATCGGCAGCTCGCCGCGCCTGATCCTGGCCGCCAGCCTGGTGCCCTCCTCGACGATCAGCGAGTATGCCGACACGTGGTCGGGCCCGGCCTCGATCGCCGCGGACAGCGAGGCCCGCCAGTCGTCGTCGGACTCGCCCGGCGTGCTGTAGATCAGGTCGAGGTTGACGTGCTCGAACCCGGCCCGCCGGGCCTCCCGCACGGCCACCGCCGCCCGGCCGGGGGTGTGCCTGCGGTCGAGCACCTGGAGCACGTGCTCACGGGCGCTCTGCATGCCGAAGCTGATCCGGTTGAACCCGCCGTGACGCAGTTTCTCCAGGTAGGAGGGGTCGACCGACTCGGGGTTGGCCTCCGTGGTGACCTCGGCCCCCGGCCGCAGGCCGAACTCGGAGTCGATCGCGGCCAGGATCCTGGCCAGGTCTTCCGGTGGCAGCAGGGTGGGCGTGCCGCCGCCGAAGAACACCGTCTCCACCGGCAGGTCGCTCTGGCCCAGGACGCGGCGGGCCAGGCGCACCTCCTCGACCACGGTGTCCGCGTAGTCGCGGTGCGAGGCGCCCGGGCCGAGCTCGGCGGCGGTGTAGGTGTTGAAGTCGCAGTAGCCGCAGCGGGTCACGCAGAACGGCACATGCACGTAGAAGCCGAACGGACGCTCGCCGAGGCCCCTCAGGGCGCTGTCGGGCAGCTCGCCGGAGGTGGGTACGGGATCGCCGTCGGGCAGGGTGGCTGGCACACGTACCAGTCTGCCTGGCCACCAAGGGTGCTCCAATCCGCCTGCAAGCCGCGCCGGGTCCACTGACGCCGGACCGGCAAGGGGGACGCACATGGCAGGCATCGGAATCGTGGGTGCGGGGATCTCCGGACTGACCCTGGCCCTGCGGCTGCAGCGACTCGGCGTGCGGAGCACGCTCTACTGCGAGGACGACGCCGAGGGGATGCGCGCGGCGCGGTTGCCCAACACGGTGGCCAGGATGGGCCACACGCAGGCGAGAGAGCGGGAGTTGGGCAGCGAGCACTACCGGGATCCCGGCTGTCTCATGCGCACGGCCGGGCTCTCGATCAAGGGCGATCCGCCGATCGAGTTCACGGCCCACGTCTCGGAGCCGTTCCACGCGGTCGACTTCCGGCTGCTGCTGCCCGCGCTCATGGACGACTACGCGGCGCGGGGCGGCGAGATCCACGTCGCGGGCACGGCTCCGGACGCGGCGCAGGTGGACCGCTGGTCGCGCGGGCACGAGCTGATGGTGGTGGCCGCGGGGCGGCGTTCGGTGGCCGAACTGTTCCCGCGCGATCCGGGCCGTTCACCGTTCGACCGGCCGCAGCGGGTGCTGACGGCCGGGCTGTATCACGGTCTCGACCTGGGCCCGGTGTTCTCGTACAACATCTCGGGCGGCGCGGGCGAGATCTTCCGCGTGCCCATGATGACGCGGGCGGGCGTGGTCTCCGCCGTCCTCGTCGAGGCGGTCCCCGGTGGGCCGCTGGAGCCGCTCAGCCGGACGCCGTGGAAGGAGGTCCCGGACACGCTGCTCGCGCTGCTCCGCGAGCACGCGCCGCGGCTGGCCGAGCGGGTGGACCCGGCGGCGTTCGAGCTGCTGGGTCCCCGCGACCTGCTGCAGGGCGCGGTCACGCCGACCGTGCGCGAGCCCGTGGCCGAGCTGCCGAGCGGGCGGATCGCGCTGGCCGTGGGCGACGCCTGGATCACCAACGACCCGATCACCGGCCAGGGCGCGAATCTGGGCTCGGCCTGCGCCTGGGTCGCCGCCGACGCGATCGCGGCGGGCGGCCCGTACGACGCCGCGTTCGGCCGCGCCACGGCCGAACGCATGTGGGAGGCGGCGGCGCCGGTCACCGACTGGACGAACTCCTTCCTGCGGCCGCCGCCCGAGCACGTCATCAGGCTGCTGGTGACCGCCGTGACCAGGCAGGACGTCGCCGACCTGGTGTTGTCGCTGTTCTCGGACCCGCCGTTCGCGTGGGCGCTGCTGTCGGACCCGGACGAGGTCGCGCGGATCGTTGACGGTGGCGGGCCGCGGCTCTACGATCGCGTCAACTTATAGGAAAGTTTCCTATATAAGTGCGCGTCCCGGGAGCCGCTCGTGAAGAAGAAGATCCTGATCGCACTGTCGCTCTTACTCGGGCTGTCGGCGGTCTCCGTGCCCGCCAACGCCCAGACCGGCGCCCACACCGGCTTCAAACGGGTCGCGTACTTCATCCAGTGGGGCGTCTACGGACGGAACTACCACGTCAGGGACGTGGACGTCTCGGGCGCCGCGGCCAAGCTCACGCACCTCAACTACGCGTTCGGGTTCGTGAACGCCGAAGGCGCCTGCTACTCCTCCGACCCGTGGGCGGACTGGCAGCGGCCCGTGCCCGCGGAGCAGAGCGTGGACGGGGTGGCCGACGCGCCGGGGCAGGCGCTCAACGGCAATCTCAACCAGCTCCGCAAGCTCAAGGCCAAGCACCGCGGCCTCAAGACGATGATCTCGCTGGGCGGCTGGACCGGCTCGAAGTACTTCTCCGACGCCGTGCTCACCCCCGAGTCCCGGGCCGCGCTCGCGAGCTCGTGCATCGACCTGTGGCTGCGCGGCAACCTGCCGGGCCTCGAGCCGGGTGCCGGGGCCGGCGTGTTCGACGGCATCGACCTGGACTGGGAGTGGCCCGGCTCGTCCGGTGCCGAGGGCAACATCATCAGGCCCGAGGACAAGCGGAACTTCACGCTGTTCGTCGAGGAGCTGCGGGCGCAGCTCAAGGCGTTCGCGGCGGGGGCCCAGCTCACCGCCTTCCTCCCGGCCGCCGCGGCCAAGATCGACGCCGGGTTCGAGGTGCGCCGCGTGTTCCGGCAGCTCGACTTCGCCACCGTCCAGGGCTATGACCTGCACGGTACGTGGGAGCCGCAGACCGGCCACAACGGGAACCTGTTCACGGACCGGCGGGACCCGAACCCGGTGAAGTACAGCGTGGACCAGACCGTGCGGGACTACCTGTCGCGCGGGGCGCCCGCCCGCAAGATCGTGGTCGGCGTGCCCGCGTACGGCCAGGGCTGGACCGGGGTGACGGGCGGCGGCGACGGCCTCTACAAGCCCGCCACCGGCCCCGCCCCCGGCAAGTGGGCGCCGGGCTCGGAGGACTACAAGGACCTGGTCGCCAAGCCCGGCAAGCGTTACCGCGACGTGCGCACGGGGGCCATGTGGCTCTACGACGGGAACGAGTTCTGGTCCTATGACGACCCGGCGGCGCTGCTGCAGAAGGCGGCGTACATCCGGCTCAAGGGGCTCGGCGGGTCGATGATGTGGTCGATCGACCAGGACGACGCGCGCGCCTCACTCACCTCCGCGCTCTACTCGATCCTGCGCTGACCCCGGCTCAGACCCGACGACCGTGGCCGGGCGCTTCCCGGCGTCACCTCAGGAGGCGCCCGGCCAGCTCGTCCCACTCGGCGCCATGCCCGGGCACCTCCAGAATGCGCCGGAGCGCGTCTCTGTCGCCGTGCCGGGCCCGGAACCAGTCGAGCACCGTCACACCGGCGCCGGCCCGGGAGACGACCTCCACCGCGTCGCCCGCCCCCAGCTCACCGAGCTCGACCACCCTCAGGTAGACCCCGGGCCGCGCCGCCCGCGTGAACCGCTTGAGCCACCCCTGCTCGCCCATCCAGCCCCGGAACACCGCGCACGGAATGCGGGGCCCGCTGACCTCGAGCAACGCGCTGCCGACCCGCCACCGGTCGCCCACGACGGCGTCGTTGACGTCGAACCCGGAGGTGGTCAGGTTTTCCCCGAACTGCCCGTCACGCAGGCTCCGGCCCAGCTCGGCCTCCCACCAGTCGTAATCCTCCCTGGCGTAGACGTAGACGGCGTGATCGAGCGCGCCGTGGTGCTTCCTGTCCGCCCGCTCGTCTCCGGCCACGCCGTTGACCAGCACCGCGACCCGGGATGCGACCGCCCGCTTGTCGATCGCCGTACGGCCCGCGCTCCCCGCCCACTCAGCCTCGACGGATCTGCCAACGTTCACCGAGATGATGCGCATGGCGCGACCGTAATCGAGCCCCCTTCCGGTCGGCATCTCATTTCCCGCTCACCCCCCAGGGCCGTTGAGCTGCGACTCCTCGTCGAACCCGGCGAGCTGTAACAGGGTCTCCAGGGCCGCCTGCCGGGTCTCCTCCACCGAGCCCCGCTCCCCGAAGCACTCGGCCGCCACGTCGAGCAGCGCCGTCACCACGGCCGCGTCAGGGTAGGGCACGTCGACCAGGACCGTGCCGTCGCTCCCCTCCTCCCCCACGTCCAGATGCCGGCGCAGCAGCCGCCGAGTCTCCTCAGCCACAGCGACCCCCAGCACAGCGGCACGCTCGAATCGCTCAGAAGCAATCACGTCACCCTCCAGTCGCACACGTGTTCGGGTATGGAAGAAGGTAGACGGCGCCACCGACAGAATCCCCGTCGTACAAGGGGATCCGGCCGCGCCGGCCCGTGCGGTGGATACGCTCGAACGGTGTCCGACTCGATCATCAGCATCCGTGACCTCACGGTCGAACTCGGCGGCAACCCCGTACTGCGGGACATGACGCTGACGGTGTCCCAGGGCGAGATCGTGGCGGTGGTGGGCCCCAACGGGACCGGCAAATCCACCCTGCTGCGCTGCCTGGCCGGGCTCCAGCCCGGCGGCTCCGGCGAGATCCGGGTCTTCGGCGAGCCGCCGTCCGACGACGCCGGATTCTGGAGCCGCGTCGCTCTGCTCACCGACGAACCCGCCTGGTATCCGGGGCTCACCGCACGTGAGCACCTCGAACTGATGGCGGCCGTGCACGCCCCGCCCCGGATAGAGCCCCGGATGGAGCCGCGGATGGAGCCGCGATTGGAACCGCGGTTGGAACCGCGGTTGGAACCGCGGATGGAGGTGGACGCGGCGCTGGAGACGTTCTCCCTGGTGGAGCGGGCCGACGCGGCGCCACTTAACCTGTCCACCGGCCAGCGCCAGCGCCTGGCCCTGGCCGCCGCGCTGCTCAGGCCGAGCGCGCTGCTCCTGCTCGACGAGCCCGAACGCGGCCTCGACGCCGGCTTCCGCGAACGCCTGACCGGCCTGCTGGTCGCCTACACGAACGAGGGCGGCACGGTCGTCATGGCCACCCACGACCCGGGCCTGGCCGCCCGCGCCCGCCAGGTCTCGCCGTCGGGGGTGGCCGCGTGACCGGCGTGCGAACGGTGCGGGCCTATCTGCGCTCGCACGGTCGCGCCCCCTCCAGCCTGCTCGACCGCTACGTGGCCGTGTTCGCGCTGCTGCTGCTCACCGCCGTGGTCGGGCATCCCCTCACCTCGATGCTCGCGGGGCTGGCGGAGCAGGCGCGACCCGCGCACATGGGAGCGGGGGTGGCGCTGCTGGCCCTGGCCCTGGCGGGCTTCCTGGGGGCCGCCCGCGCGGCGGGCCCCGTGCTGCTGCCCGCGCCCGACGCCTTCTGGCTCCTGCTCTCCCCGCTGGACCGGCGGGGGCTGCTCGGCCGTACGGGGCGGGTGCTGCTCCTGGTCGCCGGGGCGGCGGGCGTGCTGCTGGGGATCGGGCTGCTGGCGGTGCTGGGCGCGCCCGACCAGCTCGTGTGGCGGGTGCTCGGCGCGCTGGTCCTGGGCGTGTCGGCGACCGTGGGCGGGATGGCGCTGGCCGTGCTCGGGCAGTCCGCGCCGTCGTGGCAGTTCTGGCTCACGGCCGCGATGACGGTGCTGCTGGTGCTGGCGGTGGTGGCCGTGAGCGGGCGGCTCCGTACGGTGCTCGCGACCGCCGCGGCCGCTCCCCTGCCCGCCGTCGCCGCCGCCGCGGCGGGCGTCGCGTTGGCCTCCGGCCTCCTCGTACGGCGGGCATGGGCCTCGCTCGACCGGATCCCGGCCCGTACCCTGCTGTCCGCCTCGACCCGGGCCGGTCACGTGGCCACGGCGGCCGTGTCGCTCGACCCCGGCGCGCTCACCTGGATCGCCGAGGACAACCACTGGCGGGCCAGGAGACTCACCTCCCGGCGGTGGCCGTCGTCGCTGCCCGCGCCTGTCGCGCTGGCCTGGCACGACTGGCGGCGCCTGACCCGCAGGCCCGGCCGCCTGGTGGCCGTCACCGCGACGGCGGCGCTTCCTTCGGTGCTGGCCCAGGCGGGCGGCTCTCCGGCGCTCGCCGGGATGACGGTGCTGGCGGGCGGGATGGCGGTGGCGGCCATGCACACCTCCGGCGCGCGCCGCGACAGCGACAACCCGGCCCTCGCCAGGCTGATCGGCATCGGCCTGCGCCCGGCCCTGGCCGCCCGCGCCCTGCTGCCCGCCCTCATGAGCGGCGTCTGGACGACAGCGGCCCTGGCGGCCCTCTCAGGGGCGGGCGGCGAGGCGTGGTGGATGTTCGGGCCGCTGGTCGCGCCCGCGCTGGCGGCCGGGGCGTTGCGGATGGCCCGGCGCAGCCCCGTCGACCATTCGCTGCCGGTCATCGACACGCCCGGCGGCGCGATCCCCACCGGGCCGCTGCTCTGGGCGGCCCGGGGCGTGGACCTGGCGCTGCTCGGTTGCCTGCCGGCCGCCGTGGCGCTGACCGCCCCGCCGGCCGCGCCTGCCTCCTACCTGGTGGCGCAGGGCGTGTGGGGGGTGGCGGTGCTGGCGGCGTACGTGCTGCGGGCCCGCGCCGCCTGATCAGGCCACGTACACGTCGCTGGGCACCCCTCCGTACGGGATGGTGCGGTCCCGGTGCATGCCCACCCGCTCCGCGACCTTGCGCGAGGGCTCGTTGACGTCACGGATCACGGCCACGACCGTCCCCAGCCCCTTGCCGACCCGCAGGGCGGCCTCCGCGAGCTCCACCGCGTAGCCGTGCCCCCAGGCCGACGGCCGGAAGCGGTAGTACAGGTTCAGCACTTCGTGCCCGTCGAGCATCGCCCGCCTCAGCCCGCCGAACCCCAGCACGGCGGGCTCCCCGGTCAGGCGCGCCGCCCAGTAGCCGATCCCGCGCTCGTCCCAGTCGGCCAGCCACAGATCCAGCATGGCGCGGCTCGACTCCAGGTCGGTGACCGGGCCGCTGGGGTTGTACACGCTGGTCCGCGGGTCGGAGTGGATCTCGTGGACGGAGTCCAGGTCCTCGGCGACGACCCGAGATAGCACCATTCGTGCCGTCTGTACCACTTCCATGCTTTCAGGGTAGTCGCTAGGATCGATAGGCAATTGGTAGCGATCGATGGGCGATGAGATGGATGTCCCGAAGATTCAGGCCTCTCTGCGGCTCATCGCGCGCGGGCTGGAAGAGCTGGCCGCCGCGCTGGGCGAGCAGGAGGCCGGCGAGGACGAGCGGACGGCGCGCGTCATCCAGGAGTGGGGACGGCGCGGGCTGACCCAGAAGGAGGCGTCGGCGCTGTTCCAGCGGCATGGTTTCGCCCCTCAGACCACGGGCGGATGGACGCGCGGCGAATGGGTGGAGATCGGCGACGACGGCCTGCGTTATCTCACCGCCCGATCACACACCTGGCTGGAGGAGCGCTCATGACCTTCTCGATACGCGTCACCGTACGTGGCTACGAGCTCGACACGCAGGGCCACGTCAACGGCGCCGTCTACCACCAGTACGGCGACCACGCCCGCTGGGAGTGCCTGCGCGCGGCCGGCGTCTCCATCGACGATCTGAAGAGCACCGGCGCCGGCCCCGTCACCCTGGAGAACACCATCCGCTACCACCGCGAGCTGCGCGACGGCGACGAGGTCGAGGTGACGTGCGCGTTCGAGTGGGGGACGGGAAAGACCTACCGGATCAGGCAGGAGTTCAGGCTCGCCGACGGCGGGCTGGCGGCCGAGCTGACGGGCGTCGGCGGGCTGCTGGACCTCCAGGCCCGCCGCCTGCTCGACGACCCCCAGGACCGCTGGCGCGCGCTCGCGCACACGCCGGCCGTCCTCGGGCTCTGAAGGCCACTTCTCGGCCTGCTTCTCGGCCTACTTCTTGGCCTTGCCCTCGGCGCCGGAGTCGGTGGACAGCGCGGCGACGAAGGCCTCCTGGGGCACCTCGACGCGGCCGACCATCTTCATCCGCTTCTTGCCCTCCTTCTGCTTCTCCAGCAGCTTGCGCTTACGGGAGATGTCGCCGCCGTAGCACTTGGCCAGGACGTCCTTGCGGATGGCGCGGATGTTCTCGCGCGCGATGACCCTGGCCCCGATGGCGGCCTGGATCGGCACCTCGAACTGCTGCCGCGGGATCAGCTCGCGCAGCTTCTTGGCCATGTCGACGCCGTAGGCGTAGGCCTTGTCCTTGTGGACGATGGCGCTGAAGGCGTCGACCGGCTCGCCCTGCAGCAGGATGTCCACCTTGACCAGCTCGGCCTCCTGCTCGCCGGCGGGCTCGTAGTCGAGCGAGGCGTAGCCCCTGGTGCGCGACTTGAGCTGGTCGAAGAAGTCGAAGATGATCTCGCCGAGCGGCAGCGTGTAGCGGATCTCGACCCGGTCTTCCGACAGGTAGTCCATGCCCAGGAGCTGGCCGCGCCGCCCCTGGCAGATCTCCATGATCGCGCCGATGAACTCGGCCGGCGCCAGGATCGTGGACTTGGTGACCGGTTCGAAGACCTGCGCGATCTTGCCCCCGGTCGGGAACTCCGACGGGTTGGTGACCGTGAGCTCCTTGCCGTCCTCCATGACCACGCGGTAGACCACGTTGGGCGCGGTCGAGATCAGCGACAGCCCGAACTCCCGCTCCAGCCGCTCGCGCACGATCTCCATGTGGAGCAGCCCGAGGAAGCCGACGCGGAAGCCGAACCCGAGCGCGGCCGAGGTCTCCGGCTCGTAGACCAGCGCGGCGTCGTTGAGCTGGAGCTTGTCGAGCGCCTCGCGCAGCTCGGGGTATTCGTCGCCGTCGATCGGATAGAGCCCGGAGAACACCATCGGCTTCGGGTGCTCGTAACCGGCCAGCGCCTGCTGGGCGGACTTGACGACGGAGGTGACCGTGTCACCGACCCGCGACTGCCGCACGTCCTTCACGCCGGTGATCAGATAGCCCACCTCGCCGACGCCCAGGCCCCGCTCGGAGATCTTCGGCTCGGGCGAGATGACGCCGATCTCCAGCGTCTCGTGGGTGGCGCTGGTGGACATCATCAGGATGCGCTCGCGCTTGCCCAGGTGGCCGTCCACGACCCGGACGTAGGTCACCACGCCGCGGTAGGTGTCGTAGACGGAGTCGAAGATCAGCGCCCGGGCGGGGGCGTCGGCGACGCCGACCGGCGGGGGCACCGAGGCCACCACGTGGTCGAGCAGCTCGCGGACGCCGTCGCCGGTCTTGCCCGACACCCTGAGCACGTCGGACGGGTCGCACCCGATCAGCCCCGCCAGCTCTTCGGCGAACTTCTCCGGCTGCGCCGCCGGCAGGTCGATCTTGTTGAGGACCGGGATGATGTGCAGGTCGGCGCTCATGGCCAGATAGAGATTGGCCAGCGTCTGCGCCTCGATGCCCTGGGCCGCGTCGACCAGCAGGATCGCGCCCTCGCACGCCTGCAGCGACCTGGAGACCTCGTAGGTGAAGTCGACGTGCCCGGGGGTGTCGATCATGTTGAGCACATGGCCGTCCCACGGCAGCCGCACGGCCTGCGACTTGATCGTGATGCCGCGCTCGCGCTCGATGTCCATCCTGTCGAGGTATTGGGCGCGCATGGAGCGGTCGTCGACCACGCCGGTGATCTGCAGCATCCGGTCGGCAAGGGTCGACTTGCCATGGTCGATGTGCGCGATGATGCAGAAGTTGCGGATCAACGCGGGGTCGGTCTGGCCAGGCTGAGTGCGCACCGAAGTCCGTTTCGACAGGGTTGAGGTCGAGCAGTCTTTCATGGTGACATGCCCGGGTGATTGCCCGAACCGTCATCCGCCGCGGCTTACGCCTGCTCGCGCTTGCCTTGGCCGTCGTGGTGGCGCTGGTCGGCCTTCTCGCCGCCGCGCTCCGCCTTCAGTTTACCGGTGCCCCGGCGGCCTGGGCGAAGAGCACGGGCAGCGACGCCCTCTGGATGGGCCACGCCTGGGTGGACGGCCGCCGTACGGAGCGCGATGTCGAACGGCTCGCGGTGCGGCTGCGGAGCACCGGAATCAAGGACGTGTACGTCCACTCCGGACCTTTCGAGTGGGACGGCCGCCTGGATCCCGCCAAATACCCCAACGCCGGAAATTTCATCCAATGGATGCGCAAGCACCTGCCCGGCATCCGCGTCTCCGCCTGGCTCGGCCAGGCCGTCAAGGACGGGCTCGACCTCGACGACCCGAAATCCCGCGAGAACGTCCTGGCCGGCGTCGCCGCCATCATGAAGACCGGCTACGACGGCATCCACTACAACTTCGAGCCGATCGGCGACGGCGACACGGAGTTCCTCGACCTGCTCGAGCGGACCAGGCGGCACACCAGGCTCCTGTCGGCCTCCAGCCCGCAGATCGAGCCGTACCCCGCCATGCGCCTGACCGCGCGGGCGATCCTGGGCCACGACAAATACTGGTCCCCCGGCTACTTCCGGCAGGTCGTCAACCGCCTGGACCAGGTCGCCATCATGACCTACGACTCCTTCGCCCCGCTCCAGTCCCTGTACGGCGGCTACGTGGCCCGCCAGGCCGGCCTGGCACTCGACCTGGTCCCGCCCGCCAAGGCCCTCTACATCGGCGCGCCCGCCTACCACGACCACGGAGTACCCTGGCTCGACAACGCCGAGAGCGTCGCGATGGCGGCAGAGGGCACCCGGCTGGCCCTGACCGCCCACGGCCGTCGCGCATTCTTCGGCCTCGCGCTCTACGTGGACTTCGCCGCGACGGAAGAAGATTGGCGCGAGTACATGACTCGGTGGCGTTGATTTGAGCAGCCGCCTGAGTTATTGGTACCCTGAGCAACTGCGTGTGGCGCGCCCTCTCTCGAGCCCGCGCGCCCCATCCATCACTCAGACTTTCACCGAGGCTTCTTCGTGGCGAACATCAAGTCCCAGATCAAGCGCAACAAGCAGAACGAGAAGGCCCGCCTGCGCAACAAGGCGGTCAAGTCCTCCCTGAAGACGGCCGTTCGCAAGTTCCGCGAGGCCGCCGAGCAGGGCGACGTCGAGCAGGCCGTCGCCGCGCAGCGCGTCGCCGCCCGTCAGCTCGACAAGGCCGTCAGCAAGGGCGTCATCCACAAGAACCAGGCCGCCAACCGCAAGTCCGCGATCGCCAAGCAGGCCGCGGCTCTCGCCGCCAAGTAAAGCCTGGTCACAGATCCGGCCACAGATGCGCCGCACTCCGCTGGGAGTGCGGCGTTTCTCGTTTTCGTAGCGCTTCTGTCACGGTTTCGATATCACACTGCCGTATCGGGTCCGTCACCGTTGCAAAGATCGCCTTGCCCCTGCCCGGAACTCTGCCCGAAGGTGCACTAAACGGGCGAAGGGGGACACATGCGGGGGCCGTTGGTCGTCAAAAGGGCGTTCAGCGAGCCGCTGCTCCTCCTGGCGGCGTTCGGCTCGATCCTGCTGGCCACCACCACGCTGGTGGCGCTGACCATGTACGCCTCCTCCATCGCCGAAGCGGGTGTCCGCAGGACGATGGAGACAGCCTCGTACCAGCAGACCGCCGCGACCGTCAGCGCGCCCGTCACGGCCGAGACCTTCCCCCGCTACGACCAGGCCGTACGCGCCGAGCTGGGCCGGGCCTACACCCGGCCGCCCGCCGTCACCACCAGCCTGCGCTCCGACTCCTACACCATGCCGGGCCAGGAGCGGCAGAAGCTGCCCGAGCTGCTCAGGTTCGGCAGCTACGACGGTCTCGACCGGCAGGCCAGGCTCGTCTCCGGCGCCTGGCCGAAGCCCGGCGAGGCGCCGGTCGAGGCGGCGATCTCGCTGTCGGCGGCCTCGGCGACCGGGTTCAAGGTCGGGCAGGAGTTCATCACCCGGGGACGGCTCGACCCCCGCCCGGTCACGGTGCGCGTCTCCGGGATCTTCCAGCTCAACGACCCCTTCGGCGCGCGCTGGGCCGGCGAGACGCTGCTCAGCCGGGGTGTCGAGCGCGGCGAGTTCACCACGTACGGGCCGCTGATGGTGCCGCGTGAGACGTTCATCGCCCGCTTCGCGACCAGCGTGAACGCCACCTGGACCGCCGTGCCGGACCTGCGCGCGCTGACGCCGGAGCAGCTCAGGCCGCTGGCCGGGGCGGTCGCGGAGGTGGGCCGGCGGCTGAAGGCGGACGGGTGCCCCGGCTGCGTGGCCGCCAGCCGCCTGCCCGAGATGCTCACCCAGCTCGACACCGCCTCGCTGGTGGCACGCTCCACCATGCTGATCCCGGTGCTGCAGTTGCTGCTGCTGGCCGCGTACGCGCTGATGCTCACCGCGCGGCTGCTCGCCGACCACCGCCGGATGGAGGTGGCGCTGCTGCGCTCGCGCGGCGCGGGCACCACGCGGCTGGCGGCGCTGGCGGGCGGGGAGGCGCTGCTGGTGGCGCTGCCGTGCGCGATCGTGGCGCCCTTCCTGGGGCCGCCGCTACTCGCGCTGGTCAACCAGATCCCCTGGATCAGGGCGTCCGGGGTGCGGCTGGCTCCGGAGGCGGACCTGGGCACGTTCCTCGTCTCGTTCGGGGTGGCGCTGGCCGCGGCCGTGCTGCTGATGTCACCGGCCCTGGCGGGGGCGCGGCGGACGTACGTGGAGGAGCAGTCGGCGCGGGGCCGCAGCGGCGGGCGGGGGCTCATCGAGCGGGCCGGCGCCGACCTGGCGCTGCTCGTCGTGGCCGGCCTGGCGATCTGGCAGCTCCAGCGCTACGGCGCGCCCGTCACCGCCACCGCCGCGGGCGGGCTCGGCATCGACCCGCTCATCATCTCCGGGCCCGCGCTGGCCCTGCTCACCGGCGGCATGCTGGGGCTGCGGCTGGTGCCGCGGGTCTCGAGGCTGGCCGAGCGGGTGACCTCCAGGCGGCCCACGCTGGCCCCCGCGCTCGGGGCGTGGCAGGTGAGCCGGCGACCGCTCAAGTACGCCGGGCCCGCGCTGCTGCTGACCATGGCGATCGCGATCGGCATCGTGTCGATGGCCACCGCCTCCACCTGGCGGACCTCACAGCTCGACCAGGCCCGCCACCAGGCCGGAGCCGACCTGCGGCTGTCGGGCCCGCCGGACGGGCCCGAGCTGGGGGCTCTCGGCCGCGGCACGGTGTTCGCGGCGCTGCCCGGCGTCACCGCGGCCTCCCCCGTCTACCGCGGGCAGAGCGAGGTGAGCGGCGAGCTCTCGGTGCTGCTCGCGGTCGACGCGGGCAAGCTGGGCGAGCTGTTCCAGCTCCGTCCCGACCTGTCGGCCCAGTCGATCGGCGAGATGTCGCGGGGGCTGGCGGGCGACCAGGCGGGCAAGCTGGACCTGCCGGGCCGGCCGGACCGGCTCGAACTGCGGGCCAGGGTCAGCGCCGACCTGCCGCTGCGGCTGGTGCTGTCCGACGCGCTGGGGGTCTGGCGCGACGTGCCGCTCGGCGTGCTGCGCGAGGGCGAGAACCGGGTCGAGGTGGACCTGCGGTCGCTGGCCGGGCGGACGGGCGCGATCACGTACCCGGTGGCGCTGCGCGGCCTGGTCGCGGGCGCGCCGGAGGGCACCGCCGACCTGACCCTGACCGGGCTGAGCGCGGGCGGCCAGGAGGTGGCGGCACCACGGCTCACGATGAAGGTGAGCGGGACGCGGCCGACCATGGCCTCCTTCGCCCCCCAGGCCGAGCCGGGGCCGCTGCCCGTCGTGCTCACCGCCGACCTGGCCGCCTCGCTCAAGCTGGGCGTGGGGCAGACCGGACGGGCCAGCGTCGATCGCCGGGTGCTGCCGGTCAAGGTCGTGGGCGTGGTGGACACGATGCCGACGACCTCGGCGGGGCAGAAGGCGGTGCTCGTCGACTGGGGGACGCTGCAGGCGTACGAGCTGGGCGCGGCGCAGTTGCCCAGGCCCGCGACCGAGTGGTGGCTCGCCACCGGCGGCGGCTCGGCCGCGACGGCGGCGCTCAAGGGCCGTCCCGAGTGGGACGTCACCGCGCTCGACCAGCGCGAGCTGGCCGCCGGGCTGCGGGACGACCCGCTGGCCAGCGGGCTGCAGGGCGCGCTGATGCTGGGGTTCCTGGCGGCGCTGGTGTTCGCGGTGCTCGGGTTCCTGGTGAACGCGGCCGTGGCCACCAGGGAGCGGACGGCCGAGTTCGCGATCCTGCGGGCGCTCGGGGTGAGCTCCGGACAGGTGTTCAAGCTGCTGGCGATGGAGCAGGCGTTCGTCATCGGGCTGTCGCTGGTGGCCGGCACCGGGCTCGCGGTGGTCGTCGGCGTGCTGGTGGTGCCGCACATCGTCCTGACCGGGCAGGCCTCGGCCGTCACGCCGGGCGTGGTGCTCGACATTCCGTGGGCGGCCACCGGCGCGATGCTGGTGCTGGTGGCCGGGGTGCTGTTCGCGATCGTCGCGGGGCTGGCCCGCAACCTGCGCGGGCAGGGGCTCGCGCTTCGGGAGGAACAGTGAGGATCTGGCTGCTCGCCCGGGTGCACCTGGGCACGGTGGCCGTGCTCTTCGTGCTGACGTTGAGCGCCTGCCTGCTGGTCTCGGGCCTGCCCAGGGCGATGCAGGCGTCGTACGACGAGGCGCTGCGCCGCGCGCTGGCCGCCGCGCCCGCCGTGCAGGCCGACCTGACGGTGACCGTGGAGTCCCGCTCGCAGGAGGAGGACCTGCACGAACGCGGCCAGTTCGACTCCCGCGACCGCAACTGGCGCGAGATCGTGCCCCCGGCGCTGCGCCCGCTCGTGGCGCGCACGGGCCACATGTCGGCCAAGACCACCCTGACGCCGATCACCGGCACCGGCGGCCAGTCGTACCTCAACCTGGGCTGGCTCTCCGACGCCGACCGGCGCGTGGAGTGGATCCGGGGACGTCCGCCCGGCGCGCCGTCCACGGCACGGTACGAGGGCGAGACCATCCCCCTGTTCGAGGTGGGGGTCCCCGAAGAGGCCCTGCGCGAGATGAGCCTGAAAGTCGGCGAGACGAAGACGATCGGCGAGAACGACTACGCCGCCGTGAAGATCGTCGGCACCTACGAGGCCAGGAACGCCGCCGACCGCTACTGGTCGCACAACTCCGACCTCCTGCACGTCTTCAAGGTGCAGCCGCCCGGCTCGCTGGAGATGGAGAAGCACATCACGGCGCTGATCTCCGACGCCGGCCTGACCGCGCTCAGCGGCGAGGGGCGCAACCTGTCCTACCGCTGGGTCCTGCCGCTCGAGGCGACGGCGGCGACCGCTCTGGGCACGTCCGGCCTGCGGGCGGGGGTCGCCGAGTTCGACCGGCTCGTGGCGTTGCAGTCCACGGGCTCGGCCAGCCCGTACCACCTCGAAACCGGGCTGCCCAAGCTGCTCGACGACTTCATGGCCGCGCTGTCCACCGCGCAGACCGTGATGTACCTGGTGCTCGGCGGGCTGCTGACGGTGGCGCTCGGCGTGATCGTGCTGGCCGTGCAGTTGCTGGCCGACCGGCTGGACCACACGCTGACCCTCACGCGGGCGCGCGGCGGCGGGCTGCGGCAGGTGGCAGGAGCGACGGCGGCGCTGGCCGGGCTCGCGGTGGCGCCGGCCGCCCTGGCCGGGTACGCGCTCTCCTATCTCGTGCCGGGGCCCGTGCTGCCGATCGTGCACGCGGGGCCGGTGCTCGTGCTGCTCGTCGCCGTCGGGTACGCCGCCGCGCGCACGGCCGTCACCCACCGCACGCCGCTGCACGAGCGCCGCGACGACGTGGCCGCCGCCCGGCCCACCGCCAAGCGGATCACGCTGGAGGCGCTGGTCATCGTGCTCGCGCTGGCGGGGGCGTACCTGCTGCGGGCGCGTGGCCTGAGCGCCTCGGCGGGGCAGGATCCGTTCCTGCTGCTGGTGCCGATCGCCCTGACGCTCGCGGCCGCCCTGATCACGTTGCGGTGTTACCCGTACCCGCTGCGGCTGTTCGTCCGGCTGGCCGCGCGCGGGCGGGCGGCGGTGCCGTTCCTCGGGCTGACCAGGGCGGCCAGGGCCCGCTCCGCCAGCGTGCTGCCGGTGCTGATCCTGCTGCCCGCGCTGGGGGTGTCGGTGTTCGCGGCGGTGGTCACCGACGGGATCGCGAGCACGCAGCGGCTGGCGTCATGGCAGCAGGTGGGCGCGCCGATCAAGCTGACCTCCGACCTCGAGATCCCGGCCGCCGCCATCGACCGGGTGCGGGGGCTCGCCGGGGTGGAGCGGGTGGTGCCCGCCCAGACGGGCCGGGTCCAGGTCGGGTACGGCGCCGAACGGGCCGAGGCCATCGCCGTGGACGTGGCGCAGTGGCTGGCGATCCTGGAGGGCGCGCCCGTCGGCCTGCCCGCCCTGTCCGACGGGGCCCTGGTCTCCCCCGAACTGCAGGGGCGGGGGACGTTCGAGATCGGGTGGCAGTCGCGGGTGAAGCTGGCCACGCGGGGCGTCATCGCCTCGGTGCCCGGCTTCTACAGCAAGGGCAAATTCCTGGTGGTACCGCTCGACGTGCAGACGCGGCCTGCCGTGAACACGTTGCTGATCCAAGGGGACCCGTCCCTGGCCGAGCTGGCACGGCTGGTCCCGTCGGCGGCCGTCGCCTCGCAGGCGCAGACCCTGCGGGGCATCCAGGACGACCCGCTGACGAGCACGGTGCGCTGGACGCTGATGGTGGTGACGGTCGCGCTGGCCGCGTACGCGCTGGCCGCCGTCGTCCTGTCGCTGGTGATCGGGGTGCCCGACCGGGCCAGGGCGCTGTCGTTCCTGCGTACGCTCGGGTTGTCGGACCGGCAGGCGCAGCGGCTGACCGTGCTGGAGATCCTGCCCATGATCCTCGTCACCGCGCTGGTCGGGCTCGGCCTGGGGCTCGTCCTCCCGGCCGCGCTCGGGCCCGGCGTGGACCTGTCCTCGTACGCCGGTGACCTGCCCGTCGGCGACTACGCGCTCGACCCGCTGCTCCCGAGCGCGCTGGCCGCCGGGCTGGCCGCCGTCGCCGTGCTCGGCGCGTACGCGCACATCGCCATCGGCCGCCGCCGCAACCTCGGCGCCGTCCTTCGAGTGGGGGACCTCACATGAACCCGACCCTGTCCGAGCTGGAAGCCAAGGCCACGCGGAAGAAGGCCGCGTTCGGCGGCGACGCGCACATCGTGTGCGACAACCTCGTGCGCATCTACAAGACCGAGGGCGTCGAGGTCGTCGCGTTGCAGGGCCTGGACCTGGCGATCGACAAGGGCGAGCTGGTGGCCATCGTCGGGGCGTCGGGGTCGGGCAAGTCGACGCTGCTGAACGTGCTGTCCGGGCTGGACGTGCCGACGGCCGGGGTGGCCAGGGTGGCGGGGACGGACCTGCTGTCGATGAGCGCCAAGGACCGGCTGCGGTACCGGCGGTCGGTGGTGGGGTTCATCTGGCAGCAGACGGCCAGGAACCTGCTGCCGTACCTGACGGCCAGGGAGAACGTCGAACTGCCGATGAAGCTGGCCGGGGGCGGCGGTCGTCAGGCGGGCGCCGGTGCCGGCGGCCCTCAGGGCCGTGCCGGTGCCGGTGCCGGTGCCGGTGCCGGTGCCGGTGGTGGGCGGGAGCGGCGGGAGCGGGCGGGTGAGTTGCTGGAGTTGCTCGGTGTCGGTTCCTGCGCAAACCGGAAACCTTCCGAAATGTCGGGCGGCGAGCAGCAACGCGTGGCCATCGCCGTCGCCCTCGCCAACTCCCCGCAGCTCATCCTGGCCGACGAGCCCACCGGCGAGCTGGACAGCGAGACGTCGGAGCAGGTCTTCGACGCGCTGCGCAAGGCCAACAGGGAGCTCGGGGTGACCGTGGTCATCGTGACGCACGACCCGCTGGTGTCGGAGCAGGTGGACCGGACCGTGGGCATCCGGGACGGGCGTACCAGTAGCGAGACGCTGCGGCGCGAGGACGCCGAGGGGCAGATCATCGCCGAGGAGTACGCCGTACTGGATCGGGTGGGGCGGCTGCAACTCCCGCGCGACTTCATGAACGCCCTCGAGATGGAGCGGCGGGTACGCCTCGAACTCGAATCCGACCACATCGGCGTGTGGCCCGCCCGAGAGGAGCCCTCAAGTGACTGAATCACCCCTGGTCGTGGTGGAGGGCCTGCGGAAGGTGTACCGGACCGGGCCCAAGGAGGTGGTGGCGCTGCGGGACGTGTCGTTCTCGGTGCGCCCCGGAGAGCTCGTCGCGGTGCGCGGCCGGTCGGGGTCGGGCAAGACGACCCTGCTCAACCAGATCGGCGGCCTGGACAAACCAGACGCCGGGCGCGTGGTGGTGGACGGCCACGAGGTCTCCGCCCTGTCGGAGGACGCCCTGCTGGCGCTGCGCAGAGACGTGGTGGGGTTCGTGTTCCAGTCGTTCGGCCTGATCCCGGTGCTGTCGGCGGCCGAGAACGTGGGGGTGCCCATGCGGCTGCTGCGGATGCCGGTGGAGGAGCGGGAGGCTCGCGTACGGATGCTGCTGTCGCTGGTGGGGCTGGAACAGCACGTGAATCAGCGGCCGTACGAGCTGTCCGGGGGGCAGCGGCAGCGGGTGGCGATCGCCAGGTCATTGGCGAACCGGCCACGGTTGCTGGTGGCGGACGAGCCTACGGGGCAGCTCGACTCGCAGACGGGGCGGCAGATCATGGAGCTGTTGCGGGCCGTCGTACGGAGTGAGGGGGTCACGGCGCTGGTGGCCACGCATGACCCAAGCTTGATAACGCTGGCGGACCGCGTACTGGAGATCAGCGACGGCGTCGTACGCGAAACAGCCCTCACCTGACCTTCCCTCATCCCCTTCACCCCCACCCACCGAGCTCGCCCCACCCACCGAGCTGAAACCTGCCACCACCACCAACCTGACTTCAGCACCACCACCCATGACCGTGACCCGCACGACCGTCACCCGCACGACCGTCACCGCACGACCACCGACCGCTGGGCCCCCGCACCTGCCGATCACCTTTACCCTCCGCGCCCCGCCGCGCCTTTCACTTTCCGCGTCCTGCCGCGCCTTCACTTTCCGCGTCCTGCCGCGCTTTCACCCTCCGCGTCCTGCCGCCGCTGACGCCGGCGATGGCCTTCCGCACCGTAATCGGGTTGAGCCGGACAACCCACCAGTGCTAATCAGGACCGGATCCCCGCTGACCGCCGAAGGAGCCACCGCGTGACCTATTCACCATTCCGCATCGAGCTGACCGACGAGGTCCTCGACGACCTCCAGGCCCGGCTCCGGCGGACCCGCTTCACCACCCGCACCGGAACGGAGCCCTGGAAGGGCGGCGCCGACCCCGGCTACCTGCGGGACCTGGTGAATTACTGGGCCGACGACTTCGATTGGCGAGCCCAAGAAGCCGAACTCAACAAGCTCGCTCATTTCCGAGCACAGGGCATGCACTTCATTCGCATCCCCGGATCCGGCCCCGCCCCCATACCCATCCTGCTCTGCCACGGCTGGCCGAGCACGTTCCTCGAGATGCTCCCCCTGGCGACCCGCCTGGCCGACCCCGCCGGCCATGGAGGCGACCCCGCCGACGCGTTCGACGTCATCATCCCGTCCATGCCCGGCTTCCTGTACTCCGACCTGCCCCCGGAGCCTCTCACCCGGGCGGCCATGGCCCGCACGCTGCACACCCTGATGACCGAAACGCTGGGCTACGACCGCTACGCCGCTTTCGGAGGCGACATCGGCGGCGTGGCGATCCAGTGGCTGAGCACCCTCCACCCCCAAGAGGTCATCGGCCTCCACCTGATCCACCCGCCGTTCCCCGCCTCGTTCGACGATCCGCCGATGTCGCCCGAGGAGGAGGCGTTCGTGGCGGCGGAAGAGGCGTACGACGAGGCCGACGGCGGCTACAGCGCCATCATGGGCACCCGCCCCGACACCATCGCCGCCGCCCTCGTCGACTCACCGGTCGGCCTGGCCGCCTGGATCATCGACAAGTACCGTGACTGGAGCGACTGCGGCGGAGACGTGGAATCCCGCTTCGACCGCGACACCCTGCTGACGGCCGTGACGCTGTACTGGGCGACCGGCTCGATCGGCACCTCGTTCAGGCAGTACTACGACTGGGAGCACAACACCCCGCGCCCCCGCATCACGGTCCCGACAGCCATCACTCTGAGCCACGAGCCCTCGATATCCGGTCTCCCCCGCTCGATAGCTGAACGCGCCTGCACCGACCTCCGCCACTGGAACGAACCCGGCCGAGGCGGCCACTTCCTGGCGTTCGAAGAGCCGGAGCTGATGCACGAGGAGCTGACCACGTTCTTCCGCCCCCTCCGCGCCACCTGACACCGGCCCCGGCCTCGGCGAAGACCCGGATCCTGATCAGCGCGCCCACTGCCCCGGCACAGATCACAGACCAGAAACCGGTAATGCGCACCCGAGCCCGATCACTCTCCTGGCCCAGTTGGCAAGAAGCCAGGCGACGCCGCCGCGGACAAGGGCCAGTGCCAAGAACCGCCGCGAATTCGTGAAGCCACGAGACGCCGTACCTCCGAACCTGCGTGTACGACAGGAGGCCGGCTTCCGTCGTAGGCTGCATCTCCCGTGTGATGACAGGAGGCTGAGGTGGCCGAGACGACGCTGCCCGAGACAACGGTGGCCGAGGTGATGGCCGAGCTGTCCAGGCTCGAGGACCCGAAGGCACGCGAGGTGAACGAGAAGCACGGTGACGATCACGGTGTGAACCTCAGCAAGCTGCGTGCGCTCGCGAAGCGGCTGAAGACACAGCAGGACCTCGCGTACCGGCTCTGGGAGACGGATGACACCGCGGCCAGACTGCTGGCGATGCTGATCTGCCGCCCGAAGGCGTTCCAGCGAGACGAGTTGGACGTCATGGTGCGGGAGGCGCGCACACCCAAGGTGCACGACTGGCTCGTGAACTACGTGGTGAAGAAGAACCCGCACGCCGAAGATCTGCGCCTGACCTGGTTCACCGATCCGGATCCAGCGGTCGCGAGCGCCGGCTGGGCCCTGACCACCGAACGTGTGGCGAAGAAGCCCGAGGGCCTCGACCTCGCAGGACTGCTCGACATCATCGAGGCGGAGATGAAAGACGCTCCGAAACGCCTGCAGTGGGCGATGAACCACTGCCTGGCCCAGATCGGGATCGAGCACGCCGAGCACCGCACCCGCGCCATCGGCATCGGTGAGCGCCTGGAGGTCCTCAAGGACTACCCGACCTCCCCCGGCTGCACGTCTCCGTTCGCGCCGATCTGGATCACCGAAATGGTACGCCGACAGCACGGTTAGCCGCCGAGCCGGGAGTGCCCAATGAGGGCTTCGGCGACGACGACAAAGACCGCCGCGCCCACGAACACACAATCCAACGATCAACCCCAAATGACCCACGTCCTACGGATGAGGCCCCCACCCACAACGCTCCTGCCACCACCACCCGAAGCCGCCCTCACACCCCGAAGCCGCCCCACACCCCGAACAACCTCCACCACCAGCCGCCCGCCACGGCGTGCGACCACCGCGCAAGACCGTCCATCACGACACCTGACTCGCACCAGGGGCTTGGGCACCCCGCCCCAATCTCAGCAGCATCCCCACACCCCCTACCCCGTCACAAGATCGGCCCGCACCACCAGCCACTGACCCAACATGTACGACAACAAACCAACTGACCAACTGACCGCCAGACCGGCCGACCGGCCGACTGACCGGCCCGACCGACCGCTGGCCGACCGGTTGACCGCTGGCCGACTGACCAACCCGACTGGCTGACCGCTTGACTGACCCAACCACCTGACTGGCCAACCGATTGACCGCTGACCAGGTGACCAACCACCTGACTGGCCGACCGACCGGCTGACCGACCGGCTTGCTACTAGCGCCCGGTGCGGCTCGCCACAATGACCTGCACCGTATGCTCCAGCGCGTAAGCCGGGTCGGCTCCCCCACCCTTGACCTGCTCGTCCGCACGGGCCACAGCCTGGATGGCCCTCGACAACCCCTCCGGCCCCCACCCGTTGAGCTGCCGCTTCACCCGATCCACCTTCCACGGCGGCATCCCGACATGGCTGGCCAACTGCCCTCCCCGGAGGTTGCGCGGCGCACTCCCCACTTTGGCCAGCGACCGCAGCCCTCCAGCCAGAGCACTCACCAGCAGCACCGGAGCGACCCCCGTGCCCAACGCCCACCTCACCTGCTCCAGCGCATCGGCCAGCCGCCCCTCGATCGCCGAATCCGCCACGTTGAACCCGGTGACCTCAGCCCGCCCCTTGTGATAGCGAGCCACGGCCGCCACGCTGATGGTCTTCTCATCGGTGTCGAACACGAGCTGATTGCACGCCGCCGCCAACTCCCGAAGATCGTTGCCCACGGCATCGAGCAACGCCACCGCCGCGTCACCCGAGATGTTGCGCCCGGTCCGCTTGACCTCTCCCTTGATGAACTCCAGCCGCTCCCCCGCCTTGGTGACCTTGTTGATCGTGATCACCTTGGCCCCGGCCTTCTTCACCCCGTCGACCAGCGCCTTCCCCTTCACCCCACCCGGATGCGCCAGAACGAGCACGGCGTCGTCAGCGGGCTGCTTGGCGTATGTCACCAGCTCGGTGATGACGTCCTTCCCCAGATCCTGCGCCGACCGGATCACGATCACGGACCGGTCACCGAAGAGCGAGGGGGAAGTCAGCTGCGTCAACTCCCCGACAGCGACCTTGCCCCCCACCAGATCATGCACCTCGGCACCCGAATCACCCGCCCGAGCCGCCGCGACAACACCACTCACCGCCCGCTCGGCCAGCAACTCCTCATCGCCGACGACCAAGGTCACAAGTGCTGGATCGGTTCCCGCCATGTCAGGCAGCATGCCATGCACCACCGACAACCCGGTACTCAACAACCCGACCTCCCCAACCCCTACAGCGCAAACAGAATGCAGACCCCCAAGAGGCCGGCATGCCACTCCCCGTCCACAGACAACCCCGCCCACATCGACCCACCAACAACACGAGCCGGCAAAACGCCGCCCTACTCACCTCCACCGCTCCGACCCACAGACAACGCCCCCACACTGACCCACCAACAGCACGAGGACACAGACGCCGCCCCTACTCACCTCCACCTCCATCACCCCCGCCCCCAGACAACTCCCCCGACATTGAGCCGCCAACGGCATGGGCGTGCAAACGCTGCCCTGCTTGCCTTCCCTGGCGTCCAGCAACCCCGACAGGGACGGCAACACAGCACCCCCCACCGCGTACCGCCCCCGTGGAACCACCGCTTATGGTCCGCGTGGAATCACTGCCATGCCCTTGCCTTCCAGCTCCACCACCGCGAGGTCACCGGACTGGTCGGTTCGGTGGACGGTGAGCCCCAGCCGCCGCAGGAGCCCGAGCGTGGACGTCGCGGGATGGCCGTAGTCGTTGTCGGCCCCCACGCTGATCAGCGCTGCCCGTGCCCCAAGAGAGGCAAGGAAGGCCGGGGACTGCCTATTCGATCCGTGGTGCGGGGTTTTGAGGATGTCGGCCCGCACGGCGAGTCGGCGCGACAGATCGTCCTGCGCCTCCGTTTCCAGATCGCCGCTGAGCAGGGCAGAGCCGGATCGCCAGCGCACGTGCAGGACGACGCTGGAGTTGTTGAGGACGCTGCCCTCGCTCTGCCCGTTCAGCCCGCCCAGAGCCGGATCAGGAGCGAGGACGGTCAACTCCGACGGCCCGAATCGCCAACGCGTCCCCGGGGCGGCCGTCCATTCAGGTATTCGGCGGTGCACCAGTGTGGCCGTGATGCGGGCGCTGGCTCGCCCGCCATCGCTCCGCTGAGGGCTCACGACCACCGCGCCAACGCGCCGGTTCCGCAGAACCCCCGGCAGACCGTCCACGTGATCGGCATGAGGGTGGGTGAGAACGAGCAGCGGTACGTCCTCAACGCCCACTCTTCGGAGGCACCGGTCCATGGCCACCGGATCGGGCCCTGTGTCGACCACCACCCCTCGACCCGGTCCGGCCGAGAGAACGAGACCATCGCCCTGGCCCACGTCGCACATCACCATCAACCATCCCTTGGGCGGCCAAGAACCGGCGATCGGCCGTACCAGCAGGACGGCGACCAAGGCCGCGCCGGCGACCGTCGCCGCCATGGCCCGCCAGGTGCTGCGCCGCAGGATCGGAACCGCCACGACCACGGCGAGCATCAGCAGAGCGAGTCCCGGCATGCCCGCCGGCCACGGCACGGTGGCGAACGGCAGAGTCAC
This sequence comes from Nonomuraea sp. NPDC050643, assembly GCF_040654715.1. NCBI lineage: Bacteria > Bacillati > Actinomycetota > Actinomycetes > Streptosporangiales > Streptosporangiaceae > Nonomuraea > Nonomuraea sp. NPDC050643. Next base: position 140,143 of record NZ_JBFAIM010000014.1, on the reverse strand, counting down.
CGCCCAGCGAGCCACCGTGATGATCCACCCAACGGCATAACCGGCCGGGACGACCAGCAACTGCGCGCCAGTGGGCCACAGGGGCGCCACCAGAGCGGCACCGAAGCCGAGCAGGGTCGCCGGGGCGACTGCTGGTGCCACGAGGAGATTGGCGGCCACCGCGACGGGGGTCAACTGCCCCGCCATCAGCACCAGCACCGGTGTCACGGCGATCTGCGCGGCCATCGGCACGGCCAGAGCCTCAGCCATCCATCGAGGCAACCTTCGAGAAGACTTCGCGACGCCCTGCCGCACCCCCTCTGCGTTCTGTGCCCTCTCCGTATCCCGCGCCCTCTCCGTATCCCGCGCCCTCTCCGCGTCCCGCACCCCCTCCGTGTCCCGCACCCCCTCCGCGTCCCGCGCCCTCTCCGCGTCCCACATCCCCTCTGCGTTCCGTGCCCCCTCTCCGTTCTCCTCTGCGTTCTGTGCCTCCGAAGGGTTCTCCGCCTTCTCCTCGCCTTCCTCCTCTGCACCCGAGAGTTTGTCTCGCCAGCGTGGAGCGAAGATGAGGATGCCTGCGGTGGCGACGACCGACAGGGCGAAGCCGTAGGAGCGGGCCAGGTCAGGCGAGAACAGCACCAGGAAGAGGACTGTCGCCGACAGAGCGGCCAGGCCGTCCTTGGACCGGCCCGTGCCGAGGGCGACGGCGGCCGCCAGGCCCATCAGCAGAGCCCGGAGAACGCTTGGCGAGGGGCGGGCGACCACGGTGAAAGCGAGCATCGCAAGTGCGGCGAAAACGGCTCGTACGGGCAGAGAAAGGCCTAGCAGGCGAGAGAGTGCGAGAGCCGCGCCAGCCACGATCGCCAGGTTCGCGCCGCTCACCGCGTTGAGATGGCTCAGGCCGGCTTCCCTGAGGTCGGCCGCGACCTGCGGGTCCATGCGAGAGACATCTCCGACGACCAACCCGGGCAGGAGGCCGCGTTGATCTGGAGGGAGGACGTCGGCGGCCGAACGGAGGCCGGACCGGAGGGCACCTGCTGCCGTTTGGAGGCCGGATGGTGGCGTCAGGACTCGCGGCGGGCCTCTGACCAGGAGGATGGCGGCTACGAGTTCGCCCGGGGTCGGCTTCGCCAGACGGCCGGTCACTTCGAGGTGCTGGCTGGGGAGGAGGTCGCCCCAGACCCGTCCGGTGGCGAAGACGGTGATGGGGATATCGACGGTTTGGCGGGTGGCGGGGGTTTGGATGAGTGTGAGTGTGGCGGGGGTGACGTAGCTTTCCTGGTTGAAGTGGCCGCTTCTGTTGGATCTGCGCTTGGGATCGCCGCTCAGGGCGATTTGGACGGTGACTGGGGCGTTCTGATCGGCGAGGCGGGCCACCGGGCCTGTGGTCAGAGCGTGAATTCGGAACGCGACCGATGCCGAGGCCGCTGCTGTGCAGATGAGCGTGGCTATTGCGATGTTGCGCCATGCGGTTCGTGGGATGGCTTCAAGACGTCCTGAGGTTCGTGCTGTGGCCTCAGGGCTTCGAGCCCTCTGTGGGGTGACCTCATGGTTCCCCGCAGCCTGAGGAGCGACCTCAAGGCTCGCTACGGCCTGTGGGGCAACCTCAAGCCCCCCTACGGTCCGTGCGATGACCTCATGATTCTCCGCAACCTGCGCGGCAACTCCAAAGCTCCGTGCGGTCTCTGCGGCGGCCCCAAAGCTCCCCGCCGTTTGTGCAGCGACTCCAGGGTTCCCAACAGTCTGCGCAGCGGCTCCAGGGTTCCCAGCAGTCTGTGCAGCGGCTCCAGGATTCCCAACGGTCTGTGCGGTCGGCGCTTTGCGCCCTTGAGCCTGTGCGGTGGCCTCATCGCCTTTCGCAACCTGTGTGATGGCGTCCTTGCGTCCCGTCGGTCGTGGGGCGACGTCATGGCGCCCTGTCACGGGCTGGGTGGGCGGGCGAGTCAGCCATGCCGTCGCGGAGGCGGCCAGAGCTGCGACTGCGGCGACGATCGTTCCAGTGAAAGCTGAGCAGCCGAGCAGGATGAGAGCGCTCGCCCATGCAGCTATGGCGGGGAGAACAAGGGGCCAGGCGTACTCGCGTCTCTCGGGGCCTGGGTCGACCTGTGATTCATGAGCACGAACTCCCAGACCATCGTCCTCGCCGCTGAGGTGTACATGGTGAGGGTCGGGGTCGGTCCGGGACTCGTGAGCGCTGCCGTCCCAACCGTGGCTCTTGCCCGGACGTGCTGAGTCGGCCCGAGATCCGTGAACGACTCCGTCCCGACCGTAGTCCCCATCAAGACGTGCCGGGCCGGCCCAAGGTTCGTGAACGCTCCCGTACCGACTGTGGCTCTCGCGGAGCCGAGTCGGGTCAGCCCGAGGATCGGGACTCCTCCCGCTTTGGGCTCGACTCTCGCTCAGGCGTGCCGGGTGAGCCCGAGGCTCGTGATTGATCCCGTCCCCAGCGCAACCCTCACCAAGGCGCGCTGGGGGGATGGTGGGGTTCGTTCTGACCTGTGGGATGTACGTACGTGGTGCGTGAGCGCCCTCGGTGAGTTCGTCGGGCATGTCAGACGCGAACCTTTGGCTTGATTTCCTCGAACTTTCTTGGGCCCAAGGCGAAGAGGTGAAATCAAGACAATGCGTGACAACGGACGGAGAGCACCAAACCGCCCGCGCCCTGGTCGGTTACTCCGCTCGCGGCACCACAAAGGTGCCTTTGCCGGAAATCGCCCTCAAATAGCCGTCTTCTTTCAGCTTGCCCAGAACCTTCCGCACCGTGCCCCGGGCGACCCCGAACTCCTGCTCTAGGTGCGTTATTGACGGAATCGGGTTCCGAGGTTGGTAGGCGCCGCTTTCAATGCGTTCGCGCAGGATGTCGTACATCTGCTGCCACACCGTCTCGTCCGGCGCCCACTCGATCATGCGGCCGACCGTAGAAGGGTAGAGCACCACCTGGTTTGCCGAGACAGGGCATGCCAGGGCATGCCCTAGCGTGCCCTGGCTAACGATCGAATATGGAACGGCATCTCAGTCTCTCGGCTCTCCCGCCGCCGGCCGGGCGGCCACGAACGTCCCCACCCCTCGCACCGCATAGGCGTAGCCCTGCTCCTGCAGACGCGTGATCACCTTCTGGGCGGTGTTGGGCGCGACGTCGAACTCGGCCACCAGTTGGTGCTGCGACGGCAGTTGAGTGTCCGGCGGGTAGGTGCCGTTCGCGATCCTCTCCTTCAGGACCTCGGCCACCTGAGCCCACTTCGGCGCATTGGGCCGCCACTCGATCATCACGTGGTTGACCGTACGCAACCATGCTTACCTGCAGAAACTCATGCAGTACCGTGGTAGACCATGGTTAACCATGGTTATCCTGATTACGCTTACGGCCATCAGGCAGAGAACGGGCCCGGCCAACGGCGTTCACGCGCCAGGACGGGCCCTTGATCGGACGGTGGAGGTCCGACCCATGGCACAGCCTATGAGGCGAGCGCTGCGATGAGCAGCCCGAAACCGCCACCAGCAGAGGACGATCTCCCCGAGATTCCCGAGTGCCAAGTCACGCGCGGCGCCGACGGGCTTCTACGCCTCACGCACACCACCGGCCGGACCGCCACCGCCTCAACGGCCCGCGGCGCGATCCTCGTCGGGGTGGCACTGCGCACGCTCGCAACCCTTGGTGACGCTTCCTCGGCCGGCGACGATTCGCCATGAGATCCCGGCCCGCGCCACTCAAGTGGGAGCCGCACATTCCTCGATGCCCAACCCGCGTGCACGACACGTCGTGCTGCGGCGAATACGAATGGGCATCCGAAGGAGGCGAATACCTTGTGCTCCGCTGGACCGGCGACGGCCAGCAGCAAGAGGAGACAGGCCGCGGCCTCTACGCGACGGCACGGGCGGTGTGGGAAGACCTCATCGACCGCCACCGCCACCGCGTACGCAAGGCGCTCTACTGACTCATCGGCTCGCCAGAGAGCGCTGCAGCAATCAGGCTGTAGCCCTTTTGCGCGAGTCACACATCTATGTCCAGAACATCACCTTTTACAGATCTTGCCGACAGTGGGCGGATCGTTAAGCGTGGAGGTCGCCGAGACATGGCTTGACGACGGCGAGGGAGACGAGCCATGGGCAGAGACGACTCCAAGGCAGCCGTGTTGGGCCGCACCGAGGACGTGTGGCCCGAAATCTTCGGCGCGCTCAGGGCCGGCATCGACATCGCCGCCCATCTGCACAGCACCGCCGGTTGGGATCCCCAGGACGACAAGCACCTGTACCAGCACATGATCCGCCGGAAGGCGGTCGAGGCCTTCAAGGGGCTCAGCACGGAGTTCGACGAGGACGACGACCAGAGCGACGCCGCACTATCCATGAGCGGCCTCATGCTCCGCCTCGAACACGACGTAATCCGGATCTGGCACATCACCCCATTGGAGATTCCAAAGCCCGGCAGCAAGACCAAGCGCGAGTTTATCGCCCAACCGCCGAGCGGCCAGACAGCGTTATTCGATGTCCGCGATCTCATGCATAGGCTGCGCCGGGACGACCGGAACCATCTCATCCTGCGGTGGACTATCCAACATCACACCATCACGAGGTTCGATCTTGTCCGGCCATCTGGCGTCAAGAAGGGAAAGGTCGTCGTGGACTGGCAGCACGACCTACGTCCGCTATGTATGCCACCGCCGGTTGGGGCCAGTCCGCCAGCCTGACAGTGCGGAGACGAGTTCGATAGCCGCTTGTGGCGGAATGGAGCCGTGACGCGGCTGTCCTCAACGAGGAGAGCCCTCAACCAGGTCACCGACCTGCTCTGATGACCAGTACTCTCGAAGAGCGGCGATCTTCCGCCCCTCAAAGTCGAGGACGGCGATCTCGCGCATTCGCTTGCGGACCCGCTGGACCACGTCGTCGAACTCGGCTTCCCACTCGGCGATCGCGGTAGTCCCATCCAAATAGAGGTTGAGCAGCTCGCATTTGATATTTGCCTGCGCCGCGACAACCTTGCTTTCCCAATACGCCCGGATTGCCTCGCGGTTTGGGATCGGCGCCTCCAGGACGCGCTCGTGATACGTGGCATCTTCGGTGAAAATTGTGACGATGAGGTCTGGGTCCTGCCCCTCCCATGCGCGGATATAAACATCGAGGACTTCTCGAACGTCGTGCTTGGTCAGCTCCATTAGGACTCCTCTGCGATGTCGGCCAGCGTGAGTGGCGCGTCGTTCTGCGTGTGATCTTCCAGGAGAGCACCGAGGCGAAGTGGGTCACGGAGACGTATCTGGGGCAGATCCGCGTCGGCGATTGACTCCTCACCGAGGCGGACCCATTTCCAGGGGCCTGTGGAGACCTCGATGTCGCTTCCGAAGCCCGAGTAGTAGCCGGCCATGACAGTCTCGCCAGGAAGAACGGCTAACTGGAACATCCCGAAGTACCGAGTGTCATTGCTGTTCCTCCAATGACCGACAAGATGGCGGTTGGCCAACTGGGCTTCGAGCTCGTTACGGAAGGGAGACGCACGCCCCTCACTGCGTGGTGTCGGCGGATGGTTGGAGATCCTCATGAGGCGATCAGATTCCAGCGAGATCTTCGCGATGTCAACATGAGCCTTTCGCGTCGGCCCGGGACCGAATCGGAAACTGGTGACCCAAAGACCGCAGAGCGCCTCGGCCTCGAAGCTGGGAGGTATCGAACTCAGGACGCCCCCGATGTACTGATCTCCGCCGTCTGGGAGCTCAGCCGGCGTGACGGTGCCAGCAGCGACGAGCACGTCTCCTGGCGGAACCGATTCGGTCTCCCAGGCATCAACAGCTTCGCCGCTCACCGGCCAGCCAACGAGCGGCGTCAACATGGTTGCAAATTCCGCGACCGACACATTGAGCGCTCGTCGGGCGGCGATCAGCCGGCGGCGTGCCAGCGTAGCGAAGTCCGGCGGATTCTCTGACCGCGTTCGTAGGTCGACGACCCTGCCCATCTCGGTCACCGGCTCCTCTTGGGGTGACTATGCGCCTGAGTTGCGGCGTCTCGGCTTCATGTCGTTCTTGCTGTGTGGGTACGGCTGGCCCAGTCGGTCGTACAAGTGGCGGAGATCTGCTTGGAGCTTGCCCACCTCGGATCGAAGCTCCTCAATCTTCGTGATCACCTCAGATGGCTGAAGGTCGGCCAGCCGTCCGACTTCCTGGCGAAGCTCGGCGACCTCGGTCGCCACGGCTTTTAGCGTCGCGCGCTCTTCACCAACCCTTTGGGGCGTTGCCCGTACGTAGACGGCCTTGCCAGGTTGACCATAGACAAGACCCTCCTGGCGCAGGAGATCCACCGCATTGCGGACGACGTTGTTCGAAGCGTCGTGAATCTCCATCAGTCTTCGGGTGGACGGCAATGGGTCGCCCACCGTCAACTCGCCCGAGTCAATCTGTGATCGGAGCGCGGCAGCGATCCGCTGATAGATGGGCTGGCCCATTACCTCGGTCAAGTGAGCGCTCCTTGTTGACAAGGTCCAACGATGTGCACTCAGTTCAGCACAGGTCCGAGGTAGCAATCCACTCACCTTCCCAACGAAGCGCCTTGACCACTGTACGCGTATGGTCCATCCTAACGCGTATGGAAGAGATAGAGCCGAGCCAGACGATGACGGCGATGCAGGCGGTCCCGTGCCTCTGTCGGACGAAGCTGTTTATGACCGTCGAAGCAGCCGCGCTGATCCTTGACATGAGCGTCGACTACCTGCATGTCGGCATCCGCGAAGGGCGGATCCCCGCGCATCGCTTCGGCCGTGCCTACCGGCTCCGGCGGGATTTCATCTACGGCTTCGTCACTACGCCGTCCGGCGCAAAGTTCGAAGACTACGCCGCCGCTTGGTTCACCCGTCACAACGCAGAGGTTGCGGTCTGATGTTCGCGATCTCCCTAGACACGCGAAGAGCGGCCCCTATCCGCCAAGACGAGAGCCGCTCTTTCGCTGTCCTCCCAGACAGGTCAACGTTCGGAAGGACCTCCATAATGACACAGCCCGCCCCAGCGACCGTAACGATCTCAGTTGACGAGTTGCTGGCGCTTCAGCAGGACGCCTCCGCCCTGGCTGTTCTGGCCGGCGCCATCCTCGAAGACTGCGGCATCGACCTGACCCGCCCCACGCCCACGCGGATCACACCGCTGGACGAGAAGGTCACCGATCTTGCCGCCTACCGCTCTCGTAGGGCGGTGTCTCGATGACGAACGCTGAGATGCGAGCTCTCGAGGCTGACCTGACCTGGCGGATGACAATCCCGCCGGCTCAGCTCGCCCACACGATCGTCACTGGATGCTGCACTGACCCCCGCTGCACTGATCCCCGCTGCGCTGGATGCGGGAGGCCGCGATGACCGCCCTCCTCACCCACAACCGAGCCGACGAACTCACCTACTGGGACGAGCTTCGCTGGGATGACCGGCAGGCGAACATCGCCGCCTTCTGGTCCGTGTTGGACCCGAGGGTGGCCCGAGCCCGCTTCACGGTCGTGGAGACGCTGCTCGCCGTCGTCGACATTGAGCTCGGCGAGATGCAGGACGGCATCGACCGGCTTCTGGCCGAACAGGACCCCCGCTACGCCGAGGCGCAGCGGTGACCGGGGCCCGGCTGTCTGTCCACAGCCGCTCAGACAGCCGGGCCCTCATATGCCCCCGCCCGTGGACCTGTCGGTCCCGGGCGGGGGCCCACAAGCCTTTGGAGATCGCCATGACCGAGTACGAGGTCCGCTCCATGGACCTGGTAGACGACGAGATCGTCTACGAGCGCAAGACGTTCCCGGCCGCTGTCGCCACCGCACGCCACATCCGCGACGAGCTCGGCACGAAAGCTCATGTGTGGCAGCGCGAGAACGACGGCGAATGGGTCCACGTGTGGCCCAAACGCCGCTGGTGGCTGCCCTGGATCCGCTGAAATCTCACCCCTTCTACTCCCCCGTCCGTGGCGGTCGTGTCCATCAGGAATCCACCGCGCCGCACGGACGGGGGCTCACCACCCAGCCTCCGACTCGAAGGAGATCGACATGTTCAAGTTCTCGCCCGGCGACATGTGGGACCTGCTGATCAAAGAGTGTCCCGCGTGCTTGGCCTCGCCCCTGACCGTGACGCCCGAAGGCGACGGCCACCACATCGTCGACTGCGGCACCTGCAAGTTCCAGTTCAGCGTCACCTCCGAGAACGGCGAAGAGGGGATCGTCTTCGACATCCTCCACGCCGCCACCCAGCGCACCTGCGGGTTCGAGTTCGCGGACGCCTCCGGGTGACCGGTGAACAACGAAGAGCGGCGCCGTAGACGCCTCGACCGGATCATCGCCGAGATTAACCGTCAGGCGCCCGGCATGTACGCCGCCCTGCAGCCCGTGACCGAAGACGACGAAGCCGAGGACGACGAGCCCGGCGCCCCGACCAGGAGTACGACGTGAACATCACTGAGCCGGCCGAGCGGGTCGAGCACGTCAACGGCTCCGCTCTCCAGAAGCCGCCCCGGCCGACGCGCGCCGAACGGAAGACCGCCGCTGCGGCCGAAGAGCTGCGCCGCCTCGACCTGCAAGCCGAGATCGCCCGCAAGCGGGACGAGGCCGCCGAAGCCCAGCAGGACCGCCGAGACCAGCGCGAGCAGCGACGAAAGACCCGCAAGAGCATCGAACGCTCCCAGACGTGGAAGAAGTGGGCCGCACGGCTGAAAGTGTGGCGGCACACCTTCGTCCTCGTGGGCGCGATCGTCGGCGTCAACATCGTCGCCGTCGCCGGCCAGGTCACCGCTTTCCAGGCAGCCCCCTTCGACTGGACTTTGATGGGGGCGCTCGGCGCCGCCGCCGTGGTCGAGTCGATCGCCATCTTCGTCGGCTGGCACGCCCACGTGGCCCTGCGCGAGGGCGACTCGGTGTTCCGGTTGCGTGCCTCGTCTTACGGCATCGCCACCGCGGTGGCCGTCCTCAACTACCACCACTACTCCCCCGACTGGCGACTCGACGACCAGGCCGCCATGTTCGGCGCCGCCTCGCTGCTGTCGCCGTGGCTGTGGGCGATCCACTCCCGGCACCTGCACCGCCAAGACCTGCGCAAGGCCGGGCTGATCGACCCGCGCGCCCCGAAGTTCTCGGCGCTGCGCTGGCTCCTGCACCGCCCGGAGACGTGGCAGGCGCTGAAGTGGGCTGTCCGCCACGGCGAGCAGTCCCCCACCGCCGCGATCCTTGCCGTGCAGGGCGAGAACGGAATGTCAGACGCGACCCTGTTCGTGGACCGCGCTCATATCGCTCTCGCCGCCGGCCGTAACGCTCTCATCGAGGCCCAGGCCGCCGCTCTGGCTGCCACCGAAATGTACGTGACGGTGCTCGAACGCGCCCCCGCCGATGTGTCACCGCAGCCCGCGATCGAAGCGCCCCCCGCGGACCCCGGGCCTGACACCCCCACGGATGATCTCCCTGACACTTCGGATGTCAGCGAAGTGGCAGACGAACCCGAGCGGGAACGCCCCGACGCCGAGGACAACCGCGAAGCCGAACGCTGGATCCGCGAGCGCATGAGGGCCGGCCGCACCCCCAAGCAGGCTGACATCGCCACCAAGTACGGCTTCTCCAACGGCTGGGCGTCGCTCCGTGTCAAAGCCGCCCGCGCTGATCTGTCAGCGAAGGGCTACCGATTCCTGCCCGGCAACGTCGTCCAGCCGCCCACCGACCCTGACACTTCCGCCACCGACGTGGATGTCAGCGACACGGCCGACGAAATGGCCGCCGCACCGACTGGAGACCAGTCATGAGATCCGCCCTCGTCGCATTCCTGTGCTTCCTCAGTTGGACCATCGACCTGGCCATGTGGGCCGGCCTAGCGCTGCTCTGCTGGCACTTCGCGCCCGACCCGCTCGGGCCGTTCCTCGCCGTCTCCGTCTCCGTCGTGTGGGGCGGCATCTGGCTGCTAGACACCGCCCTCCTGGCCATCGACATGGCCGGCGCGGCCCGCCGTCGGAATGACAGGAAGGCGGCACGGTCATGACCATCGCCGAATTCGCGGTCTGGTTCCTGGCCGTTTTCGCCCTCATCCGGGCGTCGATCATCGAGCCTCCCGAGTCCGCCAAGACCGCCCGGGAGTACGTCTCCACCGTGCGGCAGATGAAGCCGTGGCACCCCGTCTACTGGGTGGTCGCCGTCGTGCTGGTCGTCCCCGTGTTCACAGCCTGGAGCGCCTGCCGCTACGCCCTTCATCTGGCCTCACTGTGGCTGGCCAAGGGCCTGGAGAAGGTCTCGGAGATCACCGCGATGAAGCCGCGTGAGTCCGTCGCCGTCTTCCAACCGGTCGTGTGGAGGGAGATTCGTCCGTGACCGAGAACCCGCGCCCTGACCTTCGGCTGGTCCGCCACACCGAGGACGCCCCGCCGCTGCCCGGCGAGCATAAGGCGCTGGAGAAGCGGCCCGACGGTGACGTCGAGGAGGTCGTCTACGAAGGCGAAGTGATCTCCGACAAGCCCGAACGCACCTCGCTGCCGTCCGTGGTCGTCGACAAGGTCACGGTGCTGCGGGACTCCGACAAGGCCATCGTGCTGGCCGGGCACGGCGTGACCGTGCTGCAGGGCTGGCATTCGTGGCTGGTGCGGGCGTGGGACGGCCTCACCGGCGGCGTCTACCGCCGCCAGATCCGCGGCGCCGAAGCGGCAGGGGATCGGGAGGCGCTCGCCCACTGGCTGAGCCTCCGCCGAGACGCCATCAAAGACAGAAGGGAACGGCTCATGGAACTACCCAAGCTTGGTCTGCAGGTGCTCATCTTCACCGGCGGCGGCTGCCTCGCCTTCGTCGTCCTGCTGGTCGTCGTCTCCACGCTGGTCATGGCCACCGGAGCGGGCGAGTTCTTCGACGTGTTCTTGTGGGTGGGCGACGTCCTGCGCTGGCTGTTCGGCGCGGCTGCCTTCCTGTGGATGCCGTCCCTGATCGCGCTGCCGTTCGTGTTGGCCATCGCGGGCTGGCGGGAGGGCCGGCGCAGAGGAGAGACGCCGCGCTGGCTTGCGGTCGGCGGCACTTCTGAAGCCGAGCGGCGTAATGTCGTCCCTGACGAGAGCGCCATCTTGCAGGCGTTGCAGAACCTGGGGATCGCGCCGCTGAACAAGGCGTTCAAGGCGGGCTGGCGTCCCCGTGTCGTGCTGGGGACGGGCCGGGACGGCAAGGGCTACCGCACCCAGTTGGAGTTGCCGCAGGGCGTCACCGTCGACATGATCAACCAGAAGAAGGCGGTGCTCGCCCACAACCTGGTCCGGCTGCCCGTCGAGGTGTGGCCGACCGAGCCGAAGAGCCAGCCCGGCGTGCTGGACCTGTGGGTGGCCGACCAGGGCTCCCTCACCGGGAAGGTGCCCGACTGGCCGCTGCTGAAGGACGGCGTCGGCGACTACTTCGCGGGCGTGCCCGTCTCCATCAACATCCAGGGCCGGACCGTCGTCGGCCTGCTGTTCCAGAAGAACTACGCGCTCGCGGGCACGATGGGCTCCGGCAAATCCACGATGATCATCACGTTGTTGCTGGGCGCCATCCTGGACTACCTGGTCGAAGTCGACGTGTTCGTGTTCGCCACCAACGCCGACTACGACCCGATGAAGCCCCGCCTGCGGACCCTGCTCACCGGCCCCGGCGACGAGGTCGTCCAAGCGTGCCTGTTCCGGCTGCGCGACCTGTACGCCGAGCTCACCATCCGCGGGCAGGCGTTGAAGGAGCACAAGGCGCCGGCCGTGACCCGCGAGCTCGCCGAGAAGGACGAGCGGCTCCGCCCCCGCATCGTCGTCATCGACGAATGCCAGGCCCTCTTCCTGAACGCGGAGCTGGGCGAAGAGGCCGAGGACCTGTGCGTGAAGCTGATGGGCGCGGCCCGCAAGTACGCCATCACGCTGATCTTCGCCACGCCGGAGCCGTCGTCGGACTCGCTGCCGCGCAAGCTCATGGCCGTCATCGCCAACAAGGCGTGCTTCGCCATCGGCGACCAGACCAGCAACGACGCCGTCCTCGGCACCGGCTCCTACAAGAGCGGGGTGTCCGCGGTCAGCCTGGAGCCGAAGACCGAAGAGGGCCCCGGCGACATCGGCACGTGCATGGCGCGCGGCTTCCAGGCCAAGCCCGGCCTGCTGCGCACCTACTACGTGCCCTACGACCAGATGAAGTCCGTGGTCGCGCGGGCGCTGATGCTGCGCGACAAGGCCGGCATGGCACCCGCGGGGGCGCTCACCGCCCCGCGCTCGCGTGACCTTCTGGAAGACCTGGCCGCCGTCATGGGCGGGGAGACGATACGCGCCGCGGACCTGCCCGCCCTGCTGGCCCGGTACGCCCCAACGTGGCAGCCGTACAAGACGCTGACCGGCAAGCAGTTGGTGGAAGACCTGACGGCCCTCGGGGTGAAGGTGCCGACCACCGGCAACCGCTGGCCGGTCAACCCCGACGACGTCCGAGCGGCCCTGACGCGGAGCCAGAACGACGACGAGGAAGCCGAGTAGTTAGGTCGTCCCCCTCCCTCGAAACATGCCCCCGAAGGCCGTTTCGAGGGGCCGACCTAACTCGGTCTAACCACCTAACTCACCTAACTTTCCGCAGGTCAGAGACGAGTTAGGCCCCAGATGGGCGCTGGTTAGAAACCTAACTCGCTTTCGCCGACCTAACTCAAGATCTAACTCACCTCAGCGGTGGTTGCGGAGGCTCTCCCGGACCTTCCGGGAGACGTCCGGAGCACCCGCTCCACACTCACCAAAGGAACCGATCATGAACAAGAAGCAGTTGGTCGCCTCCGTCGCCAAGAACACCGGCCACTCCCAGGCGGTCGTCGCCGAGATCCTCGACGGCATCACCAACACCATCCGGGTAGCCGTCTCCGACGGCGGCGACGTCTCCGTCCAGTACTTCGGCAAGTTCGAGCGGACCCACCGGCCGGCCCGGGTCGGCCGTCACCCGCAGACGGGCGCCGAGCTCCAGATCGAGGAGTCGTGGGGCGTCCGTTTCTCCCCCGCCGCCGGGCTGAAGGACTCGGTTCGTGGCCGTGCCCGCGCCGGCCTGAGCCCTGTGTCCGCGGTGGCCTGACGCGGCTGCTGCGGGTGCACGCCCGGCTGATCCGGTCGGGCGTGTGCCCGGAGGTTCCGCTCCCTTCAACCGGAAGGAGGGTCCGCTGTGGCCCTCACCCTGAAGTTGCTCGCCTTAGGCGCTCTGATCCTGGTCGGGTTCGGGGCCGAACTGTGGCTGGCCATCGTCAACCCGGCGCTCGCCAAGCCTGGCCTGTTCGTGCTCGCGATCGTCGTCATCGCGGCGATCTGGCGGTTCGTCCGCAGCGAGAACTCCCCGACTCGACCACCCGAGTAATCCCCTGAAGCGCCACCCGCTCTACAGCCACACCGCGATACCCGACTATGCCGATCGATAAAGAGGAGAGTCATGTTCGACCGGATGCCGCCCAACAAGCTCGCCCGAGCGAAGGGCCAGACCAACAAGACCAACGAACTCAACGCCCTCGCCCACCTCGCCAACGGCTACGGAGGCAACGGCCAGGGCTGCACCGGCGCAGAGAGCCGCATCGCGCAGGAGCTGCTGATCGACAGGGTCGGCCTGCGCAAGGCGAAGAGGTTAATGGACCAGTCCGTCAAGCGGGTCATCAAGGACACGTTCTGATGCCCGCCACACCGGACACGCGGCAACTGCACGCCGCGGCGAATGAGGCCGCCGAGAAGTTCGCTGCCCGCGGCGAGGCCGACGAGTGGGCGGTCAGCCGGCTCATGGCCGACCGGTACGCCCAACAACTCGACGCCGAGGAGAAGCGATGAGGTCCGACCCGTTTTCGCCCCGCACGCACCTGGTGCGCTGGCGCGGCACCACCCCGACCGTCCCGTACCCGTGCTCGTGCGGCCAGACGGTCGATGTGGAGGGCGTCACCACGATCGACGGCGCGATCGCCGCTCTGGCCCGTTCTGGCCAGCACCAGCACTAGCGGCGGTTGCGGGTGTCCGCCCGGCACTTCCCCGGCCGGGCGGACGCCTGGAGCTTCCGCTCCCCCACCTTCCGAAAGGGATCAGGTCATGCGACTCAACATCAAGAAAGTGATCACGTACGTGGGCGTCGGGTTCGTGGTCTTCTTCCTGTTCACCCGCCCGGCGAAGGCCGCTGACGCCGTCAACGGCATCTTCGACGGGATCCTGCAGGGCGCCGACCAGCTCGCCATCTTCGCGACCCGTCTTCTGTGACGTGGCTGTTGCGGGTGCTCGCCATGTACGGGGGTCGTGGCGGGTGCCCGGAGCAGCCAGCTCCACTACACCGAGAGGGGAAACCCGTCATGGGCTGGTTCAGCAGCAAGACCACGAGCAGCCCCGACCCGTCGCCAGTGCGGCGCAACCAGGTGCGCAATCTACTCAAGCTCGGCATGGAGTGGTACGAGGGCGACCCTGATGGCGACGATTTCGAGGCGAAACGGGACCGGTATTACGCGGCGCAGGAGAAGAGCACGCAAGCGGAGATCGACTTCGTGGAGGCCGCGCTTGAGCGGCACGGCTACCCGCCATGAAGGCCGCCACCCACCATCCGTATCCCCTCCGACTCCACAGGAGATCGCCATGAAGGATGAGATCAAGTTCAAGACCGCTGGCGGCAACACCGTCATCTGGAAGCGCACCGCGGGCGCGAACAGCGCCGACGACCCGTGGGGCTCCTACACGTGCGGAGGCTGCGGCAAGGAGAAGCCCACCTACCTCTCGGCCGCCGACAAGCACGCGCGCGAGTGCCGGGCGCTATGAACTGCCGCCCCCGCTGGCAGGACGAGCGCCGATAAGAGAGGAGAGCTACATGCCCAAGATGACGCACGTCATTCGCGGACTCGACGACGACAGCCCCTTCGCCGGGTCCGGCATCGGCGCGTACGGGGCCGATGACCTCAAGAAGCATCTGGCCCAGGCCGAAGAGGCGGGCTTGAGCGTCCGCGTCTACGAAGTCACCGAGGAGGACTGATGCTCCCCGGCAGCACGCACTGGGAGGACGACAACCCGGCCCCTGCCCCGACTGTCCTGGCGCCGACCACGACTTCTGCGGCGGCCTGGGGATCATCCCTCGCTGGGTCGTCGAGCAGCGGGCGGAGGGGTCGTGAGCGACGACAACACGTGCGGAACCAAGTTCATCGACGAGGAGACGTACGAGACCACCACCTGCAACCGGGAGGGACCGCACATCGTCCACCGCGAGTCCGCCTCCGGCACAAGGTTCGTCCGGGCCCCGGGCGGGGCCGCCTTCAGTAAGCCGAGCCACAAGAAGGAGCAGAGCACGTGAGGAAACCCAAAGCCAGCCAGGAAGCGACGACGACGCTGCCCGCTCGTTCCGTCCGCGTGGGCCACAGATACGTGTCCTCACCCACAGGCGGCCGAGCGCGGCAACGCAACGGCTCCTGGCCCGCCGTGACCAAGGCTTCGTTCCTGCAGAAGGGCGAGGACGACCAGCCCACCGTCTACATCGAGACGTCCGACAAGCCGGGGTGGACGTACTGCCTCTCCCCGGACGAGCAGGTGACCGTCGTCAGCTCGTAGCCGACCGCGCCCCGGTCTCCTGGTGAGGCCGGGGCTCTTCTATGCCCGACCTCTCATCGGCTCTCTCATCCGGTTTCTGCCGGCGCCGGTCACGCTGGACGGAAACCACCGACAGAGGGAGGACGTCATGGAGGACCAGCGCCGATTACCTGCGGATTGGGAGGTGTGGCTGCGTATCGTGGCTGCTGTCGTGGATGTGCTGCGGGCGTTGATCGCTTAGGCCAGCGTGGTGACGTCCCGGCCGCTTCCCCTTCGGGCCGGGACGTCTGGGAACAGGGCAATCGATCCCGCCCCCCATCTACCCGCAGATCCCACTTGTACGCTTTTGTCCGTTTTGCGTACATTCTGGGTGTGACGACATGGCGAGGACCCGGCGGCATCACAGTCGAAATCATCACCCTCAACCAGGCGACGCTCTACCGCGTCAGCCAATGGATCAACAACCGCCGCTACCACATCGCCTACGCGGCCACCATCCACGAGGTCGCACGCCACGTAGACCTGGCCGACCTCGTAGAAGTCCTGGAGTTCCCCGGGAGCCGTCAGGACGCGTCCTGAGAGTCGCCACCCCGGGCAACCTTCTGTACGGCCTGTTCCACCTTCACAGGGTCGCCGCCTATCTTCGCCCGCCCGGCACGCAACACGTGAAGCGCCTCAAGGCGGGCGTCGCGCGCCTGCTGCACCTCCGCCCGCTCTTCGTCGCTGATCTCCGCCTCTCCGGCGGCGACGGCAACGCCGGACGGCAGTCGGTCGACGAGCCGGCGCACCTCAGCATCGGCAGCGTCGAACGCTCGTTGGGCTGCTATCGCTTCGTCTGAGATCTCAATGTCGGCCACGACCCGGATCTTACGGACACTCCTGCGGGCGATCACTGAGCGGGTCCACGATGAGGGCCATGCGCGAGGACGACGTTGACGAGATCGTGGCTCAGGTGCGACTACGGGCCGCCCTGGAGGCTCACATAGAGGCGACGGAGCCGGTACCGCCTGAGGTGGGTCAGGCCGTACGGGAGATGTACCGGGAACGCCCGACGCGCTGACCAGGGAATACCCGACGTCTCAATCTTGCCCTTATAGTTTTCCTCCCTCATTTGAGGGAGGAAAACAAGAAGATCACGAGGACGGGCCACCATCTCGGCGGGTTGAAAAAGTCCCGTTCCCCTCGAAGGGAACGGGACTACGTCTTGGGTGCCACGAAGTCAACGGGGGCGGAACTGGGTCACGTTGTTCTGGGCGGCTGGCAAGGCCAATTCTGGCGACTTCACCTCGGGCGTCGGCGCGATAGACCGGAGTACCGTCGCCGGGATCGCCAGGTCTTCGGCTGCCGCCCGGTATGGGCGCCGCCCGTACCGGCGCGCGAGTAGCTTCCAGAGGAGGAGAGGGTTCTCGCGGCCCACCTCCACCGGCTCGCTCTTCTTCCATCCACGCTGGTTGAGTTGCACGAACAGCGACCGCTTCCGGGTGTCCCCGATGTTGCCGACAGCGGCGCCTCTCATGATGAGGGCTGCGATCGACACGCCCCACGTCGCTTTGAGGCGCGCGAAGTCGTTCGGCGAAAGCCTCTCCGTGAGATCCTCCTCCGCCCGCGACCGGGGTACGAGCAGGGCGCCAGCGAACCGGTGCGCCTCCTTCTCTGGGTCTGCTGCGCGAGGCCTGAAGGTGTGCAACACCAGATGTGCGACTTCGTGCGCCAATGTGAACCTGTCGCGATCACCGGAGCCGCGGAAGAACCCAATGAGGGCCGTCTCTCCGATGCCTCCCCAGTACGACACGCCGAAGTGCTCTCCTGTCGGGGTGTTGACCTCGCCGTCCACGTCCGTCAGCACGAACGGGGCGACTGCAACGCCCGCCCGTTCGAGCACGCGCGTCAGGTGGGGGATCGGTTTGTCCGGCGCCAGGCCGAGCGCTTCCCGGGTCGCCATGGCGAGATCTTCGATGTCGGCTTGGGACAACTCCTCTGCAGTGGTGTACGGCAGAGGTGGCCGCGGATACTTCTCGTGAGTCAGCAGGTCCTCGGTAGCGCGGTAGCTCTCCGAATAGAAGGCGTGGATCCGTTTGGTGGTCTTCTTGCTCGCCGACGCCAGCTTCCGGAAGCGCAGCGAGTCCAGCGGAACCGTCGACGGTCGGACAAAGAAGAACTTCAGGGGCGTGCCGGTGGCGGCGGCAACCGCCTCCAGCCCGTCCTCACTTGCCTCACGCTCGCCGGTCTCGGCCATGGACACCCAGCTCTGGGCAACCCCGGACAGGTCAGCGAGTTGTTTCTGTGTCAACCCGAGAAGCTCGCGGAGGGTTCGCAGGCGCTCACCCGGAGATTCCGCCAGCATCCTCCACACCGCCCTCCTCTGCGGGAAGTTCGAGCTCAAGTTCATCGTCTGCCGGCTCGAAGCGTAGGGCCGCCAGGTCGACGGCCTCCTTCGGAAGAGGGAAGTCCAGGTCGGTTTTTTCCTTGCTGCCGAACTTCCACGCGCCGATGGTCCGCACCACGCGGAACGCAGGGGCGGCTGTCTTCGGGTCGATTCGCCACAGGACGAGCAGCCGGTCATTGTGCGGGCCCCAGATCACGCCTTGCTGCAGGATCGGGATGTTGGCGTAGAAGGCGCGCCTGTTGCCGTTCGTCCCAGGCGGGGGGACCTGCTCATCGTTGAGCCCGTGGAGCACGCGGATGCGGAAGTCATTGTCGGTCAACCACAGTTCTCCGTTTCGGCCGTGGTTGCCGTAGAGCTTCCAGATCCCGAGGTCCATGGTGCTGAGCCCGTGGTGGGCAAGCCCGCGGATCGTGTGGGTGTGAAGCCATCGGTACTGCGGATGATCCAGCATCGGCAATCGTGCGCGGCGCTCTGCCTCCGCCGTGGTGAACACATCGTGGAGCGGTTCACAGAGCGGTAGGAGCGCGTCCCGGACGCGCTCTGCCTCTTCCTCAACCTTTCGCATGGCCGTGATTTTATCACGCTTGATCTTTAGGTTGGCAAGAGGGCGCGCGAGAGACAACACGAAGAAGCCCGCCCCTCCCGAAGGAGGAGCGGGCTTCTCGTTTGCAGGGCGACGGTCCAGTGGAGACCTGGACGCAACGATACGTCTGATCAGTTCGTTTCGGTAGCTGCAGGGCTCATCAACACGTTCGGCAGTGCCGACGTCGGGCAGGTGGTGACGCCCTGCTCTGCGGCCTCGAAGATGGCCAGCAGTTCGTTCGGGTCTTCGTCGTCTTCGTAGAAATCCAGGGCGGTACGCATGTGGGGCTACTCCTCCTGCTTCACGTCCGGGTCGTCGAGCGGGATGTCGAGCAGCTCGGCGACGTGGCGGGAGATCGGCGGCCCTGTGTACTCGTCGCTCACCGCGCCTCCCGCAACTCGGACCAGTCGAGGATCTCTCCACCGCCGGACGTGTCGAACTCTACGGGGCCGCCCTCCCACTGCCAGCGCCGCCGGTCGTCGCGGCCTTTCGGGGTGATCGTGTACTCGAAGTCGGACATCACGCCTCCCTTCGAAGATCCGCGAGCCTCGTACGCAGCGCGTCGAGGTCGTCCATTCGTAGCGGCTGTCTGCTCCGCTCCTCCGCCGGCCAGTATCGCGGCGATGTGGGCGTCCCACCCGGCCCACGCCGTCTCGGGGCGCAGCGACGGCCAGTCCACCGCCAGGATGACGAGCCGTCTAACCCGGTCGACCTCGACGACTGTCCCGTCCCCTCGCAGCGCGGCTTCGGGCTCGTACACGGTGAGCACCTCGCCAACGTGGAGGGTGGCAGGGTCGAGGCCCTCGACGTCCTCGAAGGACGCCAGCGTGTGGCCGCCACGCACGCGGACGTTCGGATCAATCCGGACCCGCACCACGCCTCCAAGATAGTTGGGGGAAACGGCGACGACTGCACATAGAAGAGGCCGAGCGGCCCGTACAACAGCATGAGAAAGGGGCCGAGCGGCCATGCCTGGCGACTCGACCCCGTACAAGGTCAACGGTACCCGGAAACGAGATAGAGGGCCGGGCCACCCGAAGGTGACCCGGCCCCGTACGTGTAGCCGCCAAGGTCCCCTCCGCTGCCCGACACCGTACGGTACGCGTCCCGTACGGCCGACATGCTCAGGTTCGCCGCCTTACTGGCCTGCGCCCGTCGGCGCTGCATTCAGACGACCGGGCCGAAGCCCGCCTCGCGGCGTACCTGCACCAGGACTCGAACCTGGGAAACCTCCACATTATGAGTGTGGCGCTCTCGCCAACTGAGCTATGCAGGCACCCCGACTATCCCAGAACGGAAGAGATGATCTCCACCTCTTATCGCCGAGTTGCGGTCGGAGCCGCATTCCAGACGGCACCCGAGAGCGCCCCTGGCTGGTAGTAGGGAGGTGGTGCGCTGCGGTTTGAGAAGAGGCCCACAGCAGCCTCAGGTGGATCAGGCGGACGTGACCGCCGTCTCCTTCGGCTCCTGATTCTGCCGGAGCATCAACGCCAGGACCGCCGTCAGAGCGGCGATGAGGACGCCCTGCTGCTCCGTGGAGAACGTCAGGCCCGGGATGCCGAACGCCACGATCCCCGTCAGGATGGTCGAAGCCGCACCCGTGATGGCAGCCACCACGAACGGGCGCGTGGTCAGCGCCACAATGAGCGCCATCACACCGTTCGCGACCACCATCGTGTAGTCGGCGACAGCCCCGGAGAACATCCCGAAAGCGACCAGGACCGCCAGCAGGGACTGCAGGCCGTACAGGATGGCCGCAGGGTCACGGCCGAACAGCTTGAACTGCATGACGCCCCCTACGAGACCCAGTAGCCGAAGCTGAAGTTGTAGCTCTTGGACTCGGTGGCGGCGCCGACCTTCACCCACACGGTGTCCCACGGGGCGCGAGAGCTGGAGCCGGGACCGTTGTTGAAGATGTGGCCGTTGTAGCCGCACCTGGTCGGCGAGTCCATGAACACGTCGTGACGGGTGCCGAACACGCGCGGGCTGCCGGCGCCGACGTACACGCGCAGGGTGTGGCCGGCGGGCAGCTCCTCGCCGTCCCGGCCACCGTCAGGGATGGTGGTAACCGTGTACCGGTTACAGCGGCCGGTGTAGCTGTCGGGCTGCCCGTGCCGCCACGCGTCCTCCACGACCAGGCCCTTCACGTTGAGAGCGTCGGTCGCGTGCGTGTTCTTGATGTCGATGTACTCGGCGTTGCGGTTCGCCGCGGTGTCGGCGCCGTAGGCGTTGTAGCCGAACGCGCCCAGCTCCAGGTTCGAGATGTCCGCCGTGCTCGCCGAAGCGGTGCCGGTGGTCAGGGTCGCGGCGATGAGAACGCCGGCGAAGAGAGTCGCGCTCTTGTTGAGACGCATTTCGAGGATGCTCCTTGATGCGGTGACATAGAGAGAGCGCCACCCTCGGGGCAGCGCTCCGGTGAGCCGTCAGGGCTCGTCAGTTGGCCTCGTCGAGGAGGCCAGGGATAGGGCCATCGGCCCACGCGACGCCGACCGAGCGTTCGGCGAACTCCAACAGCTCGCCCTCGTCGATCGCGTCGAACTCCTGCGCAGGCTCGGGAAGCCACGGAGGAGATGTCTGGTACGGCCAACGCCCCAGCCACAGGCCGTCGCTCACGACAGCCGCGACAGGGCACGCCAGGTGTTGGGTCCGATGAGCTCGTCAGCGTCGAGCTTCTTCAGCTTCTGGAAGCCCTTGATCAGCTTGGCGAACTCGTCGTCGTACTTCGTCCGGTCCAGCCACTCCTTCAAGCCCGCCGCGGCGTAGACGGCCTCGGGCAGGTAGCCGCGGGCGTGCAGCAGGCCGCGGGCGGTCTTGACGTCGTAGTTGTCGTCGCCCGGCTTGAGGAGGGGCAGGTCCTTCAACAGCTTCTCCGTCCATGAGGTGTCGGCCGGCGCCGCAGGCTCGCCCTTGAGGAGGGCGGCGACGTCCTTCCGGAACGCGTTCATGTTGATCGAGTGCGGGTCCGGCTTGGAGGAGTTGACCTCCTTGTGGCCCTTCACCGTGGACACGGGTAGGCCGAACTCGCGGCACAGCTCAGCGCACAACTTCTTGTACGAGTCGAGCTGTGCGGCAGGCCACGCCGTTCGTCCGTCGTTCTCCGCCTCGATGCCGATCGACCGGCTGTTCGTGTGGCCCAGCGACAGGCTGGGTGCGTTGTGCCAGCAGCGGCCCGCGGCGACGATGAAGATGTGGCCGTCCCGCCGTAGCCAGATCTGCGACAGCGGCCCGTCCAAACCGGGACGCCCGTCCCGCACCACATGCATGTCGTTCCAGCCCGCTGTGTGGTGACAAACGACACCATCGACCTCCGGCTGGGGGCCGTGGCCGCGCGTCTTCCACCCGGCCACCTCGGTCACCGGATGGCCGGTGCGGCGGGCCACCTTGGCAAGCTGCGTCAGGTACGGCATCACTGGCCCTCCATCATCTGAGGTCGCGCGGGAGAGGTCCGGTACTCGTTGAGGGTCCGCTCCAGCAGATCCAATTGCGCCTGCATGGTGCGGACCTGGTTGCGGAGCGCGTTCGACACGTCCTGCTCCTGCGCCAACTGGGCGTTGACCCGATCAACCGATGTCCGAAACCGCTCGACGTCCTTCTCAAGATTCGCGATCAACTTCTCGTAGTAGACGATGTTGCGGTCGTACGCCTCCATGTCGACCTTGCGGTCGGCCAACTGGTTCGCCTTCGTGCTCGCCCGGTAGGCGAACCACGCCCCGACCACCGCGGCCAAACCGGCCACTATGGCGGCAAGCACAGACGGGTCGCTCACCTTTCACCTCCAGGCTCCGGCCATTGAGAGATGACCTGCACGAACCCGGCGAAAGCGAGCCAGATGGCCGCGGCAACGTAGCCGCGCGGCAGGTCGACGGCTATCCAGCCGATCAGATGGACGAGCCCCCACCCGACCTTGAGCGCGGACGCGCACGCGAACGCCAGCCGGTCCGACCTCATGAACGCCTGCACCAGGCAGACCGCGCCGACGCCCAGCCAGATGGCCCCCCACGTCGGGACGGGCAGCAGTCGGGCAAGGAACACGTACGCCGGCGTGGCGAGCGTCTCCGCGGGCGCGAGGACCATGCTGGCGCCGTACACGAAGTCGAGCAGGCAGAAGAACAACAGCGCGGTGCCGCGGTGCCCGATCGTGCGGCTCGGCACGGACCAGGCGAGGCGGGCTGCCGATCTCAGTCGTTCTCTCACGGCCAGCAGGCGGGATCGCACGCGGCTACCTCCAAGTTCAGGGCTGGTCGCGGGCGTTGGGGTGCCGTCCCGCGCGCATCCTCAAGGGCGGGACGGCACGACGTGGGATGGCCGCCGCGCCTCCCAGAGCGGCGGCCACGATCAGGGTCAGGCCATGAGGTCGACGGCCTGCAGCTCGGCCAGAATGGAGTTGACCGTGCTGACGACGGTGTTCAAGATGTTCTGCTCCAGCGCGGTGTAGGAGGCGCCCGCGGTGCCGAGAAGGATGGAGGCGACGTGTCCGGCCGTCGGGGTGGCCGTCAACGTCACTTCGGTCCCGTTTCCGGCGGGCCTGTACCTCACCAGGCTGCCCCGGCCGTAGAGCTGCAGAGCGCCTGCCGGGAGCGCCGACGTGTCGGGCGCGGCCAGGCTCGGCAGGATCCACCCTTGGCTGGCTGTGGTCCGGCCTGGCTGCGCGCGCACGATCGCTTCCAGGTCGGCGACGCGCTGCTTCAACTCGCGAATCTCCTGCAGGAGGTCTCCGGGGTAGAGGTCAGGCACCGGGCGCCTCCTGTCCTTCGAGCACGAGCTGGGCTTCTTCTTTGCCGCCGTCTCGGCTGGTGGGCGTGACTCGCATGCCGATCACTCGGCGCAGGCGTGACTCGCTGACATGCCATTCGTTGTTGAGCTTGAACATGGCGACATCGCCGAGATGGTTCGGTGTGAGCGTCGGTCGGGCTCCAAGCGCGATCGTCACCTGGTCGACGCGCAGCGCTCCGGGCGCTTTGGCTGCCCAGAAGGCCGCGTATTCGTTCAGAGTGGTCTGGACGGTCGCGGTCGGATAGCTGAGCGTCCGGTCGATGCGCGGCCAGCCTGCGTTCAAATGAGCGGTCGCGGGCGCGATGGTGGACACGAGCGGCGTGGACGTCGTGGAGGCGTCAGTGGAGATGCTCGAGCCTCTCGCCCGCCACCGGGTGGCGCCGCGGCCGGCGTCGATGTCCTCGTGCCACTCCAGGATGTCGCCGCCGTTCGCGGAGTCCACGAACACGTGCTGGTGCTCGGACTCGCCGAGCGTCGGGTACCCCCACCGCCAGGTGCGCTGCAGCACCCCGTCGACCAGGGCGAAGTCGAGCACCCACTCGAAGCCGCCGTCGACCTGCGCCAGTTCGACCAGCCGGCCACCGTACGTGCCGCCCTCGCTGTCGAGGTATGTCCTGTCGCGGGCCACGCCGGAGCTACCCGACTGCAGGGTCAGCCCGATGTTCGCGTTGGCCTGCGCCATCAGGTGATTCAGCAGTTCGCGGGCGATGTCGATCTGGTCGAAGTCGTTGTAGAACAGATCCGTCTGGATCTGTACCTGGTTGAGGTAGAAGTCCAGGGTGGAGCCCCGGAGCTGGATTTGCGGGATCCCTCGCCGTGACCTCGAGATGGACGCTGTTGTGATCCAGTATTCGCCCCAGGGTTCGCCGTCCCGCAGGATCTGGACGGTGATGACGCCGGGGCCGCGGTCCAGCACGCCGTCGTTCAGCGGGATGATGTCCGCGACCCGGCTGCGCTCGTCCCGGTTCGGGATCGGGATCGTCGCGGAGAAACTGCCTGGCTGCAGGATCTTCTTGTCGAAGCTGACGCCCTTCAAATCCAGGTCGCCGAGATACTCCCGGCTCAGCAGCCTGGTGAACACGTACCGGTACTCGGCGGTGCCGGCGCCCGGCGTGAACGGCTGCACAACCGGCGGGTCCGGCACTTCAGCGGTGGACGCCTCGATGACCACGACCAGCGCCGCAGCTCGCTGCAGAGTCGCGTTCGCGAGGTGGAACTGCTGGTTGATCGACGCCGTGGAGACGACCTGACGCGAGATCAGCGAGCCGCCGACCTCGTCCTCGGACTGGAAGTCGGCGAGCTCCGTGTAGCCGACAGGTGTCGACCAGGAGAAGAACACGCCCTCGGACGGGATGCCGGCCGCCCAGCGGAACTCCAGCCCCGACGAGGTGGCCGGCGTGATAGCGGGGCTGATCGCCGCTTGCGAGTTGGTGAAGACGCTGCCGAGCCCGACCTGCGGCCGGGTGGTGACCGCGCCGGAGATGGCGACGACCACGACCGCGCCGTCCGCGCTGCCGGCCTGGTTGACGGTGTACTGGGCGGGCTCGGCGTTCGTGCCGACACGCCACCACACGTCGACCGCGGACAGGATGCTGGTGTCGGATTCGATGTGGCCGATCCGCGTCCACGTGCCGCCGCCCGAGATGGACGCCGTCCCGCCGGAGTCGACCGCGAGGAACGCCAGCAGGCACATCCCGGACCCGACGCCCTGGGGTGCGTTGACGTTGAAGGCTCCGCCGTTGGGTCCGATCGCGCGAGAGAGGGAGCGGATGACGGCGGCCACGTTCACCGCCCCACGTCAGCTACAGGTGTGCGTCCCGCCAGAAGAAGTCCGCGCCCTCAGCGCCACCCGAGGTGGCGGTGTAGAGGATCGTGTTGGGGCCGGGCGCGAGCACGAAGTCCTGCACAGGCGCGCTGCCGCCGGTCAGCGACGGCATCTGCGACTCGTCGTCCATCGTGATCGTGCCCCGGTTGGTGTCGATCACCAGCAGGTCGCCGCTGCCCAGCGTGATGTTGAGCTCAAGCGTCCGGTCTGTCGTCTGGTTCACCAGGACCGGGTCAGTGAGCGGCCCTTCGAGCCTGATCAGTGGATGGCTCGCGACGTTGCCGGCGTTCCCGAGCCCGGTCGGTGAGCCGAGCGGGACGGTGATGCCGTACTGGTCGAGTGAATACCTGCGCGGGTCCGCGCACGCGATCAACAGGCTGACCGTGGGGAGGCCGACGTTGTAGTCCTCGTCCATGTCGATGTCGCGGCCGATGATCTGCCCGTACGCCAGCCTGGGAGCCCCATACGCCTTGATCACCAACGGCAGCGGTGTTTCGGTGTCCGGGATGCCGGTGACGGCGGCGATCTCGTCGAGCATCGTGTCGATCTGCGTCGGGTCGCTCGCGCTGTTCGGCTGGAGCCTGACCGTGACGAGCCGCTGCTGAGCCAGCTTGCGGGCGTCCCAGGAGCCGTGCCGGTTCGGGCGCTCCTCGTTGAGATTGTCGATCGCCGGTGTACCGAGCCAGCCGTCCACCGGGATCCGCACGGCGATGTCCGTCGAGGGACCCCACAGGGTCCCGTTCCATTCGACTTCGCCGTTCGCGCCGGTCAGGCTGTCGCCGGGCACGATCGGGACATCGACGTCGAGCGCCGGCCATTCGCTGCTCGACTCGAACGCGCCGAGCATGAACACCTGGTCGCGTTCGAACGCCAGATCAGGCCACTCGGAGATGGACTCGAAGGCGGGCAGGAAGACGTTCGCGTTCGGGGTGCTGACCTCGAGTTCAGGCCATTCGGAGACGCTCTCGAACGGGGCGAGGGCGAGCATCCGATCCGCCATGCGCGGATGGCGGACGATGACCGTGCGGTTGGCGTATGAGCGTCCCGAGCGGGCCACCAGCTACCCCCTCACCAGGATGAGGCGCGGTGTACGGCGGCCGGCTGCGTCGAGATGCGGGGACGCTGGAACGGCAACGTCGGCACCAACTCCACTGCGATCCACGTCCACGCCGCGGCGGCAGCGCCGGCAGCGTCCAGGTTGAACGTGACCGTCGTCCCGCTCGTCGCCGTGTTCGCCGACTTGGTGATCGACATGGCGGCGATATTGAGCAGCCCGGCCCAGGCACGTTCATCGTCCGTGGACGTCGGGGTGCCGCCGGCGCTGGTGTCGCGGGCGATGGCCAGCCCTCTCGAGCCATCCTTCGTTGAGCTGTAGCCGTTGACGGTCACGTTGTTCGTGGTGGACGTGCCGTTACCGTCGGCACCCACCGGCGCGGACAGCTCCACCCCGGTGAACACGTACACGCTCAGGGCGCCCTGGAACGAGCCGCCGGCCTGCGCCACCGCGGTCACGGTCAGGCCGGTCCGCTCAGCGACGACCGGGGCCGTCCAGACGGACGCCCTGTCGTCGGTCATCACCTTGCGGGACGTCCACGTCAGCGCGGCGT
Organism: Nonomuraea sp. NPDC050643; assembly: GCF_040654715.1. Lineage (NCBI taxonomy): Bacteria > Bacillati > Actinomycetota > Actinomycetes > Streptosporangiales > Streptosporangiaceae > Nonomuraea > Nonomuraea sp. NPDC050643. The sequence goes on along the minus strand of NZ_JBFAIM010000014.1, from coordinate 113,520 downwards.
CGCTGTTGCTGATCGTCGGAATCTGGCCGATGATGCTGCACGCCACCACCACCGAGTTGTCCGGAGCGGTGAAACTGGCCGTCGTGAGACTGCTGCCGTTGGTCGTGCTGACGAGCGACGGGGACGACTCGAGAACGATCGCCACGCTAGGCCCTCTCGAAGCCCATCGAGGCCCGCACGTTCACCGTCGCGGGCGCCGTGCATCTGATGACGAACCCCTCGCCGAGCGGGCTGTCGTAGCTCGTGCCGAGCGGCCAGTCGTAGAAGACGGTGCCGCCGTTCGGCGTCAGCCAGAACACGTCAACGACGGAGATCGTTGTTGGCTCCGCCGTCCAGTTCCGGGCCGCGCTGAAGCCGGTGGAGGCGAGCTTCCCGTACGCCTGCACAATGCCGGGCGTGCTCAGCGACGTGCTGTTCGTCCCGGGCGGGTTGGCGCCGAACGTGCACAGGCAGATCTCGACGAGCACGGGCACGGCGGAAGCGGTGACGCCGTCGAAGCTGACCTTGAAGCGGGTCAGATCGACGCCGTGGTTCGCGGTGGTCGCGCCACTCTTGACCCCGAGGATGCTCTTGGCGGTGGCGGCCGACAAGGCGACCGACCCCTCGGTGTGGATCGAATATCCGGACTTGGCCACGAAACGGCCTCCTTACATGCGAAAACCCGCCACATTGGGCGGGCGAGAAGGTCGAATCAGGTCAGGCGGCGTTGCGCAGCACGGTGCGCCAAATGCCCGTTGTGTCCGGAGTTACGGCGAACGTGCCGTCGGTCGAGTCGTAGGTCTGGGTGAACCACCTGAGCAGGAACGCTCTGTTGCTCAGGCCGGGCGCGTACACCAACAACCCGTCGGCGGACATGGTGGCAGACGTCCAGCTCGTGGCGCTGAACCGCCAGCCGACCTTGTTGGCCACGCCGGACAGTTCCGCGAACGACACCACCGTCAAGTCGTTGCCGCCCGCCGTGTAGCCCGGCCCGGACGTCTCGCCGGAGTTCCATGGCGACGACCCGTAGGCGGGGTTCGTCTGCGAGAAGTCGGGCGTGACCGATCCCGTCCACAAGGCGCCCTTGAAGACGCCCGGAGTAGTACTGCCAACATCAATGGTGACGCTCTGGCGAAACACCTTCGTGAAGGTGTCGTTGAACCAGCCGTCCTGCGTGATAGCCATTCAGCGCCCCTTCAGCCCAGGTGGATGGCGACGTGCTTGCGCTGACGGCCGGACGGGGTGGTCTCCTCGGTGACGACGTTGCCGCCCTGGTCGCGGACGGCCTTGAACCGACCGCCGTCCGGGGTGCGCCCCTCCACCACCTGGTCACGGGTGAGATACGTCCTCTCCCCTGTGACCACGTCCGTGGTGCGGCCCTCGCCGAGCGGTTCCCCGCCCCGCATGTACTCGCCGAACGTCTCGGCGCTTGGATCCCAAGGCATGGCGGAGCCCGCCCTCCTCACGTGTTGATGTTGAAAGGGCGGGCTCAGCGGCTGTTCAGAGACAGCGCCGCCTGCTTGAACAGGACATCGGCGTCGGCTTCCTTGGTGATGGTCTGGCCGCCGTAGAAGTTGACGTTCTTCGTCACCGAGTTCCCGCCACCGCCTGTGCTCGTGATCGCGGCGGACACGGCCTCCGTCACCATCTGCTGCAGGCCCGGTGTCGAGGTCATCTGCTGCGGCGCCGACATCTTCGAGTAGTGCGGCGGCACCGCGGCCAGAGAGCTTTCGCCGATCGTCTGCGCCGCCGACACCGCGTCATGCCCAGCGATCAGCCCGCCGGATGTCCCTCCCGACTTCCCGCCAGGCCAGTCCAGGCCCATCTTGTCGAGCAGGCCCTTGGCACCAGACAAGGCCAAACTCGCGGCCGACGACTTCGACGAGCCTTTGGCCTTGCTCCCGGCCTTGCCCTTCGAGCCGCCGCTGAGCAGCTCCTTGATGACTTCCTGGCCGGCGGCGATCGCCTCGGACAACGTGTCGACGCTGCCCGCCATCGCGGTCGTGGAATCTGCGGTGGTCGCGCCGAGCAGCGACACCGTGTCCCCGAGCACCGAAGAGCCGGCCAGCCACGCCTCACCGAGCTGATCCGCGGAGGAGCCGACCTGAGCGATCGACCCCGTCAGCGAACCGGCCTGGCCCATCGTGGCCTCGAGCGAGCCCATGACGCTGGTCAGACCGTCCGCGATCTGCAGGCCCGACTGGTCGATGGTGACCGTCAGGTCCGACAAACCCTGCGCGGCGGCCTGGTTGTTGAGCTGCAGGCCGAAATCGTTCGCGACCTGGCTCAGCAGGCCGATGGCCCGCTCTCTGTACCGGGCCTCATATGGGATGAAGGCTTCCTGGTCAGCACCCTCGCCGTACAAGATCGTCGGCCCGGTCGCCATGTTCGGCGGAGTGGACCGGCCACCGGCGGCGAACTTCTGCAGGCCGCCCGCCTCGTACGCGAAGATGCCGCCCGACCTGGCCTTCATCTCCTGCTTGGCCGTCAACGCGATCGCGAGCGACCGGTCTCCGACCTTCTTCACGAACCGCTCGAAAGCTGCGATCGCCTCGGAGGTGTCCAAGCCCAACTTGATGTAGATGTTCTTGTTCTTGAACTTGTCCAGGACCTCCTGGAAGTCCTTCGCCGACCGCATCGCCTTATCAGCGTCGGCCCGGGAGATCCCGTACGCCTCGGCCAGTTTCAGAACGCGTTCGCGGGCCTCGCCGGACTTGCCGGCCAGCGCGCCGAGTTGGGGAAGCTGCCGGAGGATCGCTTCCTTCGCCTCGTCGCTCTTGGCCGCCGCCTCGCCGGTCTTGCCGGCCATCTCGCCGGCAGCCGTCGCCGCGGCCTGCACCTTTTCGATGTAGCCGATGAACTGCTCGCGGGCTTTGATGACCGCTTCGCGCTGCTTGTCCGTCATCTGCGAGCTGAAGTCGAGCTTTCCGCCCGCGTCAGCGATGGCGTCCTTCGCCTCCTTGAAGGCGTCTCGCAGCTCGAGCGTCAACCTGGCCGTGTCCGTTTTGGCGTTGTACGCGTCGAGTGACTCGTTCAGCGACTGCATGGCCGTGACGGTCGGATCGACCTCGACCTTCAGCGTGGACATGGCCGACGCCATCTCGCCGGTCCGCGGGATCGAGCCGTCCAGGCTCTCGGCGTATTTCGGGAACAGCTCACGCAGCCGATCAACGGGGGTCCCCGCGGCGACCGCCTGGCTGGCAAGCCGGTTGAACGCGCCTGCCGCCTGGTCGCCGTTGCCGCTGGAGGCCATCGCCGCCAGCGCCTGGTCGAGGTTGTTGATCGACTGCTTGCCGTTGTCCAAGGTGATCAGGTCGAAGCTGTCGATGAAGCCGGCCACCTGGTTGCCGAGAACCATGAACGGGTTGTCGGACACGAGCCGGGCAGCGGAATCGCCGAACGTCTCCATCTGCGAGCCGAGGCCGGTCATCTTCGGCCCGAGCTGATCAAGCAGTTCCTCGGCCGGGGCGCCTCCCTTGCCGAAATCGGACAGCCCCTGGGAGAGCTTGTCCAGCGAGGGGTTCAGCCCGTAGATGGCATCGCCCAGCGAATCCATCGCCAGCGCGGTCCCGGCGACAGCGGCGGCGATCAGGCCGCCCTTGCCGAACACGCCGCCCAGCGCGGCCAGCTTGCCCTTGGCTCCGTCTGCGCTCTTGCCCGCCCCGTCGATCGACCCCGACAGGTTCTGGAAGAAGCCGACGGCGCCGCTGACGGCCTGGTAGCCCTTGACTGCGGCGATGGTCAGCCCGATGGCTACAGCCAGCGCCTGGATCTGGCCAGGGCTCATGTCGCCGATCACCTGCGCCAGCAGAACGAGGGCGCCGATCTTCAGTGAAGCTCCGAGTTTCACCGCCGCGAAGATCAAGGCGACGCCCTTGGCGATGGCCTCGATCTGCTGCGGGTCCATGTCCGCGAGCTCCTCGGACAGGATGACCATGAAGTCCAGCACGCCAGAACCGAGGCCGGCCCCCGCTTCGACGATGTTGCCGACGAAGGTGGCGACATTTCCGAAGATTTCAGCGACCTTCGGACCGTTCTCGGCCGCGTATGCCAGGAACTCCTTAAGCTCGGGCGACCCCTTGAGGTTCTCCCCCCAGTTTTCGAACTCTTGGGTGCTGTCCTCGAGGAAGTCCATGATCCGGTCGGTGTACGGCAGGAACGCTTCGATGATGCCGCGCACGCCGGAGGCGATGTTCATCGCCGAGTCCGTCAAGCCGTCGATGGCGCGCGGCGCCTTGTCCGCCAGATCGTCGAAGAACGACGTCCACTGGTCGCCCTTCAGCTCCTTGTTGGCCTGCTTCAGGAAGTCGTCGAACGCGCCCGCGCTCGCCTTGATGATCGGAGTTCCGATCTTCATGCCGGTCGTCATCAGGTCCATGCCGCTGCGGATCACCGGGAACACGTCCGGTTGCAGCGACCGCTGCCAATCGAGGTAGCGGTCCTGGAACTTCTTGATGTCCTCGGCCAGCTCTCGCTCAGCCTTGGACAGTTGGCTCATCTTCGACGCGGCCCCGCCGGCAGCGCCGCCCGCGCTCTCCATGGCGGCCTTCTGCTGCAACTGCAGGACGGTCAGCGCTTTCTGCGCCTCCGCGAGATCGGCCTGCGACTTCAGCAGTTTGTCCTGGGCGGCGCGGACGGCGTCCGACCCTTCAACGCCCTTCTTGTCCGCCTCGGCCTTGTCCTGCTTGAGGCGCTTGGTCCGGACGGTCTGCTCGTCCAGCCGCTGCATGGCCAGCCGGTGGTTGAGCTCGGCCCGCCGAATGTCCAAATCGTCGGAGTCTTCGTCGGCCAACACCTCAGCCAGACGCTGCCCAGCCTCCTCCACGGCCAGAGCGGCGTCCTCTTCGGATAGAGCGGCGCCCTTCACGGACAGGACGTAGTCCTCAAGTGCCCGCTTGGCGTCTCGGCGGGCTCTCGTCAGGTCCTCTTGCGCCTGCCTGACGCCCTTCTGGGCGTCCGAGACTCGGCGTTCGGCTTGCTCGAGCTGGAGGGCTTGGGAAGCGGCTTCGGCAGCAGACTGGCCGGCAGACTTCGTCGCGCCGCCGGCGCTGCCCGCCGCGCTCGCCTGCTCCTTCAGCGCCTCGTTGATCCGCCCCAGGCTCGGCCCGGCAACCGCGGCGAAGCCCGCAGCTCCCGCGCCCGCGGCGGCGAACGCCCCGCCGAGCGCGCCCACGCCGACAGCGATCGACGTCACCGCAGGCAGGCTGGCCAGGGCCGCACCCACGAGCGCGATACTCGCCAGCGCGCTGCCCACGTCCGCGCTCACGCTGACACGCGCGCTGCGGTTGCTCACCGACGACAGAGACGACTCCAGCGCTCGCAGGTCAGCGAGCGCCTTGGTCGTGTCCAACCGGATGTCGATGTCCGTCGACGACGCGTTGAGCTGCTGAAGCTCCCGCTCGATCGCGGCGATCTCCGCCTTCGCGGCGCCGGCGTCGAGGTCAATGCCGATCGTCCGCCCCGACAGTTCCGCCATGCGGGCCTGCAGGTCGGCGAGAGCCTGCCGAGCCGGGTCAATGTCGATCTGCGGTTGGACCGGCTCGCTCAGCTTGTCGATCTCACGCTGCAACACCTGCAGTTCCGCGAGCGCTGCCATCGTGTCGGCTCGGACATCGATGTCGGCGTCGGTGCTCAGCCGGTCCAACTCCATGCGAAGCGTCGCCAGTTGGGTGAGCGCTGATGCGGCGTCGATGTCGACGTTGAACTGCTTGCCTGACAGGGTTTGCAGGCTGGAGCGGACCTCCTGCAGTTTCTGCTGCGCCTCGGAGGCGTCGGTGTCGACCTTCGCCTTGGGCAGGTTCTTGAACGCCGCCTCCAGGCGGCGGGAGAACGCGCGAGCGAAGGCGCCCGCGATCTCGTCGCCTTCCTTTGGCGCCCGCTTGCGGCGCTTCTGCTGCTCCTCATCCCAAGGCTCGAACGGGTCTGGCATGCCCTTGCCGAGCCCGTCGCGGAACTTCTTCGCCGCGGCTTCCGCCTTGGACAGGGCGGTGATGAACGGCTTGACGTCGGCATCGAGGCGAACGGTTACGGAGCGGTCGGCCATGCGGGGCGCCTCCTCGTGGAAGGGGCCCAAAACGGCCGGTATCAGGGATGGATCAGTGGGGGGCGTGGGATCGTGCCAACCGGCACCTCAAGCGGCGCGTCCTACCGCGCCATCTCTTTCTCCTCAGGAGTCCCACATGACGCCTTACGGCCCTCAGGACGGCCAGCCGTACCCGCAGCAGCCACCGAACCCGTACCAGCAGCACGTGCCGCCGCAGCAGCCATACCCGCCGCCCGGCCAGCAGCCCGCGTACGTGCCCGCCTCGCACGCGGCCCCACGGCCGAGTCAGGGGTTAGCGATCGTCACGCTGATACTCGGCCTGTTCGCCGCCGTACTCGCGTTCACCCCGTTGCGGGGCGTCGGGCTCGTGCTCGGGTTCGTCGCCGTGGTACTCGCCATCGTGGTGTTCGTGGCGAAAACCCAGGGCGGCACGCTGTTCGCCGCCGGCGGCCTGGCACTCGGGATGGTGTCGCTGCCGATCGCGTTCTTCATGTGGACGTGGGCCACCGAGTCCGCCAAGACGGACGTGGAGCGGCAGAAGGCCCTGGAGGAGTGCATCACGAAGAACCCGGAGAAGGTTCTCGAGTGCGCCGGCTGGAACTAGGTCTTGGCCAGCGACTTCTTGACTTTCAGGTAGACCCGGAACAGCAGTCCAGGCGGAGATTCGGTGTACTCCGACTTTCTGTGCTCCAGCGGAGTGCAGGCGTGGCACCGCATCGGGGGCGGCGCCTCATATCGGCCCTCGTTGTCTGGGTTCGTCGTCTCGCTCAGTGGCAGACCGCACCCCGGGCACTTGTCCAGCTCGTTACGGTGGTGCGCCTTCGCGTACCCGAGATCTTCCTCTGTCCATTCCGGGTCGTGCGTGACCACCTCGCGCACCAGACGGCCCGCCTCGTCGTACTCCCGCACCGTGACGGACGTGCGCTGCCTGCCGAGTAGCACCGACCGCGGCACCCGGTAGGCCGCGGCCAGCGCTACTTCTTCGGCGAGTTCCGCAGAGCTTCTGAGGCTTTCCTGGATTTTGGGACGTCAGCACCGGTCCGGTTCAGCCCCCACAGCGTGGTGAACAGGTCGTTCCATTGGCCGTGCGACAGGCTGTCGACCAGCTTCCCGGCCTGGTCCTCGCTCATCGCAGGATCGACCGCGCACGACGCGAGCAGGCCCACCCCGAACGTCAGGGAGTTGAACGCGCCGTCGTCGGCGTTGCCCTCCCTTGGAGGGTGCTTGGCCAGCAGGTCCGACCATGCCTTGTGGGTGACGGCGCGCAGCTTCAGCGGGACCGTGTGCTCCGCCATCTCCGCTTCGAGGTCCTGGATGTGGGAGGCGATCTGCCGCACTTCGCTCGAGTTGCCCGCGAGAGAGTCCCGCGACTGCACCTCAGCGCGGGCGAGCTGCTGTTCCGCCTGCTCCCACTCGCCCTGAAGATCGGCCCGTGTGCACAGGTTCCATGTCCGCTCGGGCAGGCGGATCCGCCCGAGCAGGTCGTCGATGCTCGTCACTACGCGGCCACCACGGCGTCCGTGTCGGCAGTCGTGTGGTTGAACAGCTTGGAGACGAACCGCTGGGCCGCGTTCAGCTCGGGCGGCTGCATGTTCGGCCGGCCACACCGGACCGGATACACCTCGACGGACTGGCTGGCCGCGTACGCGGTCTCGTGCGCCATGTTCCGGCGCACGACCAGGTAGCCGAGCTGCCGGTCCGTGAGGGTGTCCCAGCCGACGTCCTCGAGCGCGACCTCCTTGCGCTTGACGGTTAGCTCGATGCTGTACTTGACCGTTCCGGCGTCTTCAGTCTCGTCCCTGCTGGCCAGAGCGGTGTTGTCCACCGCGGCCTGCTCAGGGCTGATGCCCAGGCCGTCCTTGGTGATGTACTCCTGCAGATCCACGCCCGCGTTCAGCTCGGCGGCCGTCGGCGCGGACACATTGGCGATGGTGAGGCAGAACGTCGCCTTGACGTTGCCATCACCGAGAAGGTCGGCAGCCATGGGTCACTCCTTGTCGGGGGTCTTGGCCGCCGTGGTGCGGCTCGTGCTGGGCTTGGGTGTGGCGGACTCGGCGGACGGGGCAGGCTCGACGAACACCGCTTCTGGGGCGTCGATCCGCTCGTAGTCGGGGAAGTGCCGGAGGGCCTGAGGTGCGACCTCGGCGACCTGGCCGTTGATCCGGGACCGGACGAAAACCTTGCGGGCGGCCATCAGATGCGCACCGCCGCGAACGTCACCGACGTGACCGATGAGCAGATGAACGTGACCAGCCGGCCGTCCGCGGGGTCGCCGTACTCGGGGAGCATCGGGATCCACATCTCGGCGCCGGTGCCGATCGTGTACGCCTTGTCGGGGTTGTCCACCAGGTAGGCGGTCTGGCCGGCGCCGGAGATGGTGCAGGTGATGGACCCACCGGAGCCGTTCTTGACGTGGATGAACGTCCGGCTCTTGGCGAGGACCTTGTCTCCGGTGGTCGCCGTCGCGGCGTGGTAAGTGGGCGTGACACCGGCGACGGTGACCGCCTGAGCTGTGCGGGTAGCCATGCGAGGCTCCTCCAGGGCATGCCAAAGAGCCCGCACACCTCAGGTGCCGGGCTAGGTCAGATGAAGGGGGTTAGACCGACTCGGATCGCACCAGGTATTGGGCGGTGGCCAGCCAGAGAGCGGTGGATTCGTCATCCCGGCGAACCGGCTGGGCGGCTTCCTGCCGGATCGGCCGCACCCGGCGTCCTGGCACGCTTGGGGTGCCGGTGAGCAGTGCAGTGTTCGCCTTATCGGCCACGAGGAGGGCCTGTTCGGCGCTCGCCCCTACGGACGTGATTTGGAATCGCAGATCGTTGGGCACGTCATCGGACAGCGCCCTGTCGGTCGTGGACTCCATGCCAATGTCCGGGTACAGCACCGCGAACGGTGGTTGGCGAGTTTGTGGCGCGCCTCCCCAGTAGATGCCGACGTCGTTCGGCAGGGCCGCGTCGAGCATCACGACGAGTGCCAGCACAAGGGGCCTGGACTCCAGTGGTGTCGTGGTCACAGGAGCTTCTCCGACCACTGCTTGACCGCCGACTCCAGCCGTTCAGGCACCGCGACGATGGCCTGTCCCATGTCGTTGTGGGGCGGCTGGTTGACGCTGCCCCACTCGAAACCGGCGCCCATGCCGCCCTGCGGCAGAGCAGAGTCGGGGCCGATCTCCCACGCTGCGTCTCCGACCTTCTCTGCCGTGATCGAGCTCGGGTAGTGCTTGCCATGTGCGCCAGCCGACTGCCTGGCGTTGTCGCGCCAGTCGTTGCGGAACCTGAGTGCCTGGTCTTTGACCACGTCGGAAGACCCAAGATGCGCTTCGATGGCAGCCTTGAGAAGAACCTCGTTCTCGTAGTGTTCGAGCTCGGAGGCGTCCCAGCCGTTGGCCATCAGCCCTCCCGATCTTCGACGAGGACCCTCCGGGCCGTTGCGGTCCCGGCGAGAGAGATGGCGATCACTTCAAGGTTCCGGCCGACCAGCCACACGTCATCGGAGACGGTCACGCGCAGCCGGTCGCCGCGCTGGATTTCCGGTGTGGCGTTCCACGGGAGCACGGCCACGTAGGAGTGCAAGGCGACTTCGCGCTCGCCCCACTCCGTCTCGCTGCTGGAGCGCGGCTTGACCCGGCAGACGCCGGTGTGGACCGCCGCCCAGGGTTGTTCGAGCAGGCCGGTGTCCTCGTTGAGGACCGGTTCGCCGTCCGTGCGCTCCACCACGCACGTGTCACGCATGAGCATGAGCGCTGCCGTACGGCCCGCGGCCAGGATGGCTTCGACGCTCATGCCTGCCTCACCGAGAACGCCCCGATCCGGTAGACGCGGAGCACCTCTTTGTGGTCAGGAGTCAGCGTGGCGCCGCCGACCGTCTCGGTTGCGTAGGTGCGGGAGTAGTCGTCGATGGATTCGCTGCGGAGCCCCTCGACGTTGGTGACGTTCACCGTGGCCAGTTCCAAGACGATGTCCACGATGTCGTCCGGGATGGTGGTGTAGCCGTGGCTGTAGGTGAGCCGCACCTTGGGCGCCCACACTCCGAGGTTGCGGTTCCACGGCCACCCCTGCAGCCGGGTGAGCGGGTAGAAGGGGTAGCCGCGGGTGAGTTCGTTGCCGATCCGCTCGAAGTCCGTTCCCTCAGCCAGGGGCAGGTCGGGCGCTCCGAACTCGCCGACCTCGACCACGGTGAGCGGGTGCGCCGCGTCGACCACGAGTGGCCGTTGTGGCACGCGCAGAATGCGGTCCCCGCCGGGCACCTCGATGGTGTCGTTCGCGCGGAAGGTGATCTGCTGCCGGGTGTAGGAGCGCACCCGGCCGGACGCCCGCCTGATCGCCAACTCTGCGGCGGCAGGCGTGAGCGAGCGGCCCAGATGCGCCTCAAGGTCCGCCGTAGAGGCGAGCGGAGGCAGGGACATGGAGCCCTCCGCTCAGCCCTTGGCGGCGATCTCGTCGAGCGCCTTCAGCAGCGTGGAGCGGGGCTTGTCCTGTCCGGCCTCGGCATCGCGTGCTTCGGCCGCCCTGCCGGGGTCGTCGCCGACCCAGGCCAGGACTTCCTTGGCGGTGCCGGAGATATCGAGCCCGTCGGGTGTGTCGGGCTCTTGCGGCGGCACCGCATCTTCGATGCCGGCCGAGTCGAGTACCCGGACCGGTGCCCCCGCGGCGTAGGCGTGGGCGGCGAGGCTGCCCTTGAATTCGAGGCCCTCCGGGATCCGGAGAAGCCGCATCTCGAAGTACGTCTCGAATGCCTTTTCGGCAATGACGCGCATCGATCGAACTCCTCTCTTCGGTCAAGCCCAGACCTCGCTGTGAGGTCTGGGCGGACGGGGATCCGTCAGGAGGCGGAGTGTTCGATGACCACGCCGCGCTTGAACAGCGCCGCGTCGTTGTTGGCCAGCGAGTCGGAGGGGACGCCGTAGTCGCCGATCCATGACCATGACGTGGACAGGGTCTGCTGGAGGCGGTCCGTCGGCGGGCGGACGATCAGCGCGACGTCCACGCCGGCCGCCGGGCTGACCATGCTGATCTCCGGGACGTCCTCGACGCCGGTGCCGCCGAGCAGCGCGCCCATGTTCTCGAACGGTGCCGCCACGAGAGCGCCGCCGCCGAGAACGATCGCGCGGTGCGTCTCGACCGTGGTTCCGTCGGTGCCGGTCGCCAGGACCGGGCACTCGTTGTTGCGCACCCAGTCGATGCCGCCGAACCGCCCGATGGACAGGTCCCGGTAGATCGTCGAGTCGACGCGGCCCTGCAGCGCGGACTTGAAGTCGGAGTCGTCGAACAACTGCGACTCGGTGTCCGGGTCGATGTGGGCCACGTAGTAGCCGCCGAGCGTCGGCACGTTCATCTTCCGCAGTCTGGCCACGGCCGCCCGGAACAGGGCGAAGGTGGCCTTGTCGCCGGCGCCCAGGTCGAACGCGGAGTCGTTGCCGGTGCCGCCGCGGATGGAGAACGGGGCGTTCGCCGCCACCACGTAGTCGCCCTGCACGTCCACGCGGGTGGTGCCCAGGGTGAGCGTCCGCGTGCCGGTATCGACGCCGGTGACGGTGTTGGCGACGCCTTCGATGGACACCGTCAGCGGGTTCGACGCTGACACCGGCGTGGGGACGCCGTTGACGAGCACGTGGGTGAAGCCGTTGACGGACTGCACCTGCATGCTGGTGTCGGTCGTCGCGCCGGTACGGACCCACGTCCGGCCGCCCGCATAGGCGGCGTACAGCTTGTTGCGGGCGATCTGGTTGAGCGACTGGCCGGCGTTGATGCCGAGCGTCTGGACGTCGGCGATGTACTTGGACTGCAGTGCCATCGCCGAGTACAGCATGTTGGTGTCGACGGCCTGGCCGTACTGGTCCATGACGACGTTCCACTGCTCGATGCCGTACGTGGCAGCGGAGGTGTCCGAACCGGTGATCGCGGTCGTCGCCGGGGCGAGCAGGCCCTTACGGGTGAACGTCTTGGTGTCACCCATGTTCGCCATCCACGGCTCGCTGTCGGCGATGGCCGGGAAGATGAATTCCGGGATGAGGGCGTCAAGGAACGTCCGGTCCAGGATGCCGTTCTGCATCATCGCGCGGATCGGCGCGGGCACGTTCGACCGCACGTCGTGGCGGTCCAGCTTGAACCAGGCCCGCGGCCGGGCGGTCAGCGTGGTCATGTGGTTACTCCTGTGTGATTTCGACGGACATGAGGTCCGGATGCTGTCGGGCGATTTCTTCGAGACCGAGCAGCGCGGTTTGGGTGATGGCCGACACGGCAGCGCACACGCGGCCGTCCAAGACGTGGCCCTCGTGTCCGTCGACCTCGATGGAGGTGTGTCCGTCGCCCAGGCGGGCGCGGATGCGGATCACCTGCGGACCCGCACACCTAGCCGGGTGAGTTCGGCGTCCACGGTGGCCTTGTCTGCGGTCCGGAAGTCCACAGGGCCCGGCTCTTTGCGGGATCCCTGCGAGGGGTCGGGCTTGGGCTTCGGCTTCTTCTGCTCCTCGGCCGCAGGTGCGGCCTTACGCAGGTGCGGCTTGCGCTCCAGCAACGCTTCGAGGTCGGCTCTGATCGACTCGACGTCGACCTCGCCGTCCTCGCTGGCATAGTCGGCTAGGCTGAGGAAGACGTGCGCGTCCTCCGGGTCGGCGAACTGGCCGGCGGCCATGGCCTTCACTTCGGCCTGTACGGCGCGGGCCAGCGCCGCCTTGATTCGCTCCTCGGCCGCTTCGGCGCGCTTGTGGGCTTCGTCGGCACGCTTGGTGAGTTTTTCGGTCTCGGACTTGTCCTTGTCCTCGAACTCCGCGAGCCGCTTCTCTTTTTCGGCCAGAGCCTTGCGTTCCGCGGCGAGAGCCTTCTTCAGGTCCGCCGCTTCCTTCTTGGCCCGGTTGCGTTCGGCCCGGGTCTCAGCGAGCGCCTTCTTGCCAGCGTCGCCAAGGTCGGCCTTGTCGTCGTCCGCGTCGGTCTCGGCCGTGGTGGTCGAGTCGGCTGTGGCGTCGTCGGCCTCCGCGGTGTCGGTGTCGCCGGGCTCCTCGGACGTCGCGTCCTCGTCGTGCCGGAACAGGTCGAACCACGGGTGGAGCATGGTGGACGTCGCGTCCATCGGGGCGGATGCCATCGCGGCGATCCCTCTCGTTGGTGACATGAGAAAGGGCGCGCCGCGTGGCACGCCCGTGTTCCCCTCACGCGTGCGCGCGAGGAAGCTACAGAATGTAGGAGAAGCGCTTGAGCAACTCGATAGCGCGGTCGCGGTCTCCGCCGGCGTCCTTGTAGATCTGCTCGGTGGTGGGCCGCGGGATCTGGGAACGCCGGTAGCGTTCGCCCTTCTGCCTCTTCAGGTTGCCGAGCCGCTTACCTGCGATGCCCCTTACGGTGGTGCCGACCGTCGTCACCGATCGGCCGCCCGCGGTGGACAGGCCCAGCCGGGCGTTGATCACCTGGCCCAGGTCGGCGCCGTCCCTGATGGCTTCGGCCCCCGCGTTGGTGAACGCCTTGTTCTGCTCGGCTGGCGTCATCTGTGCGAACAGTTCTTTTGGGCTCGCCGGCGCGGGCCGGTCGTAGCCCTGGCCCGGCGTGTACACCATCGCGATGTGCTGGCAATCGCAGCGGGGATGGCGTTCGAAGCCGTCCGACCAGGCGTATGTTCTCCCCGCGAGGATGATGCACCGCCCGCACGCGGGCAACGTCACCTGCCGGACGTACATGACGAACGACTTGTTGGCCGCGATGCCTGCCCCAACCGCCGTGCGGCCGGCGTCGGCCGTCTCGGTGGCGAGGATCCTGGTCAGCGACGCGAGACCGGACGCCATCGCCTCCCGCTTGTCGGCCCCGCCCGCGAGCAGGCCGAGCGCCCGCAATGCCGGCTGCATGAGCAGCGAAGTCAAGGTCCGCCCGTCCGCGCCAAGTCCAGCGAACGCCGCAGGGCTGACGATCCCTTCAGGAACCGGTGTGACGCCCTGTTCGCGGGCGAGCGCGTTCACATACGGCTGCGCGAGTCTCGCCGCAGCGATCTGGGCTCCGGTGAGCAGCGCGATGACCGCCTGGAGGAGAGCGAGCCACGAGTCGAGGACCGACGCGGGCTCAACCTCCCGCCACAACGCCTGCCCTTGCACGGCGACCTCTCGGGCGATTGCCTGCTCGGCCTGGTAGTGGGCGGCTGCCACTTGCTCGACGGCCACCCGCTACCCCACCGGGACGGGTTCGCCCGCGGGAACGTCTTCGATCGGCATGTCGTCGGGACGCGGCGGCTTGGGGCCGGCGAAGGCCGCGAGGTCGCCTGCCATGACGCGCTCGAAGGCGGAGGAGGCGACCTTCTCGTCTTCCTCTTCCATGCGCTCGATCTGGACCTGGGTGTAGCCGAGGTCCTCGCGCGTCTGCCGAAGCGGGATGATCTTCGCCGTGTGAAGCTTGACCGCGGCATCGGCCTTCTGGGCGATCGTCGGCGTGGACGCGTCCCGCCACAGCGTTTCGAGGCTCATCGCCTCCCCCGGGACGTCTCCGTCGCGGACGAGCAGCACGAGCCGCATCACCCGCTCCCACGAGCCGCCGAACCCCCGCTGCTTTCGCTCAGAACGCTTCACCAGGCGGGACTCGTCCGACCTGATCGCATCCGCGGACGCCGGATTATCGGTGGCGTGGCCCAGGAACCTGGACGGCAGACCAGCCAGGGAGGCGACTATCATCGCCAGCAGCTTCAGCGTTTCGTGGAAGTTCGACAGCGACGCCTCCTCGAACTGCCCCAGCTCGACGCCGTCGTCCTTCTTGTTCTTCGCGATCGCCCAGATCCGGCCCGCGATCCGCTTCAACGCGGAGATCGGGCGTCCCTGCTCGTCCTCGAAGTCCTCGGGTCCGACACCGATCGCGTACCGGCGCGGGATCGCGTGGAACTCGCCGCTGATCATCATGTCCGTGGCGATCTTGCATGCGGCGTCCGAGATCGGGATGATCGGCTTCAATTCCGAAACGCCCATCCGCTTCAGCCGTGGGCGGTTGACGATCGGCTCGACCAGCACCTCATCGAGATCATGGTCGTCGCGAGGGTTGTCGGGGTCCTCGATCCACTCGCCGTCCCGCTTGACGTACCAGATGGTCGCGTTCGGCAGATACAGCGTCGCGAAGTCGGTCTTGGACTGCTCCTCTTCCTCACACCACCGCTTGACCGCCGCCGCAATCTTCCGCGTGCGCGGGTCCCGCTCGGCGTACACCTCCAGCGGCGACTCCACCGTGATGATCGGTGTCTCGCCGTCATTGTCGTTCGTCCCGACGATCGCGTACGCCCTCTTCATCACCAGAGCATCAACATGGGCCTGCTGGGACTGCTCGTCCATGTCGTTGGCCTGCCAGATCCGCCACAATTCGGCGTCCGCCTCGGCTTGCGACCCGAACCGGAACCCCTCCACGTCGAGGCGCTCCTCCACCGAGTCCACGACCAGCCGCGGCCACTCGATCACAACCTGCCGGACCCGCTCGTCCAACTCCTGAATCAGCTCCGGCGCCATGTACGACAAGGGCTGTTCGCCCTCGTAGTACTCATCCAGCCGGCGGAGTTCCTTCAGCTCCTTGTCGTGGCACTTGATGAGGTGCTTCAGCCACTCCATCTCTGAGCGGGCCATGCTCACCTCATCTCATAACGATCACCTTGGAGGAGCGGTTGCGTTTCTGCGCGCCCGCCGCGATGGCGTCGCGCCGGGCTTCCCAAGACAGGTCGCCCGCCATTGCGGCGTCGATCTTGAATGGGGAGTCGGGACGCTCTTTGCGGATCACCCAGAACGGCTGGCCGCGATCGTCTCGCTGGTTGATGAAGTGCTTACGCGAGTTGCCAATGTGCCGCTTGAACCGGCCATCGCCGTTGTTCGTCACGGCGCCGGACGTCATCGCGCCGGCGTACGCGCGCAGAGAGTGCGCCATCTGCAAGGGCCTGTTCGTCCACCATTCGATGACGACCTTCGACCCGTACTTACCGCGCCACGCGTTGATCGTCCCGTCCCAGTAGGGCGGGTCAGCGTAGACGCGCCACACCTGGAAGCGATCCATAGCTTCCGCGAGAGCGGCATTGACCTCTTCCTCCGGGCACTCCCAGTCGGTGACGTCTGGTGGACACTCCCAGATGCCCAACGGCCACTGAAAGCCCGACTGTACATCGGTGGCAACCAGTGCCGTGGCGTCGTGGAACTGGGACCCATCGAACCCGACGACGATCAACTCGCCGTCTGGGATGACAATCTCCGGCCGGGCCAGCGCTTCCCACCGCTTGACGTCGAAAGCCTGCTTGCCTGCCTGAACCCGTCGATTCAGCCACACGCGCTCCCAGTACGCCTTGTCGGTGTCGGGCTGGTTTCGAAGCGAGACGATCGCCTCTACCTGGCCTTCAAAGTCGGGCCATGTCGCGATCGACGGACCGGAGGCTTCGATCACCGCCGCAGCGGCCTGATCGAAGTCGTCCAGGTCTTCATCTGGCTTCGGAGTCGCATCGCGGTGAAAGAAGAACAGGGTCTTGTCCTTGGACTTGCCCTCGGCGACCAGCTCCGCGTATTCGTGTGTCCCCTCAGCGACGGACGCTTCGCCAGGCGTGTAGGTCGTCGTCGTCTCCAAGGACCACGGATCGGCCATCATTCGCTTCGGGATGTTGGCAAGCATCGTCTGATGCGTTTCCTTCAGCCGCCGCAGCGTGAACCGGTGAGTTTCGTCGAAATGCTGGAATGTCGTCCGGGCGCCGTCGCGAGAATCGGGAGCCGCGGCAAGAGCGACAGCCTTACCGTCGCCGCCGCCGCGCATGATGCGCTCCAGGCCGGCGTCGAACAGGTCGGCGTCTTCGCCCTCGGTCACCATCACGAGCAGAGCCGCGTAGGCGAGGTCTTCGGTCTGCTCTTCGGTGTAGGCGACCATCGGGATGTACGGGTCGGTCACCGGCCTGCCGACCGGCACCCACAAGCCGCTCTCTTTCCGGAAGCCGTCACAGCGGACGGGGCCATCGGGATGGAGCTCGGCGAACGCAACCGCGGCAGCCAGCTCGGTCTTCGCGGTACCCTTCCGGACCGACAGGCCGACCCTCTTGAAGCGGCGCTTACCAGCCCGCGGATGCCCCCTCGGGTACACCTCGTACCAGCGGTAGATCAGGGCCCGCTTCTCATCGTCCAGCGTGTAGTCACGGCCCCGCAGGTCCCCGGGGCCGTGCACGCACCGCTCTTCCAGAAGCTGACAGACCTGCGGGCCAAGCGTCGGCCACTGCTCCGAGTCCGGCGTGGGGACTATGAGGAGCCCCACCGCCTACACCGCGTGCAGAATCGACCTCGGGTCGGCCGGCGGCTCACCCTTGGCTACCGGCTTCGCGCGACGCTTCTTCGTCCGCTCGCTCGCCTCGTCGCCACGCTCTATCTCCCACTGGAGCCGTCGCCGATCGATCGGCGACAAGCCGAACGACTGTCTCTGCAACCGGATCTCGGCCGCGAGCTCTTTCGACGGCGACAACCAGAACTCGTCGATCAGCACCGCCAGCAGGAAGAGGCCGTGCCGGTCGGAGTCGTCATACTCGGGGGCCATCGGCGACGACCACACGTCCTGCCACCAGGCGAGCGTCATCGAATGCCACAGCCGATCAGGCAGTTCAGGGGCCTTCAATTTCGGGTCAGCGACCAGCTTCGCGCTGGTAGAGACCCGGTTCCGTCGCTGCCGCATGTGCGCGGGCTTCGGAGTTGGGGGCATAACGGGTACCTCATCCCATCGCGGGGTGACAGCCCATCGCGGGCAGCGTCACAGAGGGTTGGAGAAAGTGATCAGAAAGTCAGGGGATGCGTACGCGGGAAAATCACCCTCTCCCGCGGTCTCCAATCGGGTGATCATGGGGGGTGGCCCCCACCCTCTGACCTGCGGAAACGCGGACAGGGCCTCTGACCTGCGGAAACGTTGTTTGTTCCGGATGTCCGATTTGGTGAATGTCGACATGGCTCAGAGGACTATGCATTCGCCCTCGATGCCGTGAATCGTTGATCACTACTCGCGTGCTTCGCGTCCATCGAATGAGTGATGCACGAGCATCCATCCCATCGACCCGTCATCCCTCTGCACTGGCCGCACCTCAGGACCGCACGCACAGTCGGGTTGGTCTGTTGAGGTGTCGTGCTCTACCAGGTCTGAGGTGGGGTGGACGTGCAGGGTGTCAGCCATCTGCCGTGCGCACCGCCTCGGGTTGGTGTGCGCCGGCCAGGTGATCCACTGCTTTCGCCCACAGGCTGGGGATGGCCGAGACGTTGGCCACCTCAGGGTCGGGGTAGGCGCTGCCTGTGCGGTCGTAGTAGGCGAGCGGCCTGCCGCCGTCATGGTGGGTGCGGCAGTGGATCCCTACTCCTCCGTCCTCATCGCCCATCAGGTAGAGATCGGGGTGAGTGAGGGCTTCGATGAGGAGATCGACGGCGTTCACGTCTCCTCGCTCAGGCCGAACCGCTGGCGTGCTGCGAGGCCTTCGGGAGAGCCGGGCTCGTGGTTCTCAATGCGTACCCGTGGCCGGGCAAGGTCAGCGAGGAAGTCGCCCATCACCTTGTTGTGCCGGGCGTCAGCGAGGGCGTTGTGTACGCCGTCCGCCTGCTCGGGCATCTGCGGGTCGCCGAGCCTCATCGCTTCCTGCTTGAGGTCGTTGGTCCACATGGGTACGCCCTTGGGCAGGTCGATCATGCGGCCGAAGAGCTGGGCGAGGCAGACGTGGTCGTACGCGCCGTACCAGGCCCACAACTCAGGGTCGGGTACGCCGAGGATGAACTCGCGTACCTCGTTAGCTATCACCCAGTGTGGCTTGACCCTGATATCTCGCAGGTCGAGGTTGATGTCGAACAGCGGCTTGGGGTAACTGTTCGACGGGTGCGCGAGGTAGGTGTCCAGGGATTGTCTGGACGTGAGCGGCAGCGACGGAACAACGTTGCGGACCAGCCAGTCGTTCGCCTTGATCTCGTTCCACGGGGCGTCGCTGTTGACGGCGTAGTACTCGTGGCCGATCTCGGTGACGATGCCGATCGAGATCAGGTCGATCGTGGAGCCGTTCTCCAGGAACTCGCAGTCGTAGTAGATGCGCATCAGCGGTCACCCGCCGACTTGCACTCCACGGCAACGATGTTGCGGCAGGGCAGGATGATCCTGGTGCCGTCCGGCTGGCTGAACGTGATGGTGCTCAGGTCTTGTGCAGCCATGGCAGCGAGATGCTGATGGCATTCGTCGAGGGACCCGAAGTCGCTGGTGCGCTGCTTGTACTGGCCACCAGAGGTCAGCGTGAACGTTAGGTCGATGCCCATAATTTCTCCCGGGTATGGCGAGAGCCCCGAGTCCGGGAGGTCTCGGGGCTCTCTACCTGCGGTGGCGAACCGCAGGATCTTGTACAAGTCAGGTGTTGATCAGGTCTGCGCCCGCGAGGACGACGAAGAACACGCCCGCGCAGAAGAGCGCCGGAACCCACGACTTGTGGATCACGGCGACGACGGAAGCTGCGAAGAAGCAGGCGAGCGCGAGGAGAGTGAACAGGTCGTTGACGCCCATGGTCGGTCTCCGTTTCCTGCGGCGATTACGGACCGTAGGTATCAGGCCCGACGGATCGGCAAGATTGATCTTCGATTCTCACTCTGGGTATTCACCTGGCGTTCCATCCGCCTGGGGTGGCAACGCCGGTCTTGCGGTTGTGGCAGTCGGTACAGACGCCCCTCATCCGCGCGGGGGCATCCGGGTCAGGCACGCCAGCGGCCACGAGATCACGTCGCTCGCTCGGGTAGTGGTCGGCGACCGTGGACGGCGCCCCGCACGGGACTGCGTGGTCGTGAGCGCTATCGGGGCAAACGCAGCGCGGGTCTCTGGTGAGCACCGCCTTGCGTGCTTTGTCCCACGAGGAGCCTCCGTAGCCGCGCTGTGCGGCACTGCCGCGGGCACGCTCAGCCTGGGAACGGCAACCAGGGCAGCGGCCTCGATCGGTCAGCTCCGGGCACCCGGGACGACTACAGACTTTGAGAGCGGGCATCAGGCGTCCGAGATGGACAGCCATCCCGTGATGGCCGTCTCAGTGATCGTCGAAGCGGTGACGCGAACCTTGTAGTACCAGATCGACGGCGACTCGGTGACAGCGGACGGGAAGTCCAGGCGTACCGTGCCCGCCGCAGCGTCCACGATCGTCACGCCAGACCCTTCGGTCAGCGTGTACACGCCTGAGGCGGCGTCGTCCTCGACATGCTGCGAGGCTTTCACCACGGCGAACACGTCAGCAGAGGCGAGCCCGAGAGCGACTCCGGCGGACGTGATCTGGAAGGTGGCCCGGCCGTCGTCGTCCTCCGTGAGCGTCAGGTTGATCGTGTCCGGCATGGCCACCTCCTCACACCTGGCGTCCGCCCAGATCGCTCGTAGAGAGGCTGGATCCGCCCAAGCCCTGCGAGGCGAGGCGGGATCCTCCGAGAACCGCAGCCGACACCAGGGATCCGCCGAGACGGTCCAGAGTCGGCGGAGGCTCGCCCGTGCTGACCGAGGGCGTCGGAATGGACGCCACCGCTGCCACGACGGGTGGCCGTGCGGTGGTGGAGACCAGGGCCGCGGGGATGGTCGCGAACGCCTGTACGGCTGCCGGGGTGGCAGCGACAAGGACCGTAGTCGTCGGTGTAGGGACTGCGGCTGTGGCGAGGACGACGGCGGGTTGAGCGGTGGTGCTGGTGCTCGTGGCCGGCGCCGGGATGCTCGCCGCGGCAGTGACGACAGCGGGTTGCGCTGTGGCGTTGCCGTCCGCCTCGACCGTGGGTGCGGGGATGCTCGCGCTCGCCTGGACGGTGTCCGGGCTGACGGTCGCTCCCGTACTCGTGTTCGGGGCTGGAATCGACGCTGACGCGCTCACGGTGGCGGGTGAGGCTGTGGAGCCTGCCGACACCTGAGGAGCGCCCACAGACGCTGTAGCGACCACCACGGCAGGTGTTGCGGTTGATCCTGCCGTCACGGTCGTGGACGGGATGGAAGCGACGGCGAGAACGGTGTCCGGTGCTGCGGTGCTCGAACTGCCCGTCTGGACCGCGGGGGCGGGAATCGAAGCAACCGCAGCGACCACGGAAGGCGTGGCCGTCGAGTTGGTGGCCACGTCCGGCGTCGGGATCGCGGCCGTCGCGGTGACGGTGGCGGGCTGAGCGACCTGCCCGGTCGCCACAGTCGGCTCTGGGATGGCTGCTACGGCCTGGACCGCGCCAGCCGAGGCCGTAGCACCCGCTGAGATGGCCGGCGCCGGAACAGACGCCAGCGCAGCCACGACGGAAGGGCTCGCGGTGGAGTCAGCCGTGACCGTGGGGCTTGGGATGGTGGTGGCCGCCGGGACCACGCCAGGTGTCGCAGTCGCCCCGGTGGACGTGGTAGGCGCTGGGATCGTGGACGTGGCCCCGACGACGTTCGGGGAAGCTGTCGAGCTCGTGGAGACGGCGGGGGTCGGCACCGTCGTGGTGGCCGTGACCGTCGAGGGTGAGGCGGTGGTGACAGCGGTGACCGACGGAGCGGGCACGCTGGCCGTCGCCTGCACGGTGGCAGGCGATGCGGACGCGCCGGCGCTCACCGACGCGGCGGGAACAGTGGCGGCAGCCTGTACGGCGGCCGGGCTCGCGGTAGAGCCCGCCGCGACGCTCGGGGCGGGGATGGACGCCACGGCGGAAACCGTGGCCGGAGTCGCGGTGGAGCCCGTTCTCGTGGACGGGGCCGGGATCGACGCCGACACCGCCACCACAGCAGGGCTTGCCGTGGAGCCGGTGGAGACGGACGGGGAAGGGACGGTCGTCGTCGCCGGGACGACAGCCGGGGTGGCGTTCGCATCCCCGGAGCTGGTAGCGGAGCCGATGCCGATCGTGTAGCCGGCGCCATACGCCTGGGTGGCGCTCGCCGTGAACGTCTCCGTGCCGGTGGGGTCGCCAGAGGAGAGAGTCCGGACGGCCGCCACCGTGGACGTGTAGTCGGTCGACTGCAGGTCCACCTGCTCGGCCAGCGGCGCCGGGGTGGTCCACGTGGTCGCGCCGGCCACGGCGGGGACGCCGGACGCGAACCGCAACTCCACGCTGCTGCTGGTGGTCGGGGTGATGCCGGGGGTGGGGACGCTGGTGGTGCCGGTGGCCTCGTCGCGGTCGATCGTGGGCGTGCTGGTCGAGGCGTTGCGGTAGGCGACGATCACGGCGACGCCGTCGGCGTTGTCCGCCTGGTCGAAGTCCCATCCAGACGGCTCGGACGCGCCGGCGATCCGCCACCAGAGTTTGACCTGGATGAGGTCGTCGCCCGCCGAATACTCATCCAGCAGCGTCCACGGGTCGCCGCCCGAGGGGGCGCCCATCGAGGCCAGCGTCCCGACGTCGGCCGCGTGGTGGGCGATCAGCAGGTCACCTGCTTGGAGGCCGAGAGGCTGGTCGACGGGGAGCGGGGTGGCGCGGCCTGCGGCGGCGACCAGGTCGACCAGGACCGGTTCGCTGCCGGTGGACACGTCCGGGGTGGGGATGGTCGCGGTGGCGGAGACGACGGCCGGAGCGGCGGTCATCGACGCGTGCACGGTCGGCGCCGGAATCGACGCCGTTGCCGCGACTACACCAGGTGTAGCTGTCGACCCGGTCCGGGTGGTGGGTGCCGGGATGCTGGCCACCGCAGCGACAACTGACGGGGAGGCCGTCGTGACGGCGGTGACGGTCGGACCAGGGATCGACGCGGTAGCCGCGACCACGGACGGGGTCGGGTTCGCGTCCGAACTGCCACCGGCGGGCACGATCTCCAGAGCCGCCCACGCCCAGTCGGTCGTGGTCGCGCCGGGACCGTTGACGTTGAAGCTGACCGCAGTGCCCGACGAGGTTGTGTTGGCGGCCTTGCGGACAGCCGCGCCGCCCCACGTGGTGGCGCCGTTGCTGGCCGTCCACGGGGACGCGTCATCAGTTGACGTGGGGGCGGCGAGGCCGGACTCCAGCGCGGAGAAGAAGCCCCGACTGTCGGCGACGCTGGAGGTATAGCCGGTCGGGGTGATGTTGTTGGCGTTGAGCGTGCCGCCGCCGGACTGCCCGATCGGGTTGGACGCGTGCTGGCCGGTGACGACGTCGATCTTCAGCGCGACCACGCGGAACGTCCCGGTCACCGTGAGCGTCGCCGTCATCGCCGACGACGACGCGACCGGCGCGGTCCACACTTCGGCGTACGACCCGGACCGGATCTGCTGGATCTGCCGGGTCCACGTCAGGCCGCCGCCGCTCACGACGGGGTTGGCGCTGCTGGTGGACATCGCCATCGCTACCAGCAGACTGCCCGCCGGTGGGGTGAACGTAGCGGTGGTGACCGAGGTGACCGCCGAGCCGCCGTTGCTGACGATCGCTGGGGACGAGCCGTCGATCGCGATCGCCACGCCGACCCCCTGACATGAGAAAACCGCCCGGAGGCGGCAGGGTCAGGCGGCGTTGCTGCAGGCTACGGAACGAGGTCGACGTTGAACCAGCCGCTTGCGGAGACGGTGATCAGGAACGTCCCGTTGGAGGTCGAGTAGTCGGCGCCTAGGTTGGATAGGACAACGGCGCTCTTGGGGCTGAGAACGTTGTTGTAGATGAGCGCGCCACGAGCGTTCGTGATCGTGGACGACGACCAGGACGGGTCAGCGGAGTCGAACGTCATCACGCCGGAGCTGCCGGTCAGCGTGGTCGTGGTGATGACCAGGCCGCCCGCACTGTAGCCGGTGCCGCTGACTTCGTTGGCATTGAAGACACCAGCGCCGTAGGCGGCGTTCGCGGTCGAGGCGTCGAAATCCGCTGTGATCGAGTTCGTGAAGAGGGCGACCTTGAGTTCAGTCTCGCTCTCCAGATCCAGATCCAGGTTCGCGGTGCCCAGAGCGGCGATGATGTTGTTGACGAAAATGCCCGCAGCGACAGCCATCGATCAGCCCTCCTCGGGGTTGCTGACGAAGGCGTCGCCGCCGACGGACATGCCCTTGGGGCGGGTCTGGGAGCGCGCCTCGCGCAGCGTTTCGGCGGCTTCCTGGATCGCGGTTCTGTCACCCGACGCCTTCGCGTCGAGCAGTTCCTTTTCGAGTACGGCCTGCCTGCGTAGCGCATCTACCTGCGCTTGCAGTTCGTCAGCGCGGTCATCGCTCGCGGACATCGGTGCTCTCCCTCTTGATCGCTGAGGCTGGGATTTGTGCGGTGACCGTCTGAGGGCGGGCCACAACGGACTGCTGGTCTCGGCCGTGCTGGATCACCCGGTTGCCGAGCTGGTCGGTGGTGTCCTTCACACGCCGGCCGTCTTTGCCCACGTACTCGCGGTGCTGGTCTCGGGTGTGGTGGGTCCATCCGCCGGCGCGGGTGTGGACGCCCTTGTTCTTCAGCCAGTCGGCGTAGGACATGCCGGTGGACTCGTACGACCACTCCGATGGGGACAGCGGCACGCGACCACCTCCGAAACGAGAAAGGCCCGCTCGGGGCGGGCTCGCTGGTCGTAGCCGAACGGGTCTCGGTAGGCGTGTCGATCCTCGGCAAGTACAGACCAGCCGTGCACGCCCGGTTACGTTGCGGTCATGGCGAAGAACGACGACGAAGCCGCCCCGGTCTGCGGCACCTGCCTAGGGGCGCAAGGCGAGTGGATGGAGATGAACGGCGAGGAGAACAAGCAGCGCAAGTGGGTGCCGTGCTCCACGTGCGGCGGGACGGGCCGGACGTGACCGACCCCATCACGTGCCCCGCGTGCCAGGGCCGCAGAGGTGAATGGTTCGTCGACCTGTTCCTCGCCTGCCGGTTCTGTAGCGGTCTCGGCTGGGTCGGTGGCGACAACGAGCCGCTTGAGCGGTGCGAGAAGCCGCCGCCGCCTGAGCCGACCGCGTCCGACCACAAGGTGTGGTCGGATCCGCTGATCGCCGCCGCGTTCCCGTGCCGCCTGTGCCTCGGCTCCCGTCAGGTCGCGCACCTCGACAAGGAGGCGGGGACGCTGGTGACGGTGCCCTGCCAGTGCGTGGCCGACGACGCTGACTGACCGGCTCAAGCGTAAGTGCGTGGCACCCGGGAGTAGTTCTCGCCCTTGACCGGCTCAACGCTCTGGGCGGGGAACCACGTCTGGCGGGGTTCGAGATCGCCGCGATAGCCGGGGACGTCCTCCACCCATTCGACGAGGGCTTCCCACTGGCCGTCAGGCTTCTGCCGCCACTGCATGATGCTTCCGGCTTCGGTCTGATGGCCGGGCAGGCGTACGACGGGCAGGCGGTCCACGCAGGCCACACTACCCAGAGGGTCGAACGGCTATTCGAGCCGGTCTAGCTGTCCGCGATCAGCGCGAGCGCTTCCGGTGTCAGGTGCTCGCGGAGGCGCGGCAGGTCGCACGTCAGGATTGCGCTCACGCACCACCGGGTTGACATGCTCCCAGCCGCCTTCGGTCTGGACTTGCTCCAGACGGGCCACGATCGTGGCGAGGTCGACGTTCCATCTCTTCGTCTCGTACCGCGAGCGCTACATCAGCAAGGTCGTACTCGGTCGCCCCGAAGACGGAGGCCATGCCCGGCATGTACGGGTCGGGGATCACGGACTGCTTGATGCGGGCAATCAGCGCCTCGGCGTACCGCTGGCGGAGGTCATCGGGCATCGGCTTCCTCCGGCTCGGTGATCTCACGTAGCAGCTTGGCGATCTCTTCCGGCGTGTCCGCGCTGACGTACACATCCCAACCGCAAGGGCATCTGCCTTGGACGGAGACGCTGAGCGACGGGTCCTCCCACGTGTACGACGACCACGCGCCGCCGTTCTCTCCCTCGCTGTCCACCTTCTCCGGGCGGAAGCCGTGATCATAATGCGCAGCGGCGAGCGCGCGAGCCACCCTGCGGACGAACTCCTGCTCCCACGACAGCCTCTCGTCGAGGGTGTTCTCTTTGTCGGCCACGGAGGCTCCTGAGGGGTGAGGGGTTGTGGTCCGGGCGGGCGGAAGCGTGCGGCGTGCGGCTAGGACCGCCCGCCCGGAGGTCTACGGGATCAGGCGTAAGCCTTCTCGCGGTTGCAGCGCTTGTGCGCCAACCTCAGGTTGTTGACGTGGTTGGTGCCGCCCTTCGCGAGCGGCTTGTCGTGGTCGATCTCCCACGGATCGTTCGGAACGTAGCCCTGTTCGCAGACGTGACACTTCCACTGGTCGCGCTCAGCGATGCGCAGCAGAATCGCAGGCGGGACCTGCAGTCGCGGCGATCTCTTCACTCTTCGCCCTCCGCCTCGGACTCCGCCGCTTCGAGTTCCTTCTTGCGCTCCGCGAGCGAGGCTCGCGTGTTCGACCAGGCAGCGCCATCTGCGGCGTCAGCGACCAGTTCGAGGTCCTTCGTCGCCCTCTTGAACCTGAGCCGCTGGGTGCTGTGGTGCTGGAGTCCTTCGCGTGTCCACTGGCGCACGTGGCCAGTGTCGGCGAGTTCCCTGGGAACGAGCAGATCGCCATCAGTGGGTGTCGTGACCGCTATCACGATGGGGATATCGAACAGCGTGCCATCGTCATCGGGCAGGTTGTAGGTCGCCTTGCGGATGCCCTTCATGGTCCCCGCGCTGAGCGAAGCCGCGTACGCCGTGATGGCAGCGATGTCGTCGCCGAACTTCTCCCGGAGCGCTTGCGTGACTGCGTCCTGGAGACTGATCGACACGGGGCTCTTGCTGATGATCTCCTGCGTGCGGATCTGGATGCTGCGGTCCACGGCCATCAGGCATCCCACCCCTGCGCGATCTCCAGCAGCGACTCGGCACGCTCTGCGAAGTCTGCCACGGAGACGTAGTTTTCCGGGATACCGATTGGCGGCTTGTAGGTCTTGGCGTAGGACAGGGCGCGAGTCAGCCCGTCCACGGCCCCGCTCCAGGCGTTGAGCGCTTCTTGGCGAGATGCCGCGTAGGTGGACACCCACGTCTGAGCAGTGGACCGATCGAGTTCGGGCGTGATCTCGCCAGCCTCGATCCGCTTGGGGATCTCGCCAGGTGGCAACTGCGCAAGCACATACAACGTGGACCACGACGCGGGCAAATCGTTCCCGTGAGAACGATTTGCAAGGTCGGGGTGGGTGGAGATCGCCATGAGTTTTCGGGCGGTCGCCTCGCTGAAGGGCAGCATTTCGACGGTCGGCAACCAGTTGCCGTGGCCTACGCGCTGCTTCGCCTCTATGAGCCTGCGGCCGGTCTCCACGATGGAGTCCACGGCGTTCTGCCACGCCTCCCTGACGTGACTCGCCGCCTGCTGAGGCGTCCATGCGTCGGCTGGTACGACCAGCCCTTCCAAAGTCTCTGACACCAGAGTCCTTCCGATGGGGAGATGTAGTCCCGACCGGCACGTCTCCGCATCTCCCCAGACGGAAGACGTGCCAGGTCGGGACGGGGAACGCGGCTCAGCGCCTGGGGATGCGCGCCGCAAGATCAGGGGGCATGCGAAAGCCGCCGACCAGACGGTCAGCGGCTCGGGTGCTGTCATCCCGGCAGCAGGGCAATCCGCTCTATCGCGGAAGGTTCAGTTGCCGCGCTTCTCGGCGCGGCGGCGGTTCATCTCTTGGGCGACGAGCGGCATGCCCCGGAACGTGATCTCGTACGTCGAGACCTTCTCCTTCAGCGCCTTGTTCTCCGCCCGTGCTTCGTCCCGCTGACGCACATACAGCAGCACGAAGTACGCCCACCACGCATCGATCAGCCGATGCAGCGGAGGCAGGGACGACACGTCCACGAGGCCCGTGAGAGCGAAGCGCAGCAGGATCATCGCCAGCCGGACCGCGATCACGATCCGGAGGACGGACGCACTCGTGCTCTTCGGCGGGGCCGCGTACACCCGCCACAAGAAGCGGAAGACGTTCACGTGATCAGGCGTACCAGCGAGTGACGTCCCACTCGCTGGCTTCGAGTACCACGGCCGCGAAGTCCGCCGCTTGCGGATGCCCCTCGACGATCAGGCAGAGCACGCGCCGCAACAGGGCGTCTTCCATGCCGTGACCGGCCTCGGGGTCGCCTTCGTAGGCGTCGCGGAGCCTGCCCATGAGGGTGCGGAGGTCGTCGAGGTCGCTCACGTTCCACGCTTGGAGCGTGCTGCCAGCAGACATCAGCCCCGCCCCTCGTCGTCGCCGAGTCCTTCAACAGGTACAAGCCTGTAGTGCTCATCGACGTGTCCGGCCTTGTCCACGGAAAACCGGCAGCCCGAGCACATGGCGCCCGGTTCCCAGTAGCCGTGGTTCAGGGTGCCGCAGTGGTGCAGCCAGGCGAAGTGCTCACGCGCCTCATCGGCTTGCCGGCGCATCGCGTGAGCGTCCTGCGGCGTGGGCGGGAGCAGGTCCCGCTTCCGGATCTCCTCCATCAGGAGGTCGAAGCGGTCCGCGACGGACCGGATGAGGTCCCGGAGATCAGGGTCGTCGTAGGCCATCAGCCCTGCTCCTCGTTCGGCACCTCGTACAGGTGCCAGACGAACCCGTCTTCGGTGCGGGCGGTGGTCCCCCACCAGCGGGCGCCCTCAGGCAGAGGATGGCCGGTGCCGAACACCTGGAGCCACACGCCGACGACAGGCCCGTCAAGGTCGCCCTCAGCCCAGAACTCCACGATGTGCTGGGCGTTCGGCCCGACGCCGAGCCGTGAGGCTTCTACGCGGGCAGGCGACAGCCAACCTTCGCCGATCTCAATTCGCTTCGGGCGGTCGCCCACCACCACCTGGTAGCGGAGCATGCGGCGGGCCATCAGCCGCTCACCTCCCTCAACGGAGGCAGCGACGACAGGGTGACGATGTCCGTGTAGGTGACCATCTCTTCGGTGACCTCGTCGTAGATCCTGACGCCCTTGTCGCCCAGCTCGTACATGGTCAGGACGGCGTAGGGCGGCTTCCCGTCGCAGGCGTCGAAGACTTCGCAGCGCCTCGCGTTCTCCGGGGTTATCCCTTCGGAGCGCGTCCATGCGAGGAACGCCTGGTATTCGGGCGTGTCGATCCGGTGCCTAAGGTCTTTGTCGTCGGAGTCGACGACCAGGTACGGCTTCACGGTGTCGGTCATGACGCCACCCACTCAGGCTCGAAGTCAGCATGTCGTCGGAGGCCATCAGGCGACCGTCCCGTCAGGCCACGCGATCACGCCGTCCGCTGTGGCGACCAGCCAGTCATCCGCAAGCAAGTCGTCCCCGGTCGCCTGCCACAGCAACGCCACCTTGCCCACCCTCGTGGGCTGGACCAGGCATAGGCCGATGTCCAGGACGGCCAGGTGCTGGCCGTACGGCTGCCACGCGTTGCGGGTGGCCTTGCCGCCGTCCTTCAGCCACTTCAGGGCTTCGCCGAAGTCCATCAGGCATCCTCGTCGGCGCACGACTCGAACTGCTCAGCCGTCCCGCTGCGCAGGAGTTCAAGAGCGGCCTGCGCCTCCACGAGGAACTTCTCCAGCTCCTCGATCGCCTTCGGCCGGGTCGAATGCCGGGCTATCTCCCAGTAGTCGCACTGGTGCGGGAGGTGGACGTACCACTCGTCGTCTCCGCCCCACGTGCCGACTTCGAACTCGAAAGTGCCGGGAATCGTCTTGCTCAACATCGCTGTCTCCAGGGGTTTCAGGGGTTTGAGGTGGCAGCCCGGCCAAACCCCTCAGAAAAGCGGGGCTGCCACGATCACGGGTGTGACGGCAGCCCCCGGCCCCTCGCCAGGACCAGAGGGCCGCCACCAGCTCGACACTCCTCGCTCACGGGGGCGAAACGAGAAAGCGGAGCAGACGCGCTCCTACTATCAGCACCGGAGCGCGCGTCTCAGGATGTCTAGCGGAATCTAGGCCGCGACATGGTCGGAGCGCCGGGCGTGCTTACGGGTCGCATATTCGGCCTTCGCGACAGCAAGCTGGGTGAACAGCATCTGCCCGCGCTCGTTACGCCCAACAGGTTCGAGATGGCCACGGCGCACCCACTGACGAACCGCCGGCGGCTGAACACCGCACAAAGCGGCGGCTTCGCTCGTGGTGACGTACACCTCTTCGGGGTCGTATTCGGCCACGGACAACCTCCCCCGCGCACGAAAAAGCCCCGGCCGGGAATCTCTCCTGACCGGGGCATACGTCTCCGAAAACCGAGAGTAACGCGTCACGCCATTTCGGACAAGTCGGCGCGCTGGTCAGAACGGCCAGTCGGCGTTACGGCCAGCTTCGAGTAGCGGAATGAGCTTGAACGTGGAGTCGGAGAACCCTCCAAGTTCGTGCCTGTTTCCGCTTCCGGTCGGCATTGCGGCGTGCTGGTATCCCTGCAGATTGAACCCGTACATCGGGACGTGCTTCGGTGCTGCGTCGGTGACGCTGCCCGCGTAGTAGCCGGACATGGTCTGCATGTCCGACAGGATGATGACCCGGTCGTGCCCCTGGTAGGTGTTACGCACCGACGCGGCGATCTGCGTGCCGTGACCCACCTCGCCGATCCGCTTGCAGAACCGCTCCATCTCCTTCAGCACCGACCCACCCGCCGGGATCGGGTGCCGGAACGTCCCGTCAGCGAAGCCGTACAGGTCCACCTGATCCCCGCGGGTCGCGAGGGTGACACCGAACAGCGCCGCAGCCTGCACGGGCGTGACCGACGAACGCGCCGAGATGGAGCCGCTGCTCATGGATGCGGACGTGTCCACAAGGATGAGCGTCCGGCCCCTGAACGACGGCACGTTCGCGGTCGCCAAGGTCAGCGCCTTATCCAGCGCGTAACCCCAACGCAGCGACGGAGCCGTCCGGTACGCGGAGTAGAACCGGAACGGAAGCTGCCGCGACCGGGCCACCTCATCCGCGCTGGTGAGCTTCGCGGCGATCCCGGCGGCCACCTCATCAGAGACGCCGGCCTCATCGAAGTTACGGAGGTTGCGGAGCAACGCCATGTAACCCATGGAGGGGATGACGGACGTCCACGCCTGCGCATCCATCGGGCCCTGCAGCCAGCCCGCGAGCGCCTCCCACGTCATGCCCGCGTCGGCGAGCGTCGCCGCCACAGCGTCGGGGACCCCGCCCACGATCGCGCGGCGTTCCGCGACCGGGATGGACATGAGGTGCGCGCGGCGCCTGAGCATGGCCAGCGCCTCGGGAATCTCCTTGTCGCGGTTGTGGCGCCGGTCAAGGGCGTGCTGGAACAGGCCTCCCTGCCACGGCTTGCCCGCGTGCGGGGCCGGGTGGACGAGGTCGATGACGTCGCCGAACCGGTAGCCGCGCGAGTCGGTGTCGTACTTGAGCAGGTTCCGCTCGTTGTAGAGCCGCTGCACCGCGTCGGCCACGCCGCGCTTGATGGGCTTCGGGATCGCCCGGCCGTACGTGGACGTCCAGTAGGCGAGCGCCTCGCCGGGCTCGTCGGCGCGCTGGATCACACTGTTGACGAGCTGCCGGTTGAGGCCCTGCTGTCCAGCGGCGAGACGCGCCTTGACCGCTTCGAGCGCGGCGACGATCGGCGCGGACCGCATGTTCGCCTCGCCGCGCAGCCACGGCAGGAAGCGGCCCAGCCACTCGCCGTCCTCGACGGCGACCTGGTGGACGAGGTTCCGGAACCGGTCGTCGCGGTCGCCGGCCTTCTCGTAGAAGGTGTCCTCACCCACCATGTTCGAGACCGCGAGCAGGAACAGCTCCCCCTTGGCGTCACGGGCGTATCCGGGAGCGCCCTCATGGGTGCGGCCGGACGGCGTCCGCTCCGTCTTCACCGGGCTGGACACCGCGGTCCGGGTGGTCGTGCTGTTGAACTTGGCCATGACGCGACGAGGCCCCTCTCGAAGGTTGGTGAGAGGGGCCTCGTTCAAGAGTCACGCCCGAGATCAAGTCGGCTACGGTGACGGACTTGTCCCACGACACCCGGCCGGAGCCGGGTACAGGAGTCGAACCTGCCTATGTCTCATTAGCAGTGAGAAGTAACCGTGTGCCTGCGCACCGGGCGCGCTCTGAAGTTGTATCCCTCCCGAGATCAAGGCGGCGACGGCTAGTGCCCTAGCCACAGGGCGTCAGAGGCGAACCTTGCGGGGCCTCCGCTCGGATTCGAACCGAAATCGTGTCAGCGAAGTAACCGTCACCTGCGCACCGGGAAGGTGCTTATCCAGTTGTGTTCTTCCCCGAGATCAAGAGTCGGCGGCGGGCTTGTACGAGCGCTCTGCCGGACTGAGCTACCACCCGGTAAATCTGGTCGGGTGGGCAGGACTTGAACCTGCGACCAATCGTTCCCATTGAAGTATCCGCAGCCTGCGCACCGGGGAAGGGAGTATCCAGTTGTGAGCCTCAGAGGTCTGAAGCGGCATCCGGCGTAGTTTCACCAAAAGAAGTAGCCGGTCGCCATTCGCACCTGAAGCACGCCCCACGCTACAGGTGTCCGTGACGCGTCACACCTATATTTCCGGCGCTTTCGGAAATGTCAGTGGATGTCCACGAGCGATGCGCTGACACGTTCTCGCCGCGCTCGCTGCGCCACCGCATCCCGGCAGGATTTGGAGCAGTAGACGGCGTCCGTGCGCGGGTGGTCGCGTTCCCGTCCGTCGTCCTGCCACGCGAACTCGCGGCCACAGTCGGGCCGGGCGCACACCTTCACAGCGGGCACCTTTCCCCTGCCTCGGCAGGTAGGGCACTGGGCAGTCATGATGCGCCTCTGCCGCTGGCAATCAGCGCGCCCTCGGCGAGGCCGGCGTACTCGTCGAGGGTGAGCACCGCGGGCCCGCCCCGGTTGGCTCCGCAGTCCCGGTTATGGCATTCGATCCGGTCTTCGCCGTCGAGTTTCGACAAGGTGGCGAGGTGGCATTGCGGGCAGCGCATCTGCATGGCGATGCGCCGTCGTTTCGTTTTCGCCGCGGCGGAGATCTCCGCATGCCAGGACAGGACCCCGGACCCGAACGCCACCGACAGGTCCGGGTGGGCGAGGAGGCCGTCCAGGTGCGCTGCGAGCCACGCTACGCACGAGGTGAGCGCTGGGGCCGACTCGCCCCGGTACGGCGCAGGCGGCCAGCCCTGCGTGTCGCGGTAGGCGCGCTCCCAGTCGCGCAGCCAGCGCACGAGTTCGTCGAGCTGGTCATGCGCCGGAGAAGGGGACGGAGGTTCGACGCTCCCGGAGACGCGTTCTTCAAGGTTCAGGCTGCCGTGCCCGTCCGCGGCGAGGAGGCGGAGGGTCATCTGCTCGTCCAGGTCGGTGAGCGCGGCGCGGATGGCGGCGGAGTCGTTCAGGCACCACAGCGGGGTTCCTGCGGTCCAGCGCAACGTCGGCTCGGCGGGCCGGTCGGGCTCAGCACCACGGGTGGTCGGGTCGGCGGCGATCCATTCGGCCATCGCCTTCTGCCAGGCGGTGACGGCGCGGGCGTGTTCCTCGACCTGGCGCCGCGGACGGGCGTTGCATCGCCCTGGGCAGACGTGCTCGGACATTTCGGCCTCCCCGATGAGTACGCTTACGGGCAGACCTACTGGTGCTGGTGGTGTCGGAGAGGTCGGGGCGGTCCCTTGCTGCCGGGCGAGGGGCCGCTTTCGCGTTCAAGATCAGATTAGTGCGGAGAATGCGCAGGTGGCATTCTAGCGACCTGCGCGAACTCGCCGATCTGGCGAGCCCGGCAGATGTCACACGATGGAGGGTTGGCGACTCCTGTGACGCAGATGACGGCGATGGCGGCACCGCACGAGCACATGCCGCACTGCTCCGATGCGCACCAGTGCGTCAGGTGGCCGACGTGATCAGTCTCGATCGAGTCGAGACCGATCCGGGTCTCGCCAGGCAAGGGCGGCATGGCCGCTACGAGGTGGGCGTACTGCTGGCGGAGGCGCTCCCGTTCGGTCTCTTCGCGGGCCGCCTGGCGGGCTTTGGCCCGCT
The DNA here is from genome assembly GCF_040654715.1 of Nonomuraea sp. NPDC050643. Taxonomy (NCBI): domain Bacteria; kingdom Bacillati; phylum Actinomycetota; class Actinomycetes; order Streptosporangiales; family Streptosporangiaceae; genus Nonomuraea; species Nonomuraea sp. NPDC050643. The sequence goes on along the minus strand of NZ_JBFAIM010000014.1, from coordinate 79,803 downwards.
GGGACATGCGCTCTTCCCAGGTAGTTGCCTCGCCGGGCCGATCAACGTCGCTCATGCTCTCCCCCGGATCTCGGCGAGACTCGCCTCCCGCTCCGCCCTCATGCGGGCGATCACGTCCATGTCGGGTGGCTCGTACGGGATCCCCATCAAGTCGTGGAACCTCTGGTAGACGCCCGTTTCCAAGAGCTCGATCTGCATGTCATCCCATCGGGCCGCCTTGCCAAGCGCCCGGGTGAGGACCGCGATGCGGCGGGCGACACTCTCGCAGCCGATCGACCAGCAGCCGTCCCGCGCCCACCGCATCTGCTCGTGGAGGTCGCCCCAAAGGCGCATCAGCTCATCGGAGGCGGCCTGCTCCAAGGTGGTGAACCCGTCCTCGTTGGCGGAGTCGATCGCCTCCTGGAGTTCCTTCGCGCGGTCGGTCACGGCGTCAGGCTCCTCTCGGACAGGTCGGTCATGGTGTCGTCCCTTCGGGAGCCTTAGGCCACGACCCGGTGATGATCTCGACTCCGATCACCTTCCCGTCAGCGTCGAGGTCCAGGTTCACCATGGCGTCCTCGATCGACAGGGTCTTGGCGACTCCGCCTGCGGGGATGTCACCGTTCAGGTAGACGTACGCGGCTCCCGTCTCAGGGTCGTACGTCCACTCTCCAGGGTGGCGTTCCAAGGTCATGCGGTCGTCCCTCTCATGATCTGCTCGGGCTCCATGTCGGCGACGACGTGGAGCGCTTGCTGCCATAGCCAGTTGACCCGCCGCTCGGCGATGTGGGTCATGACGTCGGCCACGACTGGTTCGACGGACACGACTCCTTTGATCATCTCCAGAGCGTCGAGGATCTTCTCCGCGTCGTCGACCCGCAGGTCCTTGTTCAGAGTGACGATGTACGCGGCGTGGCGGTCGGTCATCCCTGCTCCAGTGGCTCTCTGAGATGTGGTGCGACGATCTGGTCCAGATTGTCGATAACGAACGCTTCGATCTCGGCCCGCTCTTCTGGGTCCGCCGTGGTGACGCCTCGCATGAGCACGTCCATCAGGAAGGCGTCCACGAGCTTGGCCCGGCCCGCGTGCACCTCCCGCATCGGCTCGTCAGCTCCACGGTCGCGGCACAGGCCGCACCACATGCTGGCCTGGCGCAGGCTCAACCTGACGTGGGTTGCGCACAGGGGCGCGGTGACGATGTGCTCGTGGTCGCACCTCATGACGCTCACTCGGCAGGCGTCTTGTCTACACGGGCCGGATCGGACCCACGGCTCGTCGGGCACGTCGTCCACGACGCCGGCGCACGCGAGTTCGATGTGCAGCGGGCCGACCATCTCGTCCATGTCGGGCACGTAGTCGATGTGGACGCCGAGACGTTGGGCGATCTGCTGGCGGGTGGTGATGCCGAGCGCTTCGAGGGCTTGGGCGGTGTCGCGGAACGAGATGAAACGGAACGCGTCGAGGCTCGTCAACGGGAAGCTCAGGACTGGCACGGCTCCTCCTCGGTTGAGGTGTCGAGGTCGAGGAGGCTCACGACCGGTTCCGCTCGTTCCGCTCCTCGGCAAGAACGGTCAGCACGAGACTGGCGAGCGACACCACAATCGCCGCGATGCCTAGGCCGATGGCAATCCAGTCATGCTCCATCGGTCGCCTCCTCCTCCGGCCACCACCGGGTGACGATCTCGACTCCGATCATCCGCCCGTCCTTGTCGAGATCGATGTTCACCGTCGCGTCCACGGGCAGGGTGGCGTCCACTCCTCCGCGCGGGATAGGGCCTCGGAGGGTGACGTACATGGCGTTGGCCTTCGGGTCGAAGGTCCACTCTCCGGGATGGCGTTCGAGGGTCAACGGTCCTCCCCGTGGTGCTGGTCCCACACCTTCCCGCACATGGCGAGGAAGCTTTCACGGTCCCCACCCGTCAGGACTTCGATCTCGGTCACCTTGCTGGTTTTGATGGGGAGCCGGTTCAAGGTCACGCTGTGGTCGTCGCAGTCGGCGATCTTAAGTTCAACGCTGATCATCGGCCGTCTCCTCATGGTGTAGGGCTGGCGTCTCAGGGGGCAGGCCGGCGGCTTTGGCCCTGCGTGCCCTCCACACCCTCACGCACCAGCCGCAGCAGTCGCCTGCTTCCGGGTACAGCCTGCCCAGCCCGCGCTGTAGCGGGTGACCAGAGCGCTTCAGGGCGGGACAGGTCGCGTACACGTGGTCGTCGAGGTGGCCGACGTACCACTCGTCTATGCCCTCGTACGCTGCCGAGAGTTCAGCGTCGGCGGCGTTCAGGGCGGCGACGAACGGCGCGTCAGCCACGGTCGGGCTCCGTGGTGTCGTCGAGAGCGGCGAGGACCTGTTCGGCCACAAGCCACATGCCGGGAGCGTTCTTCCTCTTCTTGGCCTTCTGGCAGACGTGACGTACCTGCTCGATCGCGCCGTACCGCTTCGAGTAGAGGTCTCGGAAGCGTTCCGCGCGCTGCTCGGCCCTCTCGGCGCGTTCCCGCCACTCGTCGCGTTCGGCAACAGCTCGGCCAACATCGTTGTAGAACTTCGTGGCGCGCTGGCGGACGTGCTCCAGCTCCTCGTCTCGTACGGCAGCGACCACCTCGCCGAGTTCGGCGCAGCTCGGCGTCCAGAACGACCGGTGCCCATCTCCTGCGGTGACCATGACGTACGGCGTCTGGTCGATGCGGTCGGCGGGCTCGGGGTTTTCCACCCACTCGTTCTCGCCGTCCCGGTCGGAGCGGTAGACCGGTTCGGTGAACCTGGCGGCTATCGCTTCGGCGTAGCGCCGTGCACGGTCGCCCTTGGGGTCTCGCGTCATGCAGGTGTCGGGGTCGATGCCCTCGCAGTTGCCGCAGCGGTGGCGGAGGTCGTCACCCACGGCGCACCTGCTCTTCTGTGATCCACAGGCAGCCCTCGTCATCGGGCTCCTCGCCGCGCTCGTGCACCGCCCATGTGGTCGCGTCGTCCGTTCCGAGCGCGCTCGTCGTCTCCGTGGCCACCAGGTCGCCGCCGAAGATGTCGTGGGCGCGGAGGACGTTCAGAGCGGCGTCGAGGCTGGCACCTACGGCGACGCGCTTCCGCCCGTCCACAGGGTTCTCGCTGAACCAGATCACTTCGGCGATGTAGACAGCGGCGATCTCAGGCATTCTCGGTCCTTTCGGGTAGGGCGGCGGGCTTGCGGTTCGTCACGCGTTCTCCTCCCACCAGAACGGGTCCTGGATGGCGCAGTTCACGAACAGCGGCGGCCGGAGGAGACCCGCCAGCAGGTCCTCACGGTGGTCGTCGAGTACGTGGTCGATCCCGGCCCGCATGGTCTTCCTGCTGAGCTTCCAGGTGCCGAGGACGATGGCGCCGCACGAGGTGCAGCGCATGATCTCGATGTCCTGCAAGACCAGCGGCAGATGGTGAGGGACGGACACGGTTTCGATCTCAGGCACCCTCGGTCCTCTCGGGTAGGGCGGCACGGAGGCGGTTGACGCGCTGACAGTGAACGACGCTGCAGTCCTCGCCGAAGCACACGTCCTCACGCTCGCAGAGGGCATCGATGGCGTCGTCAAGGTCGTCAGCGGAGACGACGACCATGCCCGCAGTGTGCTGCTCTTCGGCTACCTTGCGGCGTTCGTCTGCTCGGATCCCCTCCTCCGGCAGGAAAGGCTCATCCTTGATCGCAGCGAAGAACCCCTCCACCTCCTCTGGGGTGAAGTCCAGATCGGTGTGAAGGTCTTCGATCCGCTGAGGTCCTGTTACGCCCTGGGCGGCGGCTTGCTCGTCGAGCGTCACCTCGCCTGCGATCACGTCTCGTAATGCCTCTGCTCGGGCTTGGGCGGCGATGACAGGAGCAGCAGCAACGAGGGCAGCGCGGGCGGTGCTGGTGAAGTCCCGCCACGACAGATGGTCAGCGCCGAACTCGCTGTCGTACTCGCGATACAGGACCTCGGCGGCGGCTTGTACGGCTTCCTCGGGAAGGTCAGACACGGAGGTCTCCCTTGATGGCCTCGATGAGTTCTGCTGCGTCGTGCGTCGGCTGGCAGCCGCGCGGCACCAGGGTGGCGCGTACGAGGCGGACTGCTCGGCGGCGTTCCTGGACCAGCGCCTGAGCGGCGATGAACGGCGCTGCCGCCTCTACCACGATGCGGGCGATCTCCCGGTGAGGGACTCCCGTCTGGAAAGCGCAGGCGTAGGCAGCCTCAGCGGCGGCTACAGCCGCCTCGGGAAGGTCAGGCATCGGCTTCCTCCTCATCGCCTACGGGCGGTCTGCTCGGGATCTCAGCGAGGAGCGCAGCGACCTGACGCCTCACGATGGCGATGTCCACTGGGCCACCCGTGACGAACCGTTCCAGGACGGCGCGCTCCCAGTACGTTCCGGGCTCGGCTTCTGCTGGGATGGGGTCAGGCATCGAAACCTCCGTTAGCGATCTCACGGGCTCGGATCTTGTCCGCCCAATCAGCGGCAGCGAGGAACGCCATCCCGATACGGCGCGCCTCGGACGGGTCCAGCGGGATGACGTCGTCGTCGAAGCAGTGCGGATGGTTCACGAACACGCTCGCGGCGGTCTCGTCAGGGTCGATGACACGGACCGTCCACCGGTCAGCGGACTGCCAGACCGGGCCCGGCAGGTGTTTGCCCTCCACGATCCGGTCGGGTCGCGGCTTGATCCTGGTGTCGATGTCGCCGAGCAGTCCCGCTGTCTCCTGGCGGAGTTCAGCGAGGCGTGCGAGGAGCGTCGGGTGAGCGGCTGGGGTCGTCTCTGGTGCTGTCACCGGTCCCCCTTGGCTTTGGCTGCACGCTGCTGCGCCCTGGCTTCCGCCAGTTCGCCGAACCTCGCGATTTCCTGCGGGCACGCCGGTTTCCAGTCTCGGCCGCTGACCGTCCGCGCCAGGTAGTACAACTCGCGGTGCTCCATGTCGTACTTCACGCCGGGGTCGTCCAGCAGAGCCGTGGCCAGCGCGACCGTGGGCGACACGTACTTGCCGTCGATCATCGTGGCGGTGTATGCGCCGTCGATCAGCTTCTCGATGGAGTTCTCGCCGTGCACCTGGCAGATGACCGACTCCTCAATGACCTCGTCATCGTCCTCGGTGTAGTCGTAGTCGTCGATGACGCCCTCGGCGTTGACGGGGCCGTGGGCGATCACGTGCGTCCAGGCGCGCAGTCGGGCACCGTGGCCGCATTCGGCGCATCTGAAGACGCTGGCCTTCAGCGGGTCATGCTGGTCTGCGTCGTACGGCCGGTCGATCTCTGGTGCTGTCACCGGTCCACCTCAGCTCGTTGAGGGCAGCGCTCCTCATGGTCGGCAGGGTCCGGGTAGCAGCCGCACCCGAGCGCCCTCAACCGATACAGCAGGGAAGCGAGCGTCGCCACAGTCGGGCAGTCCAGGCCCGACACCCACACCACAATGTCTTCGTCGTAGGCGCCCAACTCGACGCCGGCGAGCGCGTCACGGAGGACCTTCTCGTAGACGGGCTGGTTCGGCTCCAGTAGTTCCGTCTTGATCGCGCCCCAAGGGGCTGAGTGGATCGGCCCTAACGGGATACGGGTGGCCATCGGTCAGCCCTCCTCGGTCTGGGAGGCGGCGAGCCTGCCTCGCAGCGTCTCAATCCAGGCACCGAACGCGGCAGGCGGTGCGGCCATGTCGTCGAGGATGCGACGTGCGGCCTCAACGGGCTTCCAGCCAGTCGCCTCAAAGTGGGCTTTGTCCTTGAGCACCCACGCGACGGCGAGTTGCTCGCCGGTGGACCATGCGGGGTTCGGGTGGCCGTCGTTGTGCTTCTGCGCCCACTGGGAGCGGCGAAGGATGTCCTCGGTGAAGTCGTCGAGGGTCATCGGGTCAGCCCTCCTGTCCGAGTTTGCGGCCCTCGTCGGTGAGGCCGACCTTGTGAGCCCCTCGCCCCGTGGTGGGCCTGGCGTAGTTGTAGGCGGGCTGCTGGTCCTGCCGCTCCATCGTGATGAACCCGGAGGCGCGCAACTTGTCGAGCAGGTAGGCGCTCACACCCGACTGGCGGGAAAGCGGGCAGCCCGCCATCATCGACGGCACCACGAGGGCGAACGCACCGCCCGGTTCCGGGACCGCCCACGACTGGCCGAGGCTCTCCCGGAAGGCCAGGATGTTCAAGATCTGCCGCTCACGCTTCGTCGGCATCGGGCCTCTCCTGTCGTTGATGGGTGTCGGGTCTCAGCGCCCTCTCCGCGCTCTGAACGCTGTGCCCGGCCGTACCGGGAGAAGAGGGCCGAACGTCAGGCGCGGAAGGGCGGTAAACCGTCGATGCGGTTGATCTCGTCAGCGAGCAGTCCGCATGCGCGGTGCAGATCGGCGCGCTCTCCTGGCAGCATTTCCTCAACGAGTTCTCGGAGCGTCTCCTTGTCGCCCATCTGGGCAGCGAGCAGGGCTTCCGTCTCGGCGAACTTGGTTCCGTAGCTCATCGGTCAGACCTCCTCGTAGCTGGTGCCGTCGGCCACACAGTCGGCCGCCAGGCTCTCCATGAAGGGCTTCATGTAGGCGTCCCGGTCTTCCTGGCTCCACGCCTCCCACTTGGCGCGAGGGACCCGCAGGGTCTCCGTAGCGTCCGCCTGAACGGTGTAGCGGATGGTCACGGTCTCTTCGCTCATGGCCGGTTCTCCAGGGGGTTGGGGCGTCCCGACGGAAGACCGGGACACCAGGTCAGGAGTAGTAGGCGCAGAGCAGCCAGGACGGCTTCTCCTGGACGGGCGTGATCCCGAGCGTCTTCACGGCGTCGAACAGGGCGGCGTCCCACTTCGGCCGGTCCGGGTGCGCCACCAGCTCGGCGAGGTCCACCACCAGGGCGGTGCCGTCGTCCACGTCGATCACCTTGGCGGCGAGGACATGCATCGGGTATTCGCCGTAGCTGTACGTCTCGAACACGACGCCGAGACGTTCCTTCGCCGCACGCTCAGCGGCGTAGAAGTTGCCCTCCTCGGACCAGGTCTCCCACGTCTCGGTGAAGCCTGCGATCTCGGCGAGCAGGCGGCGTCCCGCCTGGTCGATGAAGTCCGGGGCGTCATCATCGTCGTCGTGCCAGGCGAACTTTGCGGAGTCGAGGTAGCCGTACTCGTCGGTCTCGCGGAACTTCCAGCTCTCGCCACTGCCGAGGTCGTAGCCGTAGGCGAGGAAAGCGCTCGGGGATGAGCCCATGTCGGTTCTCCTTGGTCGTCGAGGGGGTCGAGAGCCCCCGGGTCTCCCCGGGGGCGGAGAAGGAAGGTCAGGTGCGGCGTTCCACTTTCAGCACCTGAGCACTGTGAGGCACCGCTTCGGTCAGTACGTGCCCGTCCTGATCGGCGGCGGTGACCTTGCCGCCGTCACGGGAGACAAGGCGCCAGACAGTCCCATCGGGTCGCTCCCAGCCGTGACCATGAACCGTGCCGTCCGAAGCGGCGGTGTAGGTGATGAAGGCGGCCAGGACAAACCACTGGTCGCCTTCCTGTAGTTCGCCAGCAGGGCGGCGGCGCAGGTCCTGCCAAGAGATCGCGGTGGGCATCGAGTCTCCTACGTGAGGTCGTCGTCGAGCATGTGCGGCAGACCAGCGGCCAGGAGCACGTTCTGTGCGCGCTTGTACGCCCCGTAGAGCGCAGTCGGGTTGGCGTCCATGTCGAACGCCCGAAGGTGGTCAGCCAGGGCGGCGGGGTTGGTGCGCCACTCGTTGCTGAGCCTGATGATCGGATCGGAGACCAGTAGGTGGACAACCTCGCCGTGAGGTGTGCTGTCTAGGTAGGCGACGGCGCGAGCGATCAAGGCGAGGCGAGCTTCGCGGACGGGAGTGTTCATCGTGAACTCCTGGAGTCGCAGGGCTAACGTGAACGGATGGCGCGGATCTCCTGCGCAAGCCGCTCATTCTCTTTCCGGAGCCGCTTGATCTCATCCGCCATGGCGCGCGAGATGCCGCCAAGGTCGATGCTGTTCGACCCTTCCCAGCCCATCGCGGCGAGCATGGCCTGGCGGGCCCGCTCCAGTCGGTGGGTGGCGTAATCCTCGCGCAGGACGGGAAGCTGACCGGCGTTTCCGGCGGCCTTCCGCAGTAGTTCCACGGCCTCCTCCTGGGCGCCGTGCCAGTGCTGGAGTTGAGCAACGCCCACCATGTGCTGTAGCTGCTCGGAGGCCGGGCCGGTGACAAGATCCCAGACCACCATGTGCAGAGCGGACCACAGGTTGGGCCCGCCTACGAAGTTGTGGTAGACGCGGCTCTCAATGTGGTCAGCCGCCATCTCGAAGATGTCGGCGAGGTCAACGGTGGCGTCGGGCTTCTCGGTGAGCATCGGGTCTCCTGCGTCAGGGGGTCTTGGGGGTGGCTCCAGGAGTTACCTGGAGCCGGGAAGGTCTACTGCTGGCGTGCGCGCTCTTCTCGGATGGCCCGCCAGAACAGGTCCTGGTCCCGCTCTGACAGGAAGCTGGCCTGGTCTTGGAGGGACACATCGGACTGCTGGGCGAGGATCTCGATCGGAGTGGGCTTCGACATGTCGTTCTCCCTGATCGATTTGAGGTGAAGGCCCGGGTCTCCCCGGGCCGGAGGGGCTACGAGCAGTGCGCGCACTGGCCGCCGTACTCGCCGCACCCGAAGGCGGCGAGGTTGTTCACGAAGAACCGGCTGCGGTGCTGGCTGCACAAGATGACGCCGGTCTTGTCCGCGCTGTCCTGGTAGACGCGGAGAGCGTCGCTGGTCGTGCCGGTGGTGGCCTGGCTGTCCAGAAGTTCGACGGCCTTCGTGAAGGTCAGACTCGCGGCCTGCTTGTAGGCGAGACCCTTGATGGACTCGGCGAGCATCTGGAGAACGTGGAGGCCGATGTTCGCCTTGCTGACGTCGCGGCGGCGGTTGTAGACGCTGGTGCCGTAGATGCGGACGTCCCAGCAGTCGCCGACCTGCCTGCGGACCTCGACCTTGCAGCCGAGCGATTCGGCGATCTGGGTGGCCTGGCTCTGTCGGTCGATGCTGGCGGTGGCGGTCATCTCGTTCTCCCTGGCGTCTCGCTTATCTGCGTAGCTACACAGTAATCCGAAACCTTGTAGCTACGCAATGGGTGTGCGAAGATTTCTGTAGCTACACGAAAGGACGACCGTGGACGACCGCGCCGAAACCCCCACCACGCCCATCCGCATGCCCCGGACCATGCGAAAGGCGTACGACAACGTGTGCAAGAGACTCGGCGTGACCCGCACCGACGACCTGCTCGCCCACGTACGGAGCCAGATCAACCGGCACGGCACCGAGGAAGACCTGAACCTGCTCGCCGAGGCCGAAGAGGAGCTGAAGATCCGCCGCGCCCGCAAGGGAGGACGCCCCCGCAAGCAGCCTGCCGGCGAGTAGCCCGTCACACCGGCCCCCGCGACGCCACCCGAGGATCCGGGGTGGCGCGCACCCTGAGCATCTCGGCGAACCGTGCGAGCTCGTACACGTCGTCGTGGGTGAGAGGCCCGTCCGACATGGCGCACACCAGCGACCCTGTGACGTCCGGGCCAGCCTGGAGGTGCGCGCCGTGCAGCCGGCCTGGTGTGGTGCCGCAGATCCACGCGATCGCCGCGATCTGGGCGCCGGACGGCACCGCCTGGCCAGCCTCGAACGCCTCGTACTCGCCGATCATCACGCCGAGCTCTTCCGCCATCCGGTCGGGTGGGAAGTTCAGGTACTCCCGCCCTTCGCGGATGCGGTCGGAGAGGACACTCACGACGCCTCCCCAGACTGGTCGGCGGGCTCGTTCGCGTCGATGCCCAGTTCGTCACGCAGGCGTCGCAGCCGCTCCCGCGACCAGTGGCGTAAAGCGCTGTGATTCAGGCTGCTCTCGACAGCCAGCATCGCGGTCTGCTCGTCCCCGATCCGGTAGACGGCGGCGAGGATGCGCAGCCATGCCACGTCAACCCATTCCGTCACGGAGTGGGGGTAGCAGCGGTGCTGGCCAGTGCGTTGAGCGCCGGTGTTGGGCGGGCAGCCGACCTCGATCAGCGGGTACGAGTAGCGGCCGATCAGCAGGTCACAGTCCGCGTGGCCGTCGATGCCCGAACCGATCGCGGCGATGGCCGGTTCGGGGCGGCTGTACTCGGCGTCGGCGGTGATGGCCGGGTCATGGGAGAGGCAGAGAATCCGGTAGATGCTGCTCACTGGGACGCCTCCCCAGACTGGTCCGTGGGGAGCACCGCGACGCGGACGACCAGCGTGGTTCGCTCGTGCGACCGTTGCAACTCGCGGCACACCTCGTGCAGGTGAAGGCAGCAGCTCCAGGACACGACGGCGTCGCCGCGACGCTCAATGCTCCAGACGGGCAGGTCGCCGCAATCGCCGCATCGATACGCCTTCACCGGGATGCCTCCCCAGACTGCTGGGAGGCGCGCTCCACGGCTCGGTTCGCGATGTGCTCGATGACCTTCTTCGCGAGGTCGGGCACCCATTCGGCGTTCTTGTCGTTGGGGTCCACCATGTCGAGGCCGTAGTTCCAGAACGGGAAGTCCCGGATGCCGTCCTCGATGGCCGCCTGAAGGTCCGGGCCGGGCAGTCGGTCGTCTTCGTTCATCGGGATTCCTCGCCGTCCTGCTCGGCAGCCAGACGGCGACGCTCGGCCACGGCAGCCTTCCCGGCCTCCTTGATGCGGCGCTGCATGAGGTCGGGCACGGCCCGGATGTCGTCCACGGTGAACTTGTCCTGGTCGTTCTCAGGCGCGAGGACCATCACGTCAGCGGGCCGGTTTGGAGCGCGCCAGCCCCGGCGACCGGCGGCGTCCAGCGCTTTGACCTCGTCGTATCGGCCAGCCGTCCAGACGTCGCTGGTGTAGCCAGAGAAGTTCGGCCCCCACCATGCGCGGTGCTCGTTCGACCAGACGAGCCACACCTTCACGGGTGGCACTTGAATGTCTCGCATCGTTCGGATCTCCTATCGAACATGGATCTTGATTGGTCATATGTGGATCTTGTCTCGATCTAGAGTTCGCTCCGCGCGGCTGTAGAGGCCCCAGGAGACGCGCGGAGCGCACGAGCCTTAGCGGGAGACCTGAGCGGCCCCAGAAGTCGCGAGAACCGCCTCAGCGCCCCGCATACGACCCTCGACGCTCGGAGCGACGGCCAGGGATTGCAGGGTTCCTAGATCGAATTCGCCGTCCCGGACGCCCGCCACGAATGCAGCCCACTCGGACGGCCCGAACACCAAGATCGGCGAATCGGGGTCCTTCGAGTCCCTCAGCGCTACGCCACCGTCCGGGAGAGGAGACACCTCCACACACGTTGAGGCGCCGTTGCAGAAGGTGCTCTTGCGCCAGGCGGTAGCGCTCGCGTCGGCGTACACGATCAAGCCCTCTCACCGGTCGGAGCGAACGCCAGCGACGCCGCCGTCCACGGGTCGTTGGAGACCGTCAACGCGGCCAGATCACCCAAAGCGGCCTCTTCCGCGTCCGCGTGGACCGGCGTGAACGCCTCGCCCATCCGGGGCGGCGTCACCGGCGGGCGAGGCGCCACCTCGGCCCACTCCTCAAGCGTGGGATTCACCCACTCCTGCGTAGCCGACGCGGCGGCGCAGGTGCACACGTCGCACAGGTAGCCGCCATCCGGCAAGACCGTCCACCGGTTCCACTCGGTGCACTCGCCGATCGCAGCGTGTGCTTCCTCAACGGACCCGAAGTGGATGGTGGAGTCGCCGTCGAAGGTGTCCAGGCAGCCGCCACAGGTGACGATCACGCATGGCTGGTCCAGTTGGCGGGGAGCGACAGGAGCCGTCGGGTTGATCCGGGCGATCCCGTCCCGGGCTGCCCGCTCGCTCGGGTAGTGCGCGACGAACGCTCCCGGCATCGCCACAGCCTTCGTCCCGTCTGCGAACGACGGAACCCAGCAGGGAGTGTCAGCCACGGTCCACCTCCTGCGAGGTGCCGTTCAGAACCCGAGCCACGGCCAGAGCGTGATCGACGAACGCGACGCAGGTCGTCTCCTCGTCGTTGCATTCGGTGCAGAACTTCGTCTCCGGCAGGCCCGCATAGTCCGGGTCCTGAGGGTGTTCCCGCGCGACCCAGGCGGCGGACTCCAGCCAGGAGGCGAGAGGCTCGTCCACGGGCCGCTGCGGATTCGCACGCAGCCCCGCTGCAGCCTCTCGGAGTTCTTCGGCGACGGTCTTCTCGGTGGTGTCAGCCATGGATGCCCACCTCCCGGGCGGTCTCGGACTCCGGCAGGGGCTCCCAGTCGTCCTCGACGGGCTCGATCAGACCTGCCTTCTCCAGGCAGGTCCGCAGCCAGCCTTCGACCTGACCGGTCGTGTGGAGAAAGATCTCCTCGCCTTGGTGGCGGATCGGCGAGCCCGGCAGTTCGCCGTTCTCGATGCTGTCGAGGAGGGTCCGCGCCAGCAGCGCGGCGGTGATGATGTTGACGGGCCGGATGTCGCTCATCGGGTGAACACCTCGCCCCCGTGCTCGGTCCCGCGAGTCGGCCACCACTCGTCGTGCATCTCCTGGCGGCATAGAGCGCACAGCTCGCCCTGGCTGGAGTCGCCGCTACAGTCTCGGCACGCCTGACAGGGCAGGGAGCTGATGTGCTGCTCGCCTTCGGTGGCCGCCTTGACGCAGACCGGGCACATGCCTTCGGGCAGGCGACCCGCCGCCATCTCGTCGATGACGTCGCGCGGCGTGCTCTCCGCCACCACGGCCATCCGTCGGCAGCCTGTGACGGTCAGCACGCCCGGGTCCGGCAGTGCGCCGAAGAACGACGGGTAGGCGTGCCGCAGGTTCGGATCTGCGTTGGCGTACGGGCTGTACGGGTTCGGGGCGATCTTGGTGTCAGCCATTCGGGGTCTCCTACGGGATGGTCTCGGGCGGGACGTTGGACGGGTCGGCTTCGCTGACGAAGTTCTCGTCGGCGACCATGAGGATCAGCACCCAACGGCGCATCCCGATCAGCCGGTACCAGTGGGAGCGGTTCTCGTTTCGGCGGGCCGTGTTGGCGAGTTCGAAGCCCTGTCGTCTACGCAGGTCGATCTTCAGCACGGTCGGTCTCCTTGAGGTCAGGTAAGACGGGGACGGGAAGACAGGTCACGCCGGCTCGGCCGTCTCGGTGACGGGCTCCGGTTCGGGCACGGCCGCGTTGACGCCGGACTCGCGGTAGCGGGCGAACACCTGCCTGAGGGCGTCGAGGGCGTTGGGCGTGAACACGCTGGCGTCCCGGACGGTCATCCAGTTGACCTGCGGCAGCACCCGGCCGATCGCGGACAGGGCCGCGGCTGCCGTGTCACGGCCGAAGAACCCGGACGCCACCCGGAAGCCGGAGCCGGTGACGATCTCCCACTCCTCACCGAAGAAGCCGGACGCGGACACCCGCAGGTACAGGCCGTGCACGTCGGACTTGTAGGCGATCCGCCACAACTTCAACGGCCGGGCGGCGTCGCGCGGCTCGGCGTTGTGGGCGTGCATCATCACCGGGACCGCCCCGGAGTCGTCCGGGTCGAGCCTCAGGTCCAGCAGGCACACCATCGCCGCCGCCGCCACCCGGTCGCGGTCCTTCGCCTCCAGCTCCTCGAACGGCCTGCCGCACAGCAGGCGGGCGAGCGGATCCTGCAACGGCCCGATCGGCAGCAGCCGGTCCTCCTGCGCTTTGGGCGAATGCCGGAACGGCCGGTACCCGTCCGGGTCGTCGTCGGGCCGCGGCGTCAGCCAGTCCCGCAGGGCGGCCTGCGCGTCGTGCAGTTCCTCGTACTCGGCCGGGTCCACGATGACCGCGGCCAGGCCGGAGTCGTCCGGCCGGGCGATGTTGCGGGCGATCCGCCGGCCGTCACGGTCCCGGCCGTCGTCGTCGCCGGACAGGAACTGCTCCAGCGCCTCCTGGGCGTCGCCGTGGGCGAAGGTGATGTACGTCATCGCGGGGTCTCCTGTGCTTCCAGAGGGGTAGAGAGCCGGGTTGTTGCATGGCCGAGTAGCGCCTTGAGCAGAGTCCGATCCCGCGGCGCCAGCACCGCCGCGTTCCACCGGTCGCTATCGACCGCGTGCGCCGCACCGTCGGCGGCGACGAACACCAACGCGGGCCCGTTGGCGAGAGCCACGAAGGCTGAGGACTCGTCGAAGCGATCGAACGCGCCGTCGATCTGTGCGGCCGTGGACGCGTACGGCCGCATGCCGCCTTCGATGTTGCGGATGGTGCCGCGGCTCACGCCGGCGAGATCGGCCAACTGCTGCTGGGTCAGGCCGCGCTCACGGCGGCGGCGGCGCACCAACACGGCGAACGGCTCGGTCACGGCACCTCCTCGCCGGACATCGCCCGCCGCACCAGTTCGGCACCGCGCGACTCGGTTCCCGGCTCCGGCGGGCGAGACACCTTGAGCGGGTTCCTCGACGCCTCGCGCAGGTCCCGGGGCGAACCGTCCGGGTCGACCAGCAGGCGAACCACCTCGACCAGGACCCGCGGCCAGTCCCAGCCCGCGGTGGCCGCGGCCACGATGGCGCTCTGCAGGTCGCTCTCGTTCCAGTCAGGGCGGACGTTGGCGGCTAAGGCGATCAGGGCGGGCACCGCCCGTCGGATCTCGGGCGGGTTCTCCAACTTGGACGTGGGCATCGGTCACGACACCTCCTTCGAAGCGAACGGGTCTTTGGCGTCCGGGTTGCAGGCCGGGCATTTGGCCCAGCGGTCGTCGGCGAGTAGCAGCCAGCGGTAGGCGTCGCTCTCGCAATGGCCGCACCAGGCCGGTCGGTCGGGCACGAGCCGCAGGTGAGAGCCTTCGTCCGCCCCCTCTTCCTGGCGGTTCGGCATGAACTTGTTGGGGTCGTTCACGATGGCTGCGGCCACGTAAGAGGACCGACTGGTGCGGATCTCACGGACGCCGAGAATCCGCCGCCGGATCGCGGCGGCGTCAAGGATGGAGATCTGCCGGCCCGTCAACTCCGCCAGGAGTTCGACGATGCCGAGATCAATGGAGTCGTCGTCTTCTGCCCACGCGGGCGCATTACGGCGGGAAGAAGACTGACCAGTTGTATTCGTCCCTGTCCCTTCGGGACGGGACGGGACGGGGGGATTCGGCCCCGATTCGGATGCCTCATCGGTTATGCGATCGGATCGCGATCGGTTACCCGATGGTTGTTTGCCCTGGCAGTAAGGGCATTCGGGGTCCAGAACTCCTCTGCTGACGTGCCAGCGGCGATGATTCCCGATGCGACCACCCGATGACTTTTTCTCCTTCGCCGCAGTCGCTTCTTCCTTGCTTGGCTGGAAACTGGTCCAGTCGTGAAACTGGTAGCCGCCCTTCGCTCGCCGCCACAGCCCGCGGTCAACGAGTTCCCTGACCGCCGTCTCGGGGTCGTCGCAGAGCCGCGCGGGCATTTTGGTCGGCACGTGACCATCGGTCAGGTTGCGTGCAGACCAAGAGCCGGCGCGGACCCACAACGCCACGGCGCAGTCGGGGGCGTCGAAGACTTTCGGGTGGTCGTAGAACGAGTCGTCCACCTTGAACCAGGTCATCTATTCGTCGTCCAGTTCCTTGAACGCGCGCGCGGTGAGCCGCTCGCCTTGCCGGTTGAAGTGGTTGCCGTCGACCATGAGCGCCATGTGGTGCTCGCAGAGCCGGTGGCCCTGGTGAGTCGCTTCGAGATCGGGCGCGCAGCAATCCAGTTCGGCGATGTAGACCCTGTACTGGGCCGCCCGCGGACACACGCGGATGTGCTCGCCATGGCTGCCGCACATATTGACGTGACGGTAATCGCTGTCGCCGAGCATCTCGGCGCAGGTTGCAGCGTGGATGATGGCTGTATCGGCCTCAATCTCGCTGTACCAACCGTCGCGAGGGTGAGTGTCATGCAGTGCCCTGGCGTACGCGATCCACTCGCCACGGGCCTCCGGAGTGACGGAGCTGAGGCTGCGTTCTGCATCTCGCACCTGCAAGAGGCGGGAGGCGTATCCCATGGCCATGTCGGCAAAGCGCTGTCGGGTGAAGTTCGCGAGTTCGTACTGGTCGTAGAGCCGAAACCGAGCGATCTTCATGGCGTATTCGCCGATACCGTCAGGGAGGTTTTCGAGCAGTTCGATCGCTGATGATGCAAGCCATGCCGTATCCGCCCGCAGACTCCTGAGGACGGCGTCGACCACCTCAACGATCTGGTCTTCGCCGTCCTCGGAGAGGCTAGCCATCTCCCTTTCGTCGAGGCCGACGTCCTCCTTCTCATCATCGGAGAGAAGAGAAAGGATGCCGCTCACGATCTCGTCGCGGCCGGGCAACTCAGAGACGATGTCCGCCGGGGCGACCTTCTGGGAGCCTTCGGTGCCCACGACAATCCGCGCCGCCGAGTGCAGCTTTCGCACCTCTTTCCAGGCGACCCCGCACATGTACTTGAACACCCCTGCGGCTGGGATGTGCCGTTTAGACATGGCGATGTCAATGCAGTCGAGCAGGACCGGCAGCGGCAACCCGGCCCTGATGAAGTCGTCTACCGACCCCTCCCAATCGGATGGGCGAGGAAGCGGAGGTCGACCCTCGCTCCACCCAGTCCATTTGGCGTCAAAGGCAGTCCGTGCTTCGAGTCGGATCCGATGCTCGTCAGTCAGATTGTCGGCCGCGACCTGCATCGCCTGTGCCCACCGCTCGGCGTCGCCAGCGACCTTCGCCACTGTTGAGGCGTCTGGAGGAGTAGCGGACTTACCGCCGTTGCAGTCCTCGCAAAGGGTCTGCAGATTGGACGGATCGTCGGAGCCGCCGAGCGCGACAGGGACGACGTGGTCGGGTTGGAGTTTCACGTCGGGCGCCTTGGCCCCGCAGCTCTGGCAGGTGTGGTTGTCCCTGCGGAAGATCTCGTGACGCAGGCGCTTGCTGACGGCCACTTGGGCTCCTGAGGTTGATGGGGAGGTGCCTGGTTCGCCCATCTTATGCCAACTCTTTTGAGGCATATCAGCTTGAGGCTTGAACGATTGGGGCCTCTGATATGTTGGCCTCAACAGAGGTGCGATTATGGAAAGGTGTCCGACCCCATGACCGGCATCCGACATGCGAAGACCGCTCTCGACGACGCCAAAGCCCAGGCCAAGAAGCTGATCGCCGACGCCCAAGCGCAACTCGGCCGAGAGATTCTGCTCGCCCGCAACGCCGGCACCGTCCAACAGAAGGACGTCGCCGCCGAACTGAAGCTGACGCGCGAGCAGATCCGGCGCTTCCAGGTCGCCGCCCGCGACGCCGGCATCGCGCCGCCCGAGCCCGCGGACTCCTGACCTTTTGCCGGCTACCGGCCAGGAAGACGCCCGGCCGGTCACCGCTTCCTCCGGCCTCGACGGTGACCCACATGCCAGGACAAGCAGCCGCGACACCGGTACACATGCATCAGCGCTGGGGAAGCTCCCTTGTTCAGCAACTGGTGCAGGTGCTCCAGGGCGTGGGAGCGGGACGGGTGGCGGACCTTCGTGCCGCACTCGCGGGCCTTGGTCCGGGTCATGACGCCACCCGCCGAACGCCCCGGGGCTTCTCGGCCGGGTTGTCGATGTCGTCCCACGCCAGCGGAGACAGCCACCCCTTGGCCGCCGCGAGGCCCCGCAGCCGGGCCACCGTCGCGGCAGGCACGCCGGCGGCGGCCGGGTCGACCTTCCACAGCCGTTTGAACACCTCAGCCACCTTGCGGGCCGTCTCCACCTCCATGCGTGTCTGCGAGGACGAGCTGGTCAGCCGCTGCAGGGTGTCCACCGACATGCCGCCCTCCGCGGCGAGGACATGCACAGGCCAGCCCTTCAGGCACAGCGCCTGCAGCCTCCGCCGTGAACCCGCGACCGGCACATAGCCTGCGGGCGGCAACTGGCCGTGGCGGACGGCCAGCAGACGGGCTGCATTCCGAGGACGCAGCCGTCGAGTCGGAGGCAGCCCAATTGAGGGCACCCCGTACAGCAACGCCCTGACCACCTGGTGGCTCACCCCGGCAAGTTGGGCGATCCGCAGGGTGCCCATGCCGGCCGCCTGCAGCTTGCGGACGTGCCGACGTACCGGCTTGGCGTCAACGTCACGCTGGTGCCGTCCGGTGGCGAGCGCCAGCCGGTACATGTTCATCGACCGCGTGTTCGCTGCCGTGCACGAGCGGCAGCGGCAGCCCTTCCCAGGCTGGTCGTTCTCGTCGGGGCCGTACCGGTACCGGTTCGGGTTGCCGTGCGGGTGATCGGCCATCACGCCACCGCCTGCGCCGCGGCACGCTGCCGGTCCCGGTTCGCCTTGCCGGCCTTGTTGGCGCACTCCTTGCACGTCCGGTTGAGGCCGTCCGTCTGGCGGCGGTCCTTCGGGAAGTCGGCGGCCGGTTTCGTCGTCCCGCATCCCGCGCAGCGCTTGTCGGCCGGGGTGTTCACGGTCTGGCTGTCGGCTCGCTTGCCGTAGGCGGCCGACCGTAGCCAGGAGCGCCTCCTCAAGGCGCGCTCCGCCTCGCCGAGCCCGCCCCAAACGCCCGTGTCCTCCTTACGTTCGAACGCGGCAAGCAGGCACGACCGGACCACCGGGCAGCCCTCGCAGATGGCGATCGCCTTCTGCTCGCGCACCATCCGGGCGCCGTACTTTTCGCCGTCGCGGCCGAAGAAAAGGTGCAGGTCCTCGCCCCGGCAGGCGGCATCCCGCTGCCAACTCCACTCAACGCCGGCCATCGGGCATCACCTCTCGGGCGTGGAGTGTGAACGTGGCCGTCGACCCCTGGAAGGGGTGCTTCTCCCAGTGCAGGACGTCGTAGCGGCGGCCGTCGATGTCGACCGTGCGGGTCTCCGAGGGGGTGACCATCGAGGCTTCGAACCGCCACCCCTCGTACCGGATCGTGGTGATGTAGATGGGGTGCTGGGCGTCGTCACCGAGTTCGCGGCGCAGCCTGACCAACGTGGTGGTCAGCGACTTGCGCAGGCCCATCCACTCGGTCCGCCACACCCCTGCCAGGATCTGTTTCATCGACACGACTTGGCCGGCGCGCTCGGTCAGGAAGACGAGGAGCTTGAACTCCATCGAGGTCAGCGACAGGAGTTTGCTTCCCTGCCATGCCTGCTGGGCGTCGCGATCTACTCTGATGAGGTCAGCCACGGTGCTCTGCTCCTCTCCGTGGGGGAAGCGACAGGGGGATCTCAGGCATGGGCCACCTCCGTGTCGAACAGCGAAGGAGTGGTGTTCGGGAAAGGACGGTTCGACCAGAGGACTTCAGTACGGGACTGGTAGCCGGTGGACTGGCCGGTGAAGGCCTCGAGTTCGACCCGATGCCAGCCGTCGTACAGCTCGTCGTACAGCGGCGAGTGGTAACCGGACAGCACCACCGCCGCGGCGCAGGCGTCGAGGTGCGCGGCCAGGTCTCGGTGCTCTGCTTCGCCACCGAGCTCGTGCCGGTAGTTGCGCGCCCTCGTCGACCCCAAGTAGGGCGGATCCACATACAGGAGCACCTCGGCGTGCTTGCCGTAGGCCGCGAGCAGATCGGCGGCCGGGCGGCATTCGAGCGTCACCATGGCCAGACGTTCAGCGGCGGCCGCCATCCGCTCGACGTAGCCCGCCAGGTATCGGGGCATCGACGAGGACGACCCGCCGGGGTCGACGTAGTAGCGCCAGCCTGTCTTGCGCAGGGTTCCGGCACGGCCTTGGCTCAGCCGCACCCAGACGCGGCGGGCGCGCTCCAACTCGTCGCAGGCGTCGAGGTCGTAGGAGGCTTCGTGCTCTTGCCGTCCGTGTGGAGTGAGGGCGCACACCCGCTCAAGTTCCAGCGGCCTGTCCCGCAGGATCTGCCAGAAGTTCATGAGTTCGCCGTCCAAGTCGTTGACGGTTTCCATCCGGGACGGCGGCTTGGCCAGCAGCACCGCCAGTGACCCGGCGAACGGCTCCACGTAGTGCTCGTGGGCAGGCAGCAGGCGCACGATCTTGTCGGCGAGCGTGGTCTTACCGCCGTAGTAGGTGAGAGGAGGCTTAGGCATCTCGGTCACCGCCTGTCCGTGTGGGACCGTCCAGGAGGGTGGGGGCGGGCGTGAACGGGTCGAACAACGCCTCGGTCTGCGGGTCCTCATCGCGGGCTGTACAGCGAGGGAAGTGCTCCTCGGGCGTCTCCCGGTCGATGAACGCCTTCTGGCAGCAGGAGCGGAGGTCAGTCACGGCTTCTCTCCGTCCTCGAACGCGGCGATGTCGTCGTGCAACGCCTTGAACGTGGCGGGGTCGAGCGCGGGAAGGTCCGAGTTCGGCAGCGGCCTGTCGCGGGTTACGCGGACCTTGGCCGACCCCAGGAGCAGCAGGATCGTGAGCGCCGCGGCCAGCGCCACGACGAAGGCGCCGATGGCGGCGAGTGCGTACAGGACGAAGTCACCCACGGTCGTCCTCCTGCTTGCGGCGCCACGCGGCTTCCCAGCGGTCCAGGTCCGGGTTGTGGGCCGGTTCCGCCATCTCCTGCACGGAGCGGAGCCGGCAGAACCGGCTCCAGGTCCACGGGACTGCGACGCCGACCAGGATGACCACGATCACGGCGGCGGCGAGGAGCCACGAGGATCCGGCGGCGCCGTTCAGAAACGCGGCGAAAAGCTCAAGGTTCTCCCAGGCGTTCACGGAGCCACCGCCTTGCGAGCGGCGGCCACCACAGCCTCGGTGTCGCCTTCTTCGAGCGCGGCCTTCAACGCATCTCTGAGCGCTCCGAGGTCGGCCTCGAGCGTGTCAGCCTTCTCGTGTGCGCCCTTCAGTTCCAGGTCCAGGTGGAGTGCGTCCTCACGAACCTCGGCGAGCAGGGTGTTGAGGCGGTCCACCTCGGCGCCCTGCTCGCGGTGGGCGCGGATGAGAGCGAAGGTGCGCCACGCGACCTCTTTCACCACGGGGTCGGTCTCGGTGGCCGCGTGGAGGGCGGCACACATCGTGTCCAGCCCGCGCAGTTCGCCCGGAGGCGGAGGAGTGCGAAGGCGCTCCACCTCGGCCTCGGCAGCCATGCACGCGGCGGTGATCTCGGAGATCATGCGTGCCTGGTTGTGCGCCACCGACGTGAGGCGATCAACCTCCTGCTTCCAGTCAGCGTCAGCCACCTCGTTGAGCCGGTCGATCGAGTCGATGTACTTGTTGAGGCGACCCACCTCAGCGGCGAGGTCCTCAGCGCCCTTCAGCGCCTCGGAGATGACGAGGTCGGTGTCCCTGCTTGGATCGGCCGGGACGTGCATCCGCCAGCGGTTGTGGGGGCCTTGCTCGGCGACCTCTCCGATCTCGATGTGGGCTCGTTCGATGAGCGCCTTGATCTCGGTGAGGTGCTGCGGGGAGATCTGGTCGGAGGAGGTCACCAGGCACCGCCCTGACGCTCGTCCTCAGCAGCGCGGCGGCCCTTCTTGCGGGAGGACACCGTCAGCGCGGTGAGGACAGCCGTCGTGGCGGCCCCGAAAGCGACAGTCAGCACGGGCTGCCACGAGAACGGGCGCGACAGCACGTCGATGACGGCCCACAGCGTGGCACCGAAGCACACCAGAGCGGCGGCAGCGAAAGCAGCGGCGAAAGCGAAGTGGTCGCGGGCGTTCACGGTGTACCCCCGGACTGCTCAGCCCGAACGGCCTCGGTCACCTGGGCGGGGTCGATGCCGAGCTCCTGAAGGGCAGCCCACGTCCACTCGGTGAGAGGCGCGTCCTCCCAGCTCCGCCACACAGCGCGAGCCATCTCGTCCGCCAGGGCGGGGGCGATCTCAGCCAGGCGCGTCAGGAAGAGCGAGGCGGCGTATCCGGCCGTCGCCGAGGCGTTCGCGTAGTGGTAGGCGCTCGCCTCCGCCGGTGCCGGCTCAGCCACCTGGTGGTAGGAGGCGGCCCGGACCCGGTCGGCGTGGGCTTCCACCATCAGGCGGCGGGCCAGACCGTCAGCGGTCACGTCCTGCTCGGCTCTGGGGTAGGGAGGCATCAGGTCGTTGAGGGCGGTCATGACTGGCCGCCGTTCTGGCCTGCCTGCTCGGCCTCGTCAGCGGCTTCCCTCGCCGCGTAGTACTCGGAGAGCTTGACCGGCTCCCAGATCGTGAGGTCCACTCCGTGACTCTCCGAGATGCGGCACGGCCACTCGGCGTACAGGGCTCCGTCGCCCATCAGCCGCGCCGTAACCCGGACCAGCCCGCCTTCAGTCAGGTGGACGTACGGCATGCCCGGCAGTTCGTCAGCAGGCATGGGCCGCTTCAGGCCGTCCAGGACCATTGCCAGACGGCGTCCAGCGGGCGTCCTCAGCGCGGGCATCAGCAGGCCCTCGCGCTTGTCGTAGCGCCACCCATCCGGGATCGGGTCGCCGACGGTGTGGCGGACGCCCTTGATGCGCCCGCTCCACGTGTTGGCGATCACCTGAGTCAGGTCAATGCCGAGGCTCACGCAGCCTGCGTCGAAGCGTGTCCGCCAGTCGGCGACCTGCCGTTCGGCGTCGCGCCAGGCGGACAGGACGCTCTCGTCACGGGTGCGGTAGACGGTCTGGTCGATCACTGGGCACCGCCTGTCTGAGCCTGAGCGGCCAGGCGGTCAGCCTCGTCAGCGAGCGCGGCGTAGTGGGCGGCCAGCGAGCGAGCCTCCTCGGGCGTCCACGACCAGTGGAGTTCCACATCGCAGGCGGGGCACTCATCGTCGATGACGACCATGCCCGGTTCGGCTCTACCGCCGATATCGTTGCCGGGCTCGGCGGGGCGCTCCAGCACGATCGGGTCCGTCTCGCCCTCGACGACGACCGCCCGGAAGTGGTCCTTGTCCCCGTCGCGATGTGTGAGGTCGATGTGCAGGACCTCGTCCAGGACGTTCGCGCCGATCACGCCACCCTCGTTGGTCTGTGTACGGTCGAGGAGCACGCCGATCACGTGGGCGATGTCGTACGGGGCGATGTCGCTCATGCCGCACCAGCCGTGTCGTCGTCCGAGCAGAACACGCCATCGCTGTGGGCCGGATCGTCGAGGAGCAACAGACCCATCGGCTCGGCGAACTCGGTCCCGAGGTCGATGTGCACCGGGCCGTCAGTGGTGTCGATGTTGAGGACGACCTGGCCTGTGTCCTCCGTGGTCGTGGTGCCGAAGCCGGTCGCCGTGTACTTGGCGGGCACCTTGCTGAGGTCCGGGCCGCCGTGTGCGGCCAGCAGCCTGAGTGCTGCCTTGCCGCCGCTGTGGCGCTTCACCTGGCGGAGGATCTCCTCCGACACGCCGACGTGCTCGCACAGCGCCAACCGGCTACCGGCCAGCAAGTTCACCAGGCGGGACACATCGTGGGTACCAGTCGTAATGAGCACCACCACGGGGTCGCCGTGCTCGTTGTCGTAGGCGCGGCTCTCGTAGCTCATGCCGCACCGCCCGTCCCGGCCTGAGTGCCGGCCTGCGGGTTGACGTCCGTAACCTGCCCGGCGATCTCGCCGATCGCCTTCGGGTCGATGCCGTACTCCTCCAGCCAGCCCCACAGGTTCACGCCGACGCCCATGCCGTCGTCCCACGTCTCCCACAGCTCCTTGGCGACCCGGTCTCCGTCGCGTGCGGGCATCTCCCGCAGCAGGTAGGCGAGCCCGTAATAGGCGATGGTCATGTTCATGGACTGGCGGGCCTGGTCGGCGTCGGGGTGGTCGGCCGCGAGCCGCCAGTGAAGCTGGGCGAAGGCGGTGAAGTGGCGGGCCATCGCGTCGGCGGTGGCGTCCTTCCCGTTCATGGGATAGGGGACGATCTTGTCGAGGGGCCTCATGCGGCATCCTTCGGGGAGTAGGAGGGGTAGTCAGGGGCGGCCATCGGGAAGATCCCGAGAGGGGCGCTGCGAGTCCGAGAGAAGTCGTCGAACGCCTCGCGGCGGATACGGGCCTGGCACGACCAGCCCGTCAGCGAACCTGCCGGATGCCGGGACGGGATCAGCCCCAGGAAGCGGGCCACCCGATGTATCGCGGTCACCGTGCGCCCTCTCGCGCGTTCTGGGCGTCGTGCAGTTCGCTGAGCCGCTCCAGGTTCGCGTCCGGGTCCGGCGACAAGTCCGGGCTCGCCGCGAACCCGTCCCAGGTCCCCTGATGC
Source organism: Nonomuraea sp. NPDC050643 (assembly GCF_040654715.1). Taxonomy (NCBI): domain Bacteria; kingdom Bacillati; phylum Actinomycetota; class Actinomycetes; order Streptosporangiales; family Streptosporangiaceae; genus Nonomuraea; species Nonomuraea sp. NPDC050643. Next base: position 55,942 of record NZ_JBFAIM010000014.1, on the reverse strand, counting down.
ACGCGAGGGTCGCCCGGCCCGCCCTCCAGCGGCGGCACCGACCCCGCCGGGAGCTGGGCGATGACGTCGCCGCGCATCTTCGCCTGACGCCGGCCGATCGTCTCGTGCAGGTCCGCCATCACCTCATCGACGGAGGAGATTTCGGCGGAGAGCCGGGCGCGTTCGGTGCGCAGCAGGTCCAGTTCCTTCTCGTCGCGTTCGTTCAGCTTGCGGTAGTGGGCGATGCCAGAGTCGGTGAGGGTGCGGAGGTTGGCCTGGTCTACGGCGGGAAACGGGTTGGTCACTGGTTCTCCTGCGTCAGACGTTCGGTTCGGTGGAGCACCGCCCACCCGGAGGTGGGCGGGGGAACTGCTACGGGGCCTGCTCGACGTGCTCGTGAGCGGTCCGCCAGCCGTCGTGCAGACGGTCCAGGTGGGCGATCGCGTCAGCCCGAGCCGCGAGCGCGTTGTCTTCGTGGTCGGTCCATGTGCCGGAGTGCCGGTGCTCGGCGCAACGCCAGTGCGCGCCGGGCTCCCCGTGCGAACCCTGCGTCGCATCGACGGTCACGCCCTCAGGCAGCGGCAGACTGTCGGCTGAGGAGGCGATGACGTCGGCGTTCATCGCCTCGAAGTCGCCGTTCATGAGGATCTCGTCAGCCTCGAACGCCAGATCGTGGGCGACGTGGGCCCCATATTTGCGGGCGTAGCCGATGATCGCGGAGAGGGTGTAGCTGTACGAGCCCGCCATCAGGGCTGCCGCGAACGCCGTCGTCTCCGCCTTGCCGGACCTGCCCGCGTACTCGTCGACGACCTTCTCCCAGCGGGCGCTGCCCTTCATCAGGTCGCCGCGCAGGTGGTTCACGGAGTCGTGGTAGTTCGCTTCCGGTCCGGCAGGCTCAGGGAGGGGCTCGACGCGGGAGCGGAACGACGGGTCGTCCCAGACGAAGACGTGGCCGTCGCCTCCCTTGACCAGCCAGTCGCCGTGCCGGGCGGTCGCGTGGCCGCCGTCGCCGGACTCGAAATGCAGGACCGAGTGGTCCGTCTCATCCGCCCAGTCGTCGTGGTTCAGGCCGGCGAACGCGAACACTTCGGCGCAGTTGTCCTCGCCCATCCAGCGAATCGCCTCGACTTCGTGAGGCTGCCAGCGGTAGCGGTCGGCCATCACGCACCGCCTTCCAGGGGAAGCTCAGGCCAGCCGGGAGGGTCCATGCGCAACGCGCTCTGAGCGGCCATCTCCAGGCGCAGTTTCGTGGACTCGTAGATGTGGTAGAGCGGCGCGATGGTGTGCTCGAACACCTCGTAGGTGCCGTTCTTCTTCAGCCAGAACAGGTGACTGAAGTCGGCGGATGGCCGGCCGTCCTGGCGTAGGACGCTGCCCGCTCGCAGGATTCGGGTCAGGTCATTCAGGTGGACACGGACACCGAACCGCTGCCGCATGAGGACGATCACGTCAACGAGCGGGTACGTGGTCGGCTCAACAGGTTCGGGCGCAGGCAAGGCGGCGACCTTCTCGGCGGCGGCCAGTGCAGAAGCCTGCGCCGCTTCGGCCTCACGGGTCTTGACCGCGAAGTACGTCTGAGCCTGAGCAATCTCGACCTTGCGCGGGTCGCCGTTCATCGCCACCAGGTAGCAGCCGTAGCGGCTGAGGCAGTAGTCCACCCTGGCGCCGCCGCTTTGTCCGATTTCCCGGAGCCGGGAAATCGCCTGGTCAGGGTCAAGGCCGGAGTTCTGGGCGGCGAGGTAGGCCCGCTCGATGGAAGCGGCGAAGCGCTCCCACTTGGTGTAGCCGAGCAGCTTCATGAGGTCGCGGGCGAGCCAGTACTCGCCCTGCACGCCTTCACGGCGGATCTTGTCGAACGGTGATTCGTCGTCCGGCGGCTGCATCAGGGTCACGCTCATTTGAGGACGCTCCTCTTGTTCGTTGAGGGTTTGCCGCCGCTGGCCTCGCCCCCGATAGGTCGGGGCCAGCGGCGGAGGGACGATCAGAACGGGGCGTCGGTGTCGATCTGCTCCCACGGGTGGACGGAGAATTTCCGCCGCCACGCCTGGGCGCCATTGACCCGAGCGAGCCACGCGGCCTGGTCCGCCTTGTCGTTGCAGGAGACGCCAACCCCGTCGTCGGGGGTGCCGTCCCGGCTCGGGGTGACCGCCCACTCCTCGCGCTTCTCCAGCGCCTCGAAGCCGGCGATCCGCTCGCGGGCGGCGGTCAGGTCAGCGATCAGGCCGGGCACGTCGTGGCCGATCAGCTCCCGCAAGTCCTCCATGTCCTGCTTGTCGTCCTCGCGCACCAGGCCAGAGGGCGGCAGGAGCGGCTCCAGCCTGGCCAGACGCTTCTCAACGTCGTCCAGGTTGATCGGGACCACGCCCGGCGCCCACCGCTCGTCCTCGTCCGGCTCTCGGTCGTTCGGCTCGTACAGGTCATCGACGTACGTCATGGGAATCTCCTGGGGGTTTAGGCGGGCAGGTGTTCGGTCATGAGCGCGACGACAAGCAGCAGGACAGCGAGGACGACCCCGCCCAAGCCGAGAGCCAGAGCAACGAATCCGCCTCGGCCCCTGTCGGGCTCAGGGCTCGGTGTCACGGCTTGCCTCCTACGCGGCGAGGTAGAGGACGGCGGTCACGATGACGGCGACGATCGCGACGGCGACCAGGGCGGCCAGGACGACGCAGCCGTTGGGCCACTTGGTGTGGGGCATGAACACGGGGCGTCTCCTAGGCGGGACAGTCAGAGTCGGAAGGGCCGTACAGGGATGCGTCCCGGCGTCGAGCCGCCTCTGCCTCACGGCGGGCGAGATCCATCGCCTGCAGATCAAGGTCCGTACGGCAGATACCGCACCGGTCGAGGCGGGTCGGGTCCTCACACCGGGGCTCCTCGGTCCGGCACGTGTGGCCGGCGGGCCGCTCCTCGCGACACCACTTGCAGAACTCCATGCCGAGCACCGACGCGATCAGCTCAGGGTCGACTTCTCGCGGCGTACCGCAGGACAGGCAGCCCAACTCCTCGCCGTTCCACCGGTAAGGACCGTCCGCTCCGCACGCCGGGCAGTCGTCCTCCCACGTCAGGACGTCGATGTTCACGACGCCTCCCGCGAGTTCTCCGCATGCCACCGGTCCATCGCGTCACGCCGGTCAGCGGCAACCTCCGCGTACGTCCGCCGGTCCCACTCGTGGACGAGCAGGTTCAGCTCGTACCCCCACGCCGGCTCCTCGGTAAGTTCTCCGTTATGGCGGCGGCACGTTGGAACGGCGTTGTCCTGCTCCGTGATCGACCCACCGCGAGCCCTGGTGAGCGGTTCGTGGAGATCCTCAGCCCACCTTCCGCACCATGGGACGATGCACGGAGGCGTGCCGTCCGGGAACATCTCGTTCTTCATGGCGCGGCGTTCGCGGTTCTCTCGCTGGCGCTTCTTCGACTGCTTGGGCAGGTCCGTCTTCCGGCTGAGGTTGCCCGAGGCTTGGAAGCCCTCGCCGCGAGGCATCTCCGTCTTCCGCACGATGGGGCCGCTCGGAGGTAGCGGCGTCTTGTTCCGCAGCGGCTTCTTTCTGGGAGGCAGCGAGGAGTAGGTCACTGACCCTCACCCGCCTCAAGGGCGGGGCGGAGCAGGTCTGTGATCGACAGTTCTCCGGTCTGCCAGGCGTTCGCGATCCGGTCACGGCCGTTTGGCTTGCCCTTGCCGGCCCGCTCGAAGGAGAGCACGAACGCGCCGGTAGGTGCCTCCGTGTTGGCCTCGCGGACCTTGACCACTTCGCCCGTGGTCTCGTTGACCAACTCGCCGTCATCCGTGATCTCCGTGAGGAGCTTCGTCCGGTAGGCCGGGCGGATCCGCGACGACACCAGATCGGGGTGCAGCTTGCGGACGTAAGCCGCCACGTCAGGCTTGGACAGGGCTGCGGTGGAGACGGTCTGTTCGATCTCCTCCGGGCAGTTTGCTTCCACCCACTTCAACAAGGCGGCCTCGTCGATGATGATCGACTCCTCGCCTGCCTTGATGGACACCTTGCCGACCGTTTCACCGGACGGCAGCTTCATCTCCACCTGGGGAAAGCCAGCTTCGTGCGCGACGGCGAACAGCGGCTCCGCTTCCGTGCGGGCCGCAGCGAGGGCAGCGCTGACACGCTTCGACAGCGTGTCCAGCACGGCCACCCGGAACGCGGCCTCACGCGGCGTCATCGGTGGCCTCCCCCGCCATTGCCTGCCGCAGCGCCTCAGCGAGGGCGGCGGCGGGATCCTCGGATCTGGTCAGCGGGTCGAGCTTCTCGATGAGCTGCTGCGCCTGGGCGTTCGTCAGTTCCTTCGTCGACGACACGGTCACGTCGATCAGCGCGCCGATCGTCATCAGCCCCTCGTCGCGGCCAACCACGCCGAGCGCTGCGAACTGGCGGCCAAGGCGGGCCAGCAGAGCCTTCGTGACGAGCTGCTCGCCAGGGTCCTGCCACTTCGGCTCGCGCGGCTGCTCCCGCTCCGCCTCGCGGTTACGGATCTCCAGCGATGTGGCGATGCCCTTCTTGGTGTCCGCGGCGAACGCGGCCACCAGAGCCCGGCCCCACGCGCTGGTCTCGGCGTTCATCAACTCCGAGTCGCGAGTGAAGCTCGTCTTGCCGGGGAACTGCTCCCACGCGACGCCGATACCCGGCCGCGGGTCGTCCGACGTCCGGTAGAACGCGGCCGTGTAGACGATGAACGACTTCTCCCCGATGGTCTCGATCCGATAGGGGGTCGCCGGGTCGTACGGCTGAAGGACTCCGTCCGGGTACTTCTTGCGCGCCTCGACGATGCGGGCCGCGACCTCGTTGTAGTTGGAATCGATCGCCATCAGACGCTGTCTCCCTTAACTTTGCGGGTGGTTCCGGCCCGGCTTCTGCGGCTCGCGGGCCGCTTCGTCTTGCTGGCGTTCAGCCAGGCGATGTGGTCGTTCACGGACCGCTCCAGCACCCGCGTGTGCTCGTGGGAGTCCTCGACCCGGAGGCCTGACCGCCCAGTGCGTCTACTGAGGCCACGCACCTCGGTGATGCCGTACAGGACGCCGGTCTCGGTCCAGATGCGGGTGATGGTGGCGTTAACCGTCATCCAGTCGCCGATCACGTGACCGCCTCCGCCTGTCCGATCGCGTCAGCGAGGATCCTGATCAGCGGCGGGTACTCCAGCGGCGCGAACCGGTGTACGTCGGCCACCTCCTCGACCGCAGCGTCCAGGGACGTCCAGGAGTCGTTGACGCACTGCCATCCGGTGGCGGGCTCGTACCGGTAGGCGGCGAACGTGGTCGTCGCGCGTCCGCGCCGACGCCCCTGGTAGGAGACGACCACGTAGACCGTCCCGCCCTCGCGAGGCAGGTACTTCGCCACCTGGTAGGCGTTCGTGGTCAGGCTCGTGGTGCTCATGACGCACCGTCCCGAGCCGCCTCAAGGGCGATCACCCAGCACACCCGGTCACCCGCGAGGACGTAATGCTCGATCGTCAGCTTCTCGCCGTAGCAGGTGCGCTCGAAGTTCAGGAAGACACAGGTGGACTTGCCGCCGTCCCGGGCGGACGCCTGGTCGGGAGCGGTGGTGGACACCCCCCACACGCCGTAGGTGTCGCACACCCACACGTGCCCTCGCGGCGTGCCGTCGTCGTGCGGCGACGTTTCGACGCTGATTTTCTCGGCGACCATGCTGGCCCGCACTTCGGCGCGCAGGCCGAACGCCTCGTTGGTCGCCACCCACGTGTACGGCTGGCCGTTGCCGATCATCATCTTGATGCGGCTGACGACCTCGTCGAAGTTGTCCAAGGCGAGGAAGCCGTACCAGTCGTGGCCGTTGATGAGGCGTTGGAGATCGCGCCTAGGCATGCGCCACCTCCGCCTTGTCGGCGGACTTCGCGGCGTCGTACTGCCGGATCGCCCACGCGATCGCGTGGCAGCACCACAGGAACCAGTAGCCGGGATCCTTGAAATCCCAGTCCCATGTGTTACAGAACTCGAAGTCAGGCCGCTTCTCCGGGTCGTAGCGGTCGTCCGGGTTGTCGTAGAAGTCGAACGAGTTCAGCGCGTTACGTGCCTCGTCCTCGTACTCGACGTTGTACTCGGCCCAGAACCCGTCGATCGTCTTGTCGAACGCCTCGCGGACGGCCTTCATGTGGGCGGCGGTCGCCCTGGCGCACTCCTCAGCAGCAGCCTTGGGCAGAGCGTCCAGGTTGTCGCCGTCAAGGCCGAGTTCCTTCAGCTTGACGACAGCACGTTCGAAGGCGTCGTCTTCCGCATGGGCGTCGAAGTACTCCGCCACACGCTGACGGAAACGGTCCGCCGAGTACGACCGGCAGCCGTCACGCCCGCCTTCGGTCTTCTCCGCCCAGTAGCCCGGGTTGATGGTGTCGTTGTGGCCGGACCTGCGGAAGAACTCGAACATGTCCGTGGTGCGGGTGAAGATGTAGCCGCCGTCGATGTCTCCCCGGATGGCGAGACTGCCCGGCCACGTGACGATCTCGAACCAGCAGTTGCCGCTCTTGGGCTTCTGGAAGCGCAGGTGCCGGTGAAGGCCCTGGTCCAGCAGGACCGTCATCTCGTGCCCGGCGGTGTCGCGGGCGAACGCCTCAGCGCTTTCTCGGTAGTCGCTCATGCACTAGCTCCCGCCTTCTCGGCGAGACCGGCCACCGACGCGGACACGGCGGTCCACCGCCACGACCCGTAGTGCCGCACCTGCTCGTAGGCCACGTACACGACCGGCGCCGACCTCAGCAGTCGTGCCGCCTCATGCCAGGCATCGCGGTCCAGCCGGAGGCGCCCGTTCCGGACACCTCGCAGCGACCCGTACCAGCACGGCACCGCACCCCACGCGATGGCGTCCCGGTTGCCGGGGACGACCGCCCACCACTCGATGTCGGGCAGCGGCGTCTCGTACTCGCGCACCCCGAACAGGTGCTCCACGACAGCGACCGAACCGGCGGGCAGGTGCAGGACGGCGACCTCAAGCACGGACGGGCGGGCAACGACCTGGAGTCTCGTCTCGACGTTCACGCAGGCACCTCTTCGCCCATCTCGGCGGCCAGAACCGCACGACGTGCTTCCTTGATGAGCCGCTCAACCTCGTTGCCGGCCTCACGGACCCGCGAGTCGAAGGCGTCGTAGCGGGCGAGTGCGATCGCCTCGCCGGGGTCGACCTCGTGGCGGTCCACCAGGACTGCGGCCAGCAGCGCCGTCCTCAGGTGGCCTCCGCCCGTGTCCAGCGCGTTGGCCTGGGTGTAGGCGGCGAGGGTTTCAAGTACCTTGGTCACTGACTCTCCTGCTCTCTCGATCAGTCGTTCTCGAGCGGGTTGGTCTCGGCCTCGTCGGGTTCCGTCCGGCGGGGCCTCTTACGTCAGGGCTTGCGGGACGCGGTCTGCTTGCTGCTCGCGGTGCCGCTCTCGCGGTAGGCGCGGGTGCGCTTCTTCGGCGTGCGAGCGTTTCGCTCCTCCGCCTCCCAGCGCTTCTCCTCGCGGACGGTCTTCATGTAGCCCTTGTGGTGGGCGCCGTTGAAGCGGTACATGGGGGCTCCTTGCAGGTCAGGGGGTAGGCGTGCGCTGCGGAGGGACGAACCAGTCCGTGTAGTCGGCGGCGTCAAGAGCATCGAGTTCGGAGACCCGCACCGACAGGCCGGCCGTCATGTAGGCGGCGGTCCAGCGCTCGGCGGCGGTCACGGCGCGCCCTCGCTGAATCTCTTGAGCGCCTGCTCGGCCATCGCCTGAGCGAGCGTCAACTCCAGGTGGTCCAAGCTGTTGCGCCGGGCGTACAGGCGCAGTTGCATCGCCTCAGTGCGGACCACCGAGCACAGCCAGCTCTCCAACAGGGAGATCCAGTCCAGTGACAGCACCTCATCCGGGGTCTCGCCACGGGCCTCAGCGATCTGCTCGATGAGCGGCAGGATCTCGCTGGTCCTGCCGGAAAGATCGGCGGGCACCTTGTACGAGCCGTCCTGGGATCGGCCGAACATGAGGGCGATGTGGTCGTTGACGTTCAAGACGCACCGCCGTCCAGCAGGGTCAACTCGCCAGGCCGCTCGTACTCGTCGGCGTAGTAGAGAGCCCATGCCTTGTCGAAGACGGGCAGGTCGCGCTTCGTCCAGGCGAGCGTCTCCCGGATCGCCCCGGTGGGCGTCTCCTCTGGCCGCTTGCCGGGCTTGCGCCCGTGCTCCATCTCGTAGACCTTCGCCACGCGCCGACCGAACCAGGACTGAACGGACTTGATCTGGTCCTTGTTCAGGCCCTTGGCCTTCAAGTAGTCCGGCACGTACAGCGGCACATCGGCGGGGTCGATCTCGGGCTGCTCGCCGAGTCCACGCGCGATGACCACCTTCGTCTTGGAGCCGAGCCACTCGGCGTCCACGAGGCCGGTCGCGGCCTTGAGCATCTTGATCTGCTCGCGGCTGACAACGGCACGTTCCACAGCCTCATTGCGCTGCTCCGGCGACGACAGCTCCTCGACGTCGAGGAGGTAGGTCCGCACGGCCTTTGCGATCGGCGAGTCTGCGAGCAGTTGTCCGACGTTGAGGACCGTGCGTCGGGTGAAGATGGTGATCGATCGAGCGTTAGAGTTTGCGATCTTCGTATTGACGGTCGCGAACTCGCGATACTCATCACCCTTGAGGACGCGCAGCCCGTTGTTGGTCAGCTCTTCGCGATTGCGACGGATGACGCTGTCGATCGTGGACGTACTGACCTCGTAGTACCGCGCCACCGTCGGGATGTCCGCGTGGATCCCGTCCGGCAGGAGACTGACCGCCTTGACCTTGTCGAGTACTTCGACGCGGTCGGCGTACTGAGCCCGGAGGGACGGGGACTCGGTGAGAGCAAGCTCGTTCATGCTGCTTCCCCTGGCGTCTTGCGCTGGGCAACCTCGCGGTCGAGGCGGCGTTGGACGGCTTCGACCAGGCCAAGGATGCGGATGACAGTGCGGAACTGCTCGGCGCTCGGCTGAGGGATGAGCTCCTTCAAGGGACGGGAGAGCCCTCTTCTTTCAGGTGAGTTGTCGCTGGTCATGCCGCCCCCCTTGCGGGGGTTGATTCGCGGCTGATTGCGGCGGTGTCAACCCGGAGTGCACGAGCGAGGAGATTGAGCTTGACGTGTGAGATGGGCCGCCGTTCCAGCTCGACATTCCGCAGGGACTGCGGGTGCATGTCGACACGTGCGGCGAGTTCTTCGACGCTAAGTCCGTCCTTCTCGCGGAGGGCGCGGATCGCTGGGCCGTGCTGTCGAGTGTTCTTGGTTGGTGGCACGTGGACACACTATGACTCAGTTACGCTTCACACAACCCATCTCTATGACTCACTTGATGTCAAAATCCGAGTCGTGACTCGATGTGACTCCAGATGCACGTGTGGCAACCCGGTCTGGAGGTGGGGTGACATGGGTTAACGTTGCAGAGTTGACTAGTCCTACTGAGTCCGCCACGCTCAACAAAGCACCCCCCTGACGAGAGGTGTCAGAAGTGGATACGCATACGCACAAGGCGTGGACTCGCCTCGGCGAGCTGCTCTTGGGGCGACGCGTTGAACTCGACGTCAGATACCGAAACCGCAGGACCTTCGCGGCGGAGGTCGGCCTCGACTACCGAGTCCTTTACGACATCGAGAGCGCTCGACGAACCAACTTCTCCGACACAACCAAGCGAGCCATCGAGCAGGCATACCGGCTTAAGGCCGGCAACCTCGACCAGGTCCTCCAAGGCGGCGACCTAGATCCGAGCGAGCCCATCCTTAATGCCGATCGCTCACAGCCCCCCGCCACTCTTCCTGAACCAGAACGCGTCTATGAAGACGACGCCGAGCAGCACCTATGGGAGACTCCCGCCCTCAGCGACACGGAGCGGCGCCAACTCATCTATCACCTGCAAGCAATGCGCCGGGCGCAGGAAGCACCAGAGCGCAACCGCCCCCAAGCCGAGATCCGAGAGTTCCGGCGGCGCACGGGCGGCTAGAACGGACAATGTCCCGGGATGGCCTTGCATGCCGGGACTTTTTATGTTCGAACCCTGCTACACCAGGGCATGCCAGGGCACTAGACGTCACGATACGGTCACGACCGTTAACGCCCTGTAGACGCTAACGGAACTGAGGCGTCCAATTACCTGAGGAACACTCGGGGCGAGGGGGAAGTGCGGCATCCATTGGGGTGCCGCTTTTACGTCGAAGGATGATCGTGATCAGAAAGACCACCAAAGGGGCCTCGGAACGTCAATTGATCGAACACGTCCTAGCGGTCATACAGGATCGACTATCGACGGGAAAGCAGCTCGGCCCAACATCATTTCAAGACGCCGACTTCATCCAGCGGCGCTTCCAGGAAGTACTCGACGATCTAGCATTAGCACACGACACGATCGCCGACTTGACGAGCCAGCTCTACGGCAGCGAGGACTGCCCCGTACCGGACAAGCTCGCCAACGCGCTCAGATGTCACGGCACCACCCTCCAGCCCGTCCGCCTGGACGTCGGCGGCATCCCGCGAACCTTCATGGTTCCGCCACAAGGGAGAGACGATCCCGCCGCCGCCGCCCGGTTGTGGCGCCAGCTTCGGCAGCGTTACGGGGAGGCCGGGGCATGAAATGGCCACGCATCATCGAGGTTAAGGATGCCGTGATACCCGCCGTCGCCTACGAGGACGACGACGGCGAACTGATCGTCGAGGTGGATGAGACGCTCAAGGGAAAGGAACGATCCACCGCGATCGTCAGTGCGGTCCGCTCCCACAAACGCAACCTCGGCTCACTCGTACTGTTGCCGATCGCGTTATACGCCTGGGAGCCGATCAAGAATGTCACCCGAAATCACCCAGGGGCGGCATTAACAACGACAGCCGCAAGCGTGGGATTGATCGCAACCGCCATCACATTGCCCCTGGGCAGGGACGACGGCCCGTCCCCGGAGGCGGCGCCCGACAGAACCATCGTCGCCAGCGCCTTCTCCCCCACGTCAAGCCGATCGGTTACCACCTCGCCCACAGGGGGACGGGTGCCACGCACACCTCGAACGAGTGCGCCTGCGCGAGCAGCAGTCACGACCAGGCCGCCCACGATTGAGGGCGGTCGCCGGCCGGAACCGCGACCTGAGCCTGGACCAAGCCGAACGCGGGAGCCGACGCCGAAGGCCAAGTCGACAAGGTCGAACTCGCCCGGTCCGGAACCGTCGGCGGGCGCTGCGATAGAGGAGCCGGTCCCCACACCTCTGCGCTCGCCGGAGGCCACGACAACGGGGGCGGCCAGTGCAGAACCGGTCGAGGAAGACTCGCCGTCGGGCGCCCCGGAGCCGCCTGCCACGTCCACGCCGAAGGACGGCTGCCTGCTGGGAGTTGAGCTTGATCCACTGCTCAAGGTGTGCGTGGGGTAGAACGAGGCACCACTCGGTCAGGGTCGAAGCGCCGCGGCTTGTCCTTCGGGTGAGGCAGCACATCGAACCCGTTCGGCAAGAGCGCGAACACCACGTCGCGCCGCTCCTTGGGGGTGAGGTCGTCCCATCCCTCTGCGACATCACCCTCAAGGAGCCGCCGCAGCACGCGCGGCACCGACCCCAAGGTGAAGAGGCGGGCGTTCTTGATCCGGTCCTCGATGATGCCGCGGGCCTCGGTGTACTCCGCGAGGGTGATGCGGCGTGTGGCCCACATGCGGGCCAGTTCTTTCAGTTGGGCTTCGTCCTCCGCAAGCTGGCCCCGAACCTGGTCCGACGATCCTTCCGTCACTGCGGCCAGGACGCCGGCTTGAAGGATGTCGCCGTCGGCGAGGTACTCGACCACGCGTTGACCGATCAGGTCTTCGGCGGCCAGCGCGGTGATGGCGATCTTCCCGCAACCTCCGCGTGGGGTGGGGCACCAGTACCGCGGACCCACCCGCTGAGTGGCAGCGGCTCGGGCCAAGGGGAAGCCGCACAGCGAGCACCACAGGCTTCCGGTCAGCCACCCGGTGAGCTGGTTGCGGTGGCCGGTGGCGCGGTCGGAGATTTTCGCTTTCACGGCCTCCCAGGTTTCGCGGTCCAGGATCGCCGGCCATGTCGCCTCGCCCACCACGGCGCCGCGGAACCGGCGCAGACCTGCGACGCGCGGGCCGGTGAGAATGGACCACACGGACCTGGAGTTCCATCGTTCGGCTTGCACGGGCGACACGCCGCGCTCGTTGAGTTCGTTCGCGATGGTGTTGAGCCCTGCGCCGTCCATGATCTGCTGGGCCATCCACGTGACGATTTCGGCTTCGCTCTGGCGGAGTGTGGAGCCGTCGCTTTCGTAGCCGAAGGCTCGGATCCCTCCGCCTCCCGGACGACCCGACACGGCCAACTCCTCGTGTTTGCGTGCGACCCGGCGGGCGGTGTCACGCGAGCTCTTGTTGGCGACCGCCACCATGACACGAGCCATGGTCACGTCGGCGTCGTTGGCCAGGCGCAACGATCCGGACACCGACTCGACGGGGATGCGGTGGTACTTGGACTCCACGACGTCGATCAGGTCTTCGAGGTCGCGGGGGTCGCGGGCTACCCGGTCGAGGTCGTAGGCGAGCAGCCCGTCAGCGTTGCCGTCGGCCAGCATGTCGAGGCCGCGGCGGAAACCCGGCCGCACTGTCCGCAAAGCGATCGCGCCGTCGGGGAGACGGATCTTGCGGCGCTTGAAGGCGCTCGTGTCGTTCTCGATGATCACGTGAGTCTCTTCGGGGCCGATCATCCAGCCGAGGCGTTCGGCGAGCCGGCGTCCATCTTCGGCTTGCCGGGTGACGCCGGCGGCTTCGCCGCTTTTGTCCTCACTGATGCGCAGCAGAAGGATGGCGCGTAAGGGCTTCATGAGACGACAGCTTAATCTTCTTTGTCAGCTTCGGAGGACCGATTCCGCTCACTTCGCGAAGCTGCTCAATGGAGGTGAAGCCGCCATGGGTGTTTCGGAACTCGGCGATGCGGGCTGCGAGGACCTCGCCCACTCCTGGGAGTTGTTCCAGTTGGTCGGGTGTCGCGGAGTTCAGGTCGAGCATGGCAGTGGCCGGGTCCAGGAGAGGCGAGCCGGGGGCCGCAGGGGCGGTGGTGGCGCCTACGACGATCTGCTCGCCGTCGATCAAGCGTCTGGCCAGGTTGAGTACGCCGATGGAGGCGCCACGCGAGACGCCGCCCGCAGCCGTCACCGCGTCGGTGACCCTGGCGCCTGAAGGGAGGAGGTAGACGCCTGGGTTGCGAATCTTGCCGGCGACGTGGACGGTCACCTTGGTGGCGGTGCGGGACGGGGTTCCGGGGGCGATGGGGGTGGGTGGTGGCGGGAGGGGTTGTGGTGAGGGCTGCGATCGCCAGACGAAGAAGACTGCCACCGCTGCTGCGAGGGCGCCTACGGCGAGTAGGACGCGCAGGCCGGGCTTACCGGGGTCTAGGGCAGGGCTCTGTGCGGTGAGGGCTCTGCGGAATGCCTGGAAGGAAGGGGGTGTGCGGGCGCTCTTAGGCAGGGGAAGTGATTCTGGTGGGTGTTGGGGGGTGGTGAGATTGGGGTGGGGTCGGTCGGGCGCGGGCGTGGACTCGATGAGGTCATTGCCGTTGGGGTCGTTGCTGTTGGGGCTCCTTGTGGGGGTGTCTCTCCTGTGTGTGGCGGTGCCATAGGTGTCCTGGTCGGGCTTCTTCCTAAGTTCGGTTTGAGCGGTGTGGGCTTTCCCCCGACGGGTTTCGGTGGATTGTTCGCCTGTGCCCCAGGCAGGGCGGCCGAGGAGACGGCGGGGGCGGCGGGCAGGGGCGGTGATCGACCGTAGCCGGGATTCGGCTATGACGCGCTCTGCCGTTGGGTCGGGGGTTCGCACGCCAGCGACGGTACGGCCGTGGGCGTTACGGCGGCTGACCCGAGCCGGATTCTGTGGATAGTGGCGGGGTCGGAGGCTCGGTTGTGGATGACGAGGTTCTGTAGGGGCGGACCTGCAGGTCGGTACGTCTGAGGCGACCGTGCCCTCAGCGGGGTGGTCTGGGAGCCGTAGGTTCTGCGGCGACCAGGACGGTTCGGGCATTCTTGTTTCGGAGGGCTTGAGGTCTCGAAGGCTTGAAGGGCTGAGGCAGGGGCTCTGGGTTCCAGGACTGCTGTCAGCCAGGGCGGGTGCGGTTGGCATAGACAAGCACCACGCGGTGGTCAAAGCTGCTCTGAGTTCCGGGCGCTGGATCCCGGGCGCTGGATCCCGGGCGCTGGATCCCGGGGCGCTGAGTCCGGGGCGCTGGGTCCGGGGGATTCGATCCCGGGCACTGGACCTCATGCACTGGACCTCAGGCACTCGGTCCTGAGCGCTGAACCCTAGGCCCATGGCCCTCGGCACTCGACCCCGGGCGTTGGACCCCAGGCACTTGGTCCGAGGCGCTGGGCTCCGGGCATTTGGTCCCGGGTGCTGGGTCCCGGAGAGTTGGACTCAGACGCCGGAAGGGGTGAACGCGTAAGAAGCGGACGCTGGAGGGGCCGGGGTTGTTACGGGTCAGAGGGTGTGACGGTCAGGCCGAGCATGCCTGGGCCCACGTGGGCGCCGATCACCGCTCCGACCTCCACCACCCGGAGTTCCACCAGCCCCGTCACCCGCTTCGACAGTCGCTCCGCCAGGGCCTCGGCGCGGTCCCTTGCTCCAAGGTGCTGTACCGCCACCTCCACCGGCCCCTCCCCCGCCGCCCGGACCGCCAGGTCCTCCAGGCGGGCGATGGCGCGGGATGCCGTGCGGACCTTCTCCAGGAGGGAGATGCGGCCGTCCACGATGTGCAGCAAGGGCTTGATCATGAGGGCCGAGCCGACGAGGGAGGCCGCCGTGCCTATGCGGCCGCTGCGGCGCAGGTAGTCGAGGGTGTCCACGTAGAAGAACGTGCGTGTGGTCTCTATGCTGCGGCGGGCGGCCGACGTCACCGCCTCCAGGGACGCGCCGCGGGCGGCGGCTCTGGCGGCGGCCAGGACCGGGTAGCCGAGGCCCATCGCGATCGAGCGGCTGTCGATCACCTCCACCGGTACGGCGGCGTCTCCGGCCGCCGCTCGGGCGGACTCGATGGTTCCGGAGAGCTCGCCCGACAGGTGGATCGAGACGATGCCCGTGGCTCCGGCGGCGGCCAGGGCGGCGTAGCAGGAGGCGAAGCTGGCGGGTGAGGGGCGTGAGGTGGTGGCGGAGCTGAGGTCTCCGGTGTAGGAACCTTCGTCGAAGGACGCGCCCCCGAGGATGGGGCTCTCACCAGGAGAAGCCCCACCGGGCGAAGAAGCCCCGCCGGACGACACCCCCTCCGAAGAAGAAGCACGACCGGACGAAGCACCGTCCGGAGAAGACGAACCCCCGTCGTACGAAGCACCGCCCCTTGGAGAACCTCCGCCGGCCGACGGCCCCTCCGTCGAAGAGCCCGTCCCCGACGACCCCTCCCCCAGCGAAGGACCCTCACCGCCCAAAGCGTCACCCGCCGAAGCACCCAGCCCCGAGAAGCCCGCCACAGGGTCCAAGCCGAACGAAGCCCCTCCTAAGGAAGCCCCCCGGCCCGACGACGGCCGGCGCCCCACGGACGTGTCGTCAAGCCCCGAGGTACGCCCCCCACCCCCGTACACCACCACCTGTACGGGCACCACCACGACCCCAGGCACAGAACCCAGATAAGCAGTCGAATCCGTGACAACGGCAACCAAGGGCGGCATGACCGAAAGGCTAACTACTGGACCGGCGTCCCACCCCGCCACACCCGCCGTGGCTTGAGGCCGAAGGACCACGCGAAGGCGCCCTCGTGGTCGGCGTCCCATTGCACGATGTCCGCCAGCCGCCCAGGAGCCAGCACCCCACGGTCGGGGGCGCCGAGGACGGTGGCGCCGCCCAGGGTGGCGGCCCGGAGCGCGTCGTTGACGCTCATCCCGAACGCCGACACCGCCATGGCGATCACCAGGGACATCGAGGTGATGCCGCAGTAGCCGGGGTTGTGGTCGCTGCCGAGGGCGATCTGGACGCCGTGCTTGATCATCTGGCGGACGGGCGGCAGGTGGCCGCGCTGCAGGGCGGTGGCCGGGCAGACGACCGCCGGGACGCCGTAGCGCGACATGATGGCGATGTCCTCGTCGGACATCTGGTGCAGGCCGTCGGCCGAGGCGCAGCCGAGTTCGGCGGCCAGTTGGACGGCGCCGCGGCGGCTGAAGATGCCGGCGTGGATGCGCGGCAGCAGGCCGACGTTGCGGCCCGAGGCGAGGACCCAGCGGGATTCCTCGGTCGTGAAGTGGCCCTCGTCGCAGTAGACGTCGACGCTGTCGGCGCCCGCCGCGGCCGCGTCGGCGCACCAGGCGCCCACGGCCTCGACGTATTCGCGCTGCCTGCCGAAGTATTCGGGCGGCACCACGTGCGCGGCCAGGAACGTGACGTGCACCCGCGGCATCATCGGCTCCTTCTCCAGCTCGCGCAGGAGCCGCACGTCGGCGAGCTCGCCGTCGCGGGTGAGGTGGTAGCCGGTCTTGGCCTCGACCGTGGTGGTGCCGCTGAGCAGCCAGCCGCGCAGCCGCTCGCGCACGCCGTTGCACAGGGTCCACGGGTCGGTGCCGCGGGTCACGGTGACGGTCGAGCCCACGCCGCCGCCCGCCGCGGTGATCGAGGCGGAGGTGGAGCCCCCGGTGCGGATGGCCAGCTCCGCGTAGCGGTTGCCGGCGTAGACCGGGTGCGTGTGGGCGTCGATGAGACCGGGCGTGACCAGGGCGCCGCCCAGGTTTTCCACGTGGTCGACGTCGACGATGTCGTCGACGACTCCGGGCACGCTCTGCGGAAGGTCGGGCGCGCGCCCGACCCACGCGATGCGGTCGTTGTGCACGAGGATGGCGGCGTTGCTGAGGACCTCGTTGCCGGTCCAGAGTCTGCCGATGTTGGTAAGGAGTCGAACGGTCACCGCATCACCACCCCGCATGACCCCCCGCACGTGCGCAGAGCACAGCGCACGGCCTGTGCCGCGCCCATTGAGTCCGCTCCGGGTCCGGACGACATGGGGGGTCTCCTGCTCTCATCCGCATCAAGTGGTGCGGTGACCGTATCGCCGGACCCATGATCCGGCGATTTCAGTTCAGTTACGTTATTTCACATGCCGGGCCGCTGTACAGGGTTATTCGGAAGAAAGACCATTCATCCCAACCGTCACCCAGCCCCGCCTTGTCCCCACGGCCCCCGCTGACGACTTGAACACCTGCAGCCATCATCCGAAACCCAAAACCAGACCAACGTTAGGTCTGGCCAATCCTAGCAATCCCAGGGTTCGGGGACCACTGCCGCTTTTGGGCAGCTCTGGCCGCGTTTGCGGCGAGAGCTGCCCAACCATACCGGTCGCTACCGGTACGTACGAACGGTCGTCAGGATACGCGTTCGACCGGCTTGCCCACCCGCAGCAGCTCCTGCGACAGGCTGGGCAGTACGCGGGCGTGCAGAATCGTTCCGTCCTCCACGTGCTCCACCGAGAGCACCTCGCCCTCCTTGTGGGCCCGGGAGATCAGGTCGCCCCTGTCATAGGGCACCAGCAGGTGGACCTCGTGATCCAGCCGCGGCAGCCGCTCCTCGATGAGCGCCAGCAGCTCGGGGATGCCCTTGCCCGTGCGCGCCGAGACCACGATGCTGTCGCGTTCGCGCCTGGCGATCCGGTCGAGCACCTCCTGGTCGGCCGCGTCGGCCTTGTTGATCACGACGATCTCGGCCACCCCGTCGGCGCCCTCGATGTCGGACAGCACCTCGCGGACCGCCGCGAGCTGCCCCTCGGGGTCGGGGTGCGAGCCGTCGACCACGTGCAGGATCAGGTCGGCGTCGGCGACCTCCTCCAGCGTGGAGCGGAACGCCTCGACGAGCTGGTGCGGCAGGTGCCGGACGAAGCCGACGGTGTCGGCGATCGTGAACAGCCTGCCCTCCGCCGTGCGCGCCCTGCGCACGGTCGGGTCGAGGGTGGCGAACAGCGCGTCCTCCACCAGCACGCCCGCGCCGGTGATGCGGTTGAGCAGCGAGGACTTGCCGGCGTTGGTGTAGCCCGCGATGGCCACGGCCGGGACCTCGCGCCGCTGGCGCTGGTAGCGCATGGTGTCGCGCGAGGTGGACATGCCGCTGATCTGCCGGCGCAGCTTGGACATCCGCTCGCGGATGCGCCGCCGGTCCAGCTCGATCTTGGTCTCACCGGGGCCGCGGCCGCCGATGCCGACGCCGCCCGCGGCGCGGCCGCCGACCTGCCGGGACAGGTTGCCACCCCAGCCGCGCAGGCGGGGCAGCAGGTAGGAGAGCTGTGCCAGCTCGACCTGGGCCTTGCCCTCACGGCTCTTGGCGTGCTGGGCGAAGATGTCGAGGATCAGCGCGGTGCGGTCGATGACCTTGACCTTGACCGTCTCCTCGAGCTGGCGGAGCTGACCTGGGGTCAGCTCGCCGTCGCAGATCACGGTGTCGGCGCCGGTGGACTCGACCACGTCGCGCAGTTCCAGAGCCTTGCCCGAGCCGATGTAGGTCGCGGGGTCGGGCTTCTGACGGCGCTGGATCAGCCCGTCGAGCACCTCGGATCCCGCGGTCTCGGCCAGGAGCTTGAGCTCGAGGAGGGAGTTTTCGGCATCGTCGACCGTGCCGGAGGTCCAGACGCCGACGAGGACGACCCGCTCGAGCCGCAGCTGCCGGTACTCGACCTCGGAGACATCCTGGAGTTCGGTGGAGAGGCCCGCCACGCGCCGCAGCGCCTGGCGCTCCTCAAGGTCCATGTCGCCGGTCTCGAACTCGTCGAGCGCGGTGTATTCGTGCATTCGTGTCATCTCTATTAGGGAACGTCTGGACACCTCGGTGTCTTCCCACGATGGTGGCATGACATCCCAGGCGCAATCACCTGGTTATCAGCCGTACGCCAACGTGATGTCGCCCGAGCCCGCGGTCAGCGAGATCTTGTTCGGCGAGGAGCCGTCGGACTTGACCGAAACATTCGCGTCACCGGATCCCACATCAGTAACGACGTTATAAGCCCCATCAGGGACATTAAGCTCTATATCCCCCGAACCAGCCTTCAACTGGGCGCTGGCGGGAGCCGTCGTGTACGTGAGCTCGATGTTGCCCGACCCCGCCTCGGCGTACACCTCCTTGCCGGCCAGCCCGCTGGCGTCGAGGTCGCCGGAGCCCACGGTGGCGTCGATCTGCCCGGTCAGCCCGCGGAGCGTGATGTTGCCCGAGCCGCTGTCCAGGTCCACCGACAGCCCCTTCGGGATCTCGATCTTGTAGTCGACACTGCAGCTCCCCCAGCTCGAGGCGCAGTCATAGGTGACGAGCAGGACACCACCCTCGACCGAGTGCTCCGGCGTGGGCTTCTCGTCACCGCGCCAGCGCAGGGTCTCGACGACGCGTACGGCACTGCCGCCGGTCTCGGTGATCACGGCCTCGCCGGCCTGGCTCTTGACCAGGAGCTTGGTGACCTTGTCGGTCACCTCGTAGGACGCGGTGTCCTCGCTGCTCGGGCCGGCGATGCTCGCGAGTCCGCATCCGGACAACAGTACGGCGGAGGCCAGCAGACCACCCGCGATCGCAATCGTCTTCATACCGACAGATCCTTCCGCTCCACGCCCGCGCCCACATCAGGGATGCCCCCGAAGACCCTCCGGGGTAACCCCAGCCTTTGACCCCGGAACCGCTGGAAGGGTACCTTCGCTTCCACAATCCAGAACTCATTTTCCACATCGCGGAAAGAGGACCCATGGAGATCACCGGCCCGATGCACGACCGGTTCGACGAGATCCTCACGCCGGAGGCGCTCGCCTTCGTGGCGGCTCTCCAGCGGGAGTTCGGCGCCAGACGACTGGAGCTGCTCGAGGCCCGCCAGGCGCGGCAGCAGGAGCTGTCGGCCGGCGGCATGCTCGACTTCCTGCCCGAGACCAAGGAGATCAGGGAGGGCGACTGGCAGGTCGCGCCCCCGGCGCCCGGCCTGGAGGACCGCCGGGTCGAGATCACCGGGCCGGTCGACAAGAAGATGACCATCAACGCGCTCAACTCCGGCGCCAAGGTGTGGCTGGCCGACTTCGAGGACGCCAACTCCCCGCTCTGGGACAACTGCGTGAGCGGCCACCTCAACCTGCGCGACGCCCTCGACCGCACGATCGACTTCGAGACCGGCGGCAAGACGTACGCGCTCAAGCCCGACGCCGAGCTCGCCACTGTCGTGGTCCGCCCGCGCGGCTGGCACCTGGACGAGAAGCACGCCCAGGTCGACGGCCGGCCGGTGGCGGGGTCGCTGTTCGACTTCGGCCTCTACTTCTTCCACTGCGCCCAGCGGCAGATCGACAAGGGCAAGGGCCCGTACTTCTACCTGCCCAAGATCGAGTCCCACCTCGAGGCCCGGCTCTGGAACGACGTGTTCGCCAAGGCCCAGGAGCTGCTCGGCGTCCCCCACGGCACGATCCGCGCGACCGTGCTCATCGAGACCTACCCGGCCGCGTTCGAGATGGAGGAGATCCTCTACGAGCTGCGCGAGCACTCGGCGGGGCTCAACGCGGGCCGCTGGGACTACCTGTTCAGCGTCATCAAGAAGTTCCGCACCCGGGGCCGGGAGTTCCTGCTGCCCGAGCGGAACGCGGTGACGATGACGGCGCCGTTCATGCGCGCGTACACCGAGTTGCTGGTGCGCACCTGTCACAAGCGCGGCGCGCACGCGATCGGCGGGATGGCGGCGTTCATCCCCTCGCGCCGTGACCCCGAGGTGAACGCGGTGGCGCTGGAGAAGGTGCGGGCGGACAAGACGCGCGAGTCGGGCGACGGGTTCGACGGGTCGTGGGTGGCGCACCCGGACCTGGTGCCGATCTGCCGCGAGGTGTTCGACGGCGTGCTCGGCTCGCGGCCCAACCAGCTCGACCGGCTGCGCCCGGACGTCAGCGTGTCGGCCGCCGAGCTGCTGGCCGTCTCCGAGACGCCGGGCGACATCACCGAGACGGGGCTGCGCAACAACGTGGACGTGGCGCTGCGCTACCTGGCCGCCTGGATGGGCGGGCTGGGCGCGGTGGCCATCCACAACCTCATGGAGGACGCCGCCACCGCCGAGATCTCGCGCTCGCAGATCTGGCAGTGGATCCACAACGACATCACGCTCGCCGACACGGGCGCGCAGGTGACGAAGGAGCTCGTCGAGCGGATCATCACCGAGGAGCTGGCCAAGATCTCCGAGGAGCCCGGCTACGACAAGGAATTGTTCACCCAGGCGACAGCGCTGTTCAAGGAGGTGGCGCTCGACGATGACTTCGCCGACTTCCTGACTCTTCCCGCATACGCCCAGATGCCGTAAATAATCGGGAACGGAGGTGATCGGGTGATGGACACGCTGATAGCGGCTCTGCGGTCGGTGCTGCCCCCAGACTCGGTGATCACCGATCCGGTACGCCTGCGCACCTACGAGTGCGACGGCCTGACCTACCACCGGGCGACCCCCGGCGTCGTCGTGCTGCCCGGCACGGCCGAGCAGGTCGCCCGTGTGGTACGCCTGTGCAACGACTTCGGCGTGCCCTTCGTCGCCAGGGGCTCGGGCACCGGCCTGTCAGGCGGGGCGCTCCCCCGCGAGGACGGCGTGCTCATCGTCACCTCCAAGATGCGCGCGATCCTGGAGATCGACCTCGACGATCGCCGGGCCGTGGTCGAGCCCGGCGTGACGAACCTGGCCATCACCGAGGCCGTCCGCGACCGGGGCTACTACTACGCCCCCGACCCCTCCAGCCAGCAGGTCTGCTCGATCGGCGGCAACGTCGCGGAGAACTCCGGCGGCGCCCACTGCCTCAAATACGGCTTCACCGTCAACCATGTCGAAGCCTGCGAGATCGTCACGCCCGACGGCGACCTGGTCACGCTCGACCGCATGGACCCCGGCTACGACCTGCTGGGCGCGTTCATCGGCTCGGAGGGCACGCTGGGCATCGCCACCAAGATCACGGTACGGCTCAGCCGCGCTCCCGAGGCCGTGACGACGGTGCTGGCCGCGTTCGAGAGCATCGAGCAGGGCGGGCAGGCGGTGTCGGCGATCATCGGGGCGGGAATCGTACCGGCCGCGATCGAGATGATGGACGCGCTGGCCATCGCGGCGGCCGAGGCGGCGGTGGCCTGCTCCTACCCCGAGGGCGCGGGGGCGGTGCTGATCGTCGAGCTGGACGGGCCCGCCGCCGAGGTGGAGCGGCAGTTCGCGCAGCTCACGGAGCTCTGCTCCGGCGCGTTCGAGCTGCGCGTGGCCGCCGGCCCGGCCGAGCGGGCGGCGATCTGGAAGGGCCGCAAGTCGGCGTTCGCGGCGGTCGGGCGCATCAGCCCGGCCTACATCGTGCAGGACGGCGTGGTGCCGCGCACGTCCCTGCCGGCCGTGCTGGCCGCCATCGACCGGCTCTCGCGCGAGCACGGCATCAAGGTGGCCAACGTCTTCCACGCCGGCGACGGCAACCTGCATCCGCTGGTGCTGTTCGACGACGCGGAGCCGGGGGCGGGCGAGCGGGCGGAGGTGGTCTCCGGCGCGATCCTCGACCTGTGCATCGAACACGGCGGCTCGATCACCGGCGAGCACGGGGTCGGGGTGGACAAGGCCCGCTACATGCCGCGGATGTTCACCGAGGACGACCTCGACACCATGCAGCTCGTCCGGTGCGCGTTCGACCCCCAGGGGCTGGCGAACCCGGGCAAGGTGTTCCCCACCCCAAGGCTGTGCGGAGAGGTGCCGGGCGTGCGCAAAGGCGTGCATCCGCTGGTCGAGTCGGGGAAGGCGGAGCAGTTTTGATCGGCGGGGTGACCACCAGGCAGGCGGGCGCGGACGACGCGGTGAGCGGGGTGCTCCCTCGCCGGGTGGCGCTGCCGGAGAGCGTCGAGGAGGTCGCGGCCGTGCTGCGGGCCTGCTCGGAGCAGGATCTGGCGGTGGTGCCGGCGGGCGGCGGCACGAAGCTGCACTGGGGCCTGCCGCCCGCGCGGTGCGACGTGCTGCTCGACATGTGCTGCATGAACGAGATCCTGGAGCACGCGGCCGGCGACCTCGTGGTCCGCGCGCAGGCCGGGGTGACGATGGACGCCCTGGCCGCCGCGCTCGCGGACAAGGGCCAGGAGCTGGCGCTCGACGTGCCGTTCCCCGAGGACACGACGGTCGGCGGCACGCTGGCCGCCGCGCTGCCCGGACCGCGCGCCTTCCGCTACGGCACCGCCCGCGACCTGCTCATCGGCATCACGGTCGTGCTGCCCGACGGCACGATCGCCAAGTCCGGCGGCAAGGTGGTCAAGAACGTCGCCGGCTACGACCTGGGCAAGCTCTTCACCGGCTCCTACGGCACGCTCGGCGTCATCGCGGAGGCCACGTTCCGCCTTCACCCACTGCCGCCCGACAGCCGCTGGGTCGTCGCCGAGGTCTCCCGAGCCGAGCTGCCGCCTGCCGCGGCCGCGCTGGCCGCCTCGCAGGCCGAGCCGAGCGCGGTCGAGGTGGACTGGGCGGACCCCGGCGGACCGCTCACCCTGGCCGTGCTCGTGGAGGGCGCGGCGGCACCGTCCAGGGCCGAGGCGCTGCGCGCGCTGATCGGCAAGGGCTCCGTGACCGATGAGCGGCCGTCGTGGTGGGGGCTGATCCAGCGTGACGAGGTGCTGGTCGAGGTGCGGTTCCCGCCGTCCGCCACGGCGGCCGTGCTGGACGCCGCCGCCGGGACCGGGCTGGCGCTGCGCGGCTCCCCCGTCTCCGGGCGGATGCTGCTGGAGGCGTGGCACACGGTCGGCGAGGGTGAACTGGCCGCCCTGGTGTCCCGGTTGCGGGAGCGGGTGGAGGCGGCCGGGGGGCGGGTGCACGTGCTCGCGGCCCCGTACGAGAGCCTCGACCGGTGGGGGCACGTGAGCGCGCTGCCGTTGATGCGGCGGGTCAAGGAACGGTTCGATCCCGGGCGCAGGATGTCTCCGGGCCGGTTCGCGGGAGGCCTGTGACATGGATCCGAAACTGATCAACGACTGCGTGCACTGCGGGTTCTGCCTGCCGACCTGCCCGACGTACGCGCTGTGGGGCGAGGAGATGGACTCGCCGCGCGGGCGCATCCACCTCATGAAGCAGCACGTCGAGGGCACGCCCATGACGCCCGAGATGGCCGGGCACTTCGACGCCTGCCTCGGGTGCATGGCCTGCGTCACGGCCTGCCCGTCCGGCGTCCAGTACGACCGGCTGATCGAGTTGACCCGGGTGGAGGTGGAGCGGCAGCACGAACGAGAGCCGCAGGAACGCGCCGTGCGCGGGATCGTGTTCAGCCTGTTCCCCTACCCGCGCCGGCTGCGGCTGCTGCGGCCGACGATGTGGCTGTCCGCGCGGATGGCGCCGTTCCTGGGGCGGGTGCACCCGAGCCTGGGCGCCATGGCCGCGCTCGCGCCGAAGGTGGAGCACCGGCAGCGCATGCCCCGCGTGGTCAAGGCCAGGGGTGAGCGCAGGGCCGTGGTCGGAATGCTCACCGGGTGCGTGCAGGGTGAGTTCTTCCCGCAGGTCAACGCGGCCACCGCGCGGGTGCTCTCGCTGGAGGGCTGCGACGTGGTCATCCCGCGCGGCCAGGGCTGCTGCGGGGCGCTCAGCGTGCACGCCGGGCGCGACGACCAGGCCAGGCGGCTGGCGCGCGGCACGGTCAGGGCGTTCGAGCGGGCCGGGGTCGACACCGTCGTGGTGAACGCGGCCGGCTGCGGCTCGTCCATGAAGGAGTACGCCGAGCTGCTCGGCCGCGAGCCCGGGTTCAGGGTCGTGGACCTGTCGGAATATCTGGCCGAGCTGGGGCCGGTGGCCAAGCGGCATCCGCTGCCGCTGACCGTGGCCTACCACGACGCCTGCCACCTGGCCCACGCCCAGGGGGTGCGGGCCCAGCCGCGCGAGCTGCTGAGCGCGATCCCCGAGCTGGAGCTGCGGGAGATACCGGAGTCGGCGATCTGCTGCGGGTCGGCGGGCACGTACAACCTCCTGCAGCCGCAGGCGGCGCGTGACCTGGGTGACAGGAAGGCCGCGGCGGTCGGCACGACCGGCGCCGAACTGCTGGTCTCCGCCAACCCGGGCTGCACCATGCAGATCGTCGCCGCCATGCGGCGCGGCGACGCCGACATCAGGGTCGCCCACACGGCCGAGGTGCTGGACGCCTCGCTGCGCGGGGTCACCCTGTGAGCGTTCAGTCGGTCGAGCGAGCGCTCGACGTGCTGGAGGCGCTGGCCGAGCACGGGGGTGAGGCGGGCCTGTCGGAGATCGCCGCCAGGACCGGGCTGCCGTACGGCACCATCCACCGGCTGCTGCAGACCCTGCTCGCCCGCGGCTACGTGCGTCAGGAGTCCGACCGCCGCTACGCGCTGGGCGGCGGGCTCGTGCGGCTGGGCGGGATCGCCGAGAGCATGGTCGGCGTGTGGGCGCGGCCCTACCTCACCAAGATGGTCGAGCTGTCGGGCGAGACCGCGAACCTGGCCGTGCTGGAGGGCGACTTCATCGTCTATGTGGCCCAGGTGCCCTCGCCGCGCAGGCTGCGGATGTTCGCCGAGGTCGGGCGGCGGGTGTTGCCGCACAGCACGGCCGTGGGCAAGGTGCTGCTGGCCGGGCGGCCCGCGTCGGAGGCGGTCGCGGTGTTCGAGCGCACCGGCATGCCGCGCCGCACGCCGAACACGATCACCGACCTGACCGCCATGCTGACCGAGCTCGACACCGTCAAGGGCCGTGGTTATGCGATGGACCTGGGCGAGGAGGAGCTCGGCGTGCACTGCCTGGCCGTGCCCGTGTGGGGCGGAGCGCGGGTGGTGGCCGCGATGTCGGTGTCGGGGCCCGCCGAGCGCATCGACGCCCTCGACCGCGACGACCTGGCCGCGGGCATGCGCAGGATCGCCCTCGACTTCGGCAACGAGCTCAGCCCGGTGGCCGGCGCAGGCTGAAGAACCCGCCGCCCGCCGGATGGTGGACGACCGCGAGGCGGCCATGGGGCGAGTCGAACGGCGGCACCGGCACCTCCGCGCCCAGTTCGGCCGCCCTGGTCACGGCGGCGTCGAGGTCGGCCACGTCGAAGTAGACCATCCAGTGCGGGGCCACCCCCTCCCAGAGCCGATCCATCTGCAGCCGCCCGCAGACCGGCTCGCCGCCCGCGTCGTAGACGGCGTAGTCGATCGGGCCGGGCACCTGGCGCACGTCGTAGGGGAACAGCGCGCCGTAGAACGCGTCGGCCGCCTTGCCGTCGGGCACGTTGACCTCGGCCCAGCTCATCGCTCCCGGCTCGGCCACCACCCCGGCCCCGGCGAACGCGGCGCCCGGCTGGTAGAGGGCGAACCTGGCCCCCGCCGGGTCGGCCGCCAGCGCGTAACCCGCCGCCGGGCCCTCGATCAGCGTGCCCTCCGAGGCGTCGAGCGCGGCCAGGGCCGCCTCGAGGTCGGCGGTCGCGAGGTAGACCGTCCAGGCGGCCGGGTCGGCGGCGTCGGGATCGGGGGTGATGGCGGCGACGGGACGGCCGTCGAGGCAGGCCATCGTCCAGCCGCCCTGATCGCGGCACTCCCAGCCCAGCAGCCCGGAGTAGAAGCGCTCTGCGGCGACGGCGTCTCGCGTGAGGAGCTGCGCCCAGCAGGGCGCGCCGTCGGCGTAACCGGTTCTCTCTGCCATGCTCGCGAGCCTGCCACACGGCTCCGACAAAGTATGGTGTTGCGCTATGAGCAACAGCACGACGGTTCAGTCGGTCGATCGTGCCATCGCGATCCTGGAGATCCTCGCCCGTGACGGGGCCACCCGGGTGACCGACCTCGCGGTGGAGCTCGACGTGCACAAGTCCACCGCGTTCCGGCTGCTGGCGGCGCTGGAGCAGGGCGGGCTGGTCGAGCAGACCGGCGAGCGGGGGCGCTACCGGCTCGGGTTCGGCGTCGTACGGCTGGCCGGCGCGGCCACGGCCCAGCTCGACCTGTCGCGGGAGAGCAGGCCGGTGTGCCTGCGCCTGGCGGAGGCGGTCGGCGAGACCGTCAACATCGCGGTCGCGCGCGGCGGCGACACGGTCAACATCAGCCAGGTCCGCGGCCCCGCCGCGATCAGCGGCCACAACTGGGTGGGGCAGCGCACCCCCTCCCACGCCACCTCCAGCGGGAAGGTGCTGCTGGCCTTCGGCGCCCTGCGCCTGCCCGCCGAGTTGGAGCGCTACACGCCGAAGACCGTCACCTCGGCGGCGGAGCTGGGGCTGGCGGAGGTCAGGGAGCGCGGCTGGGCGGCCACCGAGGAGGAGCTGGAGGTGGGGCTCAACGCGGTGGCGGCCCCGATCAGGGGCGCCGACGGCTCGGTGGTGGCCGCGGTGAGCGCCTCCGGGCCCTCCTACCGGCTCACGCCCCGGCGGCTGCCCGAGGTCGGCGCGCTGCTCGTGGAGGGCGCCCAGGAGATAAGCCAGCGCATCGGCTATTACGGTTAGGGCATGTGTAGAAGCATCAAAACCCTCCGGCCCCCGTACACCGAGAGCGTGACCGAGGAGGACGTGCGGGCCGCGGCGTTGCAGTACGTCAGGAAGATCTCCGGTTTCCGCGCGCCCGCCGCGCACAACGCGGAGGCGTTCGACCGGGCGGTCGAGACGATCACCAAGGCGTCCGAGGAGCTGCTGGCGGCCCTCCAAGTTCGCGGGAGTCGTTGACAGGGCCTGTCTCTGGG
Source organism: Nonomuraea sp. NPDC050643 (assembly GCF_040654715.1). Classification (NCBI taxonomy): domain Bacteria; kingdom Bacillati; phylum Actinomycetota; class Actinomycetes; order Streptosporangiales; family Streptosporangiaceae; genus Nonomuraea; species Nonomuraea sp. NPDC050643. The sequence goes on along the minus strand of NZ_JBFAIM010000014.1, from coordinate 28,442 downwards.
AGAAGTGTTCCCGCATATAACCCCAGCGATCCCCCAGGGAGCTGCCATGATCAGCGGGTTGTACGAGGGACAGGACGGCGACTCGCGGCTGGCGCTCCGCGTCGACGTCGACGGGGCCAGGCCGACGGGGCGGGTGAGCGGCGACCTGTTCACCGTGGCCGGCGCGACGACCTCCTATGCCGGCTCGTTCGTGGTCAACGCGCCCACCGTGCAGGCCGAGGGTGACGAGGCACGGATCCAGGGGCACGGGGCCTTCACGTTCGGCACCCCCGTGCGGGACGTCAACGTCACGATCGCCCACGGGTCGGGGACGGCCGCGGTCGCGGGGCGCACGTACCAGGTGTCCTTCGTCTCCCCGTACTTCCGCAGCGTGCTGCTCGAGGTGGACTCGGTGACCGGGAGCGTGCCGTTCGTGGCGTACCCGACCGGGTCGCTGCCCGCGCCGACCGGCTCGCCGGCCAGGGAGCTGACGGTGGCGGCGGCGTACGCGGAGGCGGGCATCGAGCTGACCCTGGCCCAGCCGGGGGTGATCCCGGTGGAGGGGTCGGGCGCGGACCTGGCGTGGGACGACGCCGAGCTGCACCACGCGATGACGCGGCACTTCACGGCGTTCGGCGACGCGCCCGCCTGGCGGTTGTGGCTGCTGGTGGCCAGCAAGCACGTGGGCGGCTACCGGGGGATCATGTTCGACTACAACGACGCGCACCAGCGGCAGGGGTCCGCGGTGTTCTACGACGCGATCAAGGGGACGACGCCGCAGGCGCAGCGGGCGCAGCTCCGTACGTACGTGCACGAGCTCGGGCACGCCTTCAACCTGCTGCACTCCTGGCAGAAGAACCTGGCCAGACCGCCCCAGCCGCTCGGCCCCGACGGCGGCTTCGGCGATCTGTCGTGGATGAACTACGTGCACAACTACCGCCCGGGCGGCGAGCAGGGTTACTGGGCGGCGTTCCCGTTCCAGTTCACCGACCCCGAGCTGGTGCACCTGCGGCACGGCTTCTACCGCGACGTGGCCATGGGCGCGAACGCGTTCGGCACCGGGGCCGCCGAGATCGACCCGTTCGAGCAGCCGGTCGAGGACCACTCGGGGCTGCGGCTGGAGGTGCGCGCCAAGAAGTCGTTCGAGCTGGGCGAGCCCGTCGTCGTCGAGCTCAAGCTGTCGTACGCCGGCGAGCCCCGCGCCACGCACGGGCACCTGCACCCCGACACGGAGTTCACCCAGGTGTCGATCACCCAGCCGGGCGGCAGGACCGTGCTGTACCGGCCGATGATGCGGCACTGCGTGGACACCTCACCGGAGATCCGGCTGGACGCGGGCAACCCGGCGATGTACCGCAGCGCGTACATCGGGCACGGGCGCGACGGCCACTACTTCCAGCAGCCCGGCGAATACCACGTCCGCGCCCAGTACATCGCGGCCGACGGCTCCCGCATCGTCTCCCCCTCCTGCCTGGTCAGGGTGCGCTTCCCGGTCGGCAAGGACGACCACCAGGTGGCGGAGCTGATGCTGGGCGAGGAGCAGGGCCAGTTGTTCTCGCTGCTCGGCTCCGACTCGCCGGCGCTGCGCTCGGGCAACCTGGCGCTGGACGAGATGATCGGCCGCTACGGCGACCACCCGCTGGCCGTGTACGCCCGGCTGGTCAAGGGGCTCAACGCCGAGCGGGAGTTCAAGGAGCTGACCCCCGGCAACCGGCTGCGCATCCGGCCGCCCGACCCCAAGCAGGGCATCGAGCACCTCACCGCGGTCGCCCGCGAGGCCAGCGTCGACAACATCACCCTGAACCTGGTCATGCGCCGCCTGGCCAGGGCCGAGGCGCGGCAGGGCGATCTGGGGCGGGCCAACGCGGTCATGGACGAGATGGTCGCCACGTTCCAGGCCAAGGGCGTCAACCCCGTCGTCATGGGACAGATCCAGCGTCAGGCCGAGCTGACGAAGGCGGCGCTGAGCGCCGAGGTCTCCTGAGCTCCCCGCCGAGCCACGTCACCGACCGCGGACGACGGGCCGGCCGCCGACGCAGACGATGGTGAGCTCGATCTCCTCGCCCTCGTCGGGCTCGAACTCGACCTTCGCCTCCAGCGCCGGCCCCGGCTCGACGCCGTCCACCGAGTAGTCCTGGGCGGGGCTCCACGAGCGCAGCGTCACCTGGTCGCCGGCGCAGGCGGCGATCACGGTGCCGCCGGCGCTGCGGATCAGCTTGCCCTGCGACGTCTGCGTGGGCGCGGCGCCCGGCGAGGCGACCGCGCGCGGGGTGGCGGTGGCCAGGGCCGCGCGCACCTCCTGCTCGCTGAGCACGTGGCCGGAGGTGCCGGTCAGGCCGTTGCCGAGCAGGCTGAGCACCGCCACGGCCGCGCCCGTGGCGGTGACGGCGGTGGCGGCCCAGGCCAGGACTAGTCTCTTCATCGCCCTCAGGTTCCCCCATGTACGGCTAACGCCAGGTTAAGGCGGCACTAAGGCTGCTCCTGGCATCACCACAAAGCGTCTACGTTCTTGGTATGGCCGACATTCTTCTCATCGAGGACGACGTGACGATCCGTACGGCGCTCAGCCGGGGGCTCCGGGAGCTCGGCCATGCGGTCTCCTCGTCGCCGACCGCGCTCGACGGGCTGCGGCTGGCCGTGCAGGACCGGCCCGACCTGATCGTGCTCGACCTGGGGCTGCCGGATCTCGACGGGGTGGAGCTGCTGCGGATGCTGCGGGCGGTCAGCCGGGTCCCGGTCATCGTGGCGACCGCGCGGGACGGGGACGCGGAGATGGTGCCGGTGCTGGACGCGGGGGCCGACGACTACGTGGTGAAGCCGTACAGTGCGGCGCAGCTCGACGCCCGGGTGCGGGCCGTGCTGCGGCGGGCGGGCGGGACCGCTCCCGAGGCGCTGACGGTGGGGGCGTTGCAGGTGGATCCGCGGGCGCGTACGGCGACGCTGGACGGGGCGGCGCTGGACCTGACGCCGCGCGAGTTCGACGTGCTGCACTATCTGGCGGCCCGGCCCGGCGAGGTGGTCACCAAGCGGGAGTTGCTCACGGAGGTGTGGCAGCTCCCGTACGGCGGCGCCGACAAGACCGTGGACGTGCACCTGTCGTGGCTGCGCAGGAAGCTCGGCGAGACGGCCGCCGAGCCCCGCTACCTGCACACGGTGCGCGGTGTGGGCGTCAAGCTGGTCGAGCCCTCATGAGGCGCTGGCTGGCGCTCCTCGTGGCGGCGACGACGTCACTGGTGCTGATCGCGCTGCTGGTGCCGATGGCGCTGCTGATCCGGGCCGTCGCCGAGAACGGCGCCATGAGCAGGGCCACCACCGCCGCCGAGTCGGTGGCGGTCGCGGTGGGCACGCCCGACCTGGCGCTGGCGGTGGAGCAGGTGTCGCGCCCGGTGACGGCGTTCCTGCCCGACGGCAGCACGGTGGGGACGGCGGCCGGCCGTTCCGACGCGGTACGCCTGGCCGCGACCGGGCGCAGCGTCACCGCCGATGCCGACGGAGGCAGGGAGGTGCTGGTCTCCGCGCAGTCGCCCGACGGCACGGCCGTGATCAGGGTGTTCGTCCCGGACGCCGAGCTGACGCGGGGCGTGGGGCCGGCGTGGCTGGCGCTGCTGCTGCTCGGGCTCGGCCTGGTGGTGCTGGGGATCGTGCTGGCCGACCGGTTGGCGCTGGCCGTGACCCGGCCGGTGGACGGGCTGGCGCGGGTCTCGCACCGGCTCGCGGGCGGAGACCTGACCGCCAGGGCGGAGCCGGGCGGGCCGCCCGAGGTGCGGTCGGTGGCGCTGGCGCTCAACCACCTGGCCGGGCGGATCGACGAGCTGCTCGTGGCCGAGCGGGAGTCGGTGGCGGACCTGTCGCACCGGCTGCGCACGCCGCTGACGGGACTGCGGCTGGACGCCGAGTCGCTGCGGGACCCGGAGGAGGCCGCGCGGGTGCAGGCCAGAGTGGACGCCCTGGAGCGGGCGGTGAGCTCGGTCATCACGGAGGCGCGCCGCCGCTCGGCCGACCGCGGCTCGTGCGACGCGGCGGCGGTGGTGCGCGAGCGGGTGCGGTTCTGGTCGGTGCTGGCCGAGGACCAGGGCAGGGAGGTGTCGATCACTCTGCCGGACGGGCCGCTGCCGGTCGCGGCGAGCGCGGAGGAGCTCGCGGCCTGCGTGGACGCGCTGCTCGGCAACGTCTTCGCGCACACGCCGGAGGGCGTCTCCATGGCGGTACGCCTCCAGCCGCGCCCCTCGGGGGTCCTGCTGGCGGTGGAGGACGCGGGGCCCGGGTTCGAGCCGGAGCTGCTGGAGCGGGGCAACAGCGGGGGCGACTCGACGGGGCTGGGGCTCGACATCGCCCGGCGTACCGCGGAGTCGTCGGGCGGGCGGCTGACCGTCTCCAGCCCTCCGGGGGGCGGGGCGCGCGTCGAGGTGCTCCTGGCGGCCCCCCGAACGGAATAAAGGTTGCTTAACCACCATTTAGCGTGCGATTACCTGGCATCGCGGTTTCGTGGAGTCATGCAGATCACGAAGAAGCTCATCATCGTAGGTGCCGGGATCGTCGTACTGGCCGGCGGCGGCGGCGCCGCGTACGCCGCCACCTCCTCCGCCTCCGCGGCCCCCGTCGCGCCCAAGGTCACGGCCGCGCAGGCCATCGACATCGCTCTCAAGCAGGTGCCGGGCGCGTGGGTCAGCGAGCTGGACTTCGACCTCCGCGGCCAGCGGGCCGACACGTGGGAGCTGGAGCTGACCAAGGGCGCCGAGCAGCACGAGGTGGCCGTGGACGCCACCTCCGGCAAGGTCACCGACCAGCAGAAGAGCCAGGACGACGACCGGGACGACCAGGACGACGACAACGACGACGACTGATCCCCACCGGGATTCGACGCCGGCCCGCCGATGGTGGGCCGGCGTCCCTGCGTTCCGGGGCCGACCGGTCAGCAGAGCGGGTCAGCGGGGCGGGTCAGCGGGGCGGGTCAGCGGGGCGGGTCAGCGGGGCGGGTCAGCGGGTCATCCTCATCACGATCGGCCGGTGGTCGGACAGCGTGGTCGACAGCACGGAGCCGCCGGTCGTGGTGACGCCGCGCGTGTAGACGTAGTCGATGCGGGCGGTGCCGTGGGTCGGCTGGTCGGCATAGCGGGCGCCGGTGTCCACCCAGCCGGCGCTGACGAACCGCTTGGAGAGCGCGTCCGTGGGCGGGGCGTTGAAGTCGCCGGTGAGGATCAGCCCGGTCCTGGAGCCGAAGTAGGCGAGGATCTTGGCGGCCTGGGCCTCGCGGCGCGTCACCGAGGGCGCCGTCAGGCCCGGCGACAGGTGGGTGGTGAAGACTCGCACGTCCACGCCGCCGCCGAGGTCGAGCCGGACTCCGGCCATGGACCGGTTGACCGGGCAGGTCGCGAAGTCCGTGAGCGGAATCGTGACCCGCTCGATGATCGGGAACCTGGACAGGATCGCGTTGCCCGCCTTGCCCGGCTGGGGATCGTCGCACGGGCCGACGTCGTCGCCCACGCCGAAGTGGGCGTTGGCGGTGATGTCCCAGCCCAGCGCGTCGGCCAGCTCCCGCACCTGGTCCGCGCCCGGCCTGCGGTGGACCTCCTGCAGGGTGACGATGTTGGCGCCGCTGTCGCGGATGACCTTGGCCATGGCGGGGATGTCGGCGCCCTCCCCGAAGATGTTCCAGTCGAGTACGACGACGTTCACGGTCCGGGCCTGCGCCGGGAGGGCTGCGGCCGAGGTGAGCAGGACGAGGGCGGCGATCACGGACGCCCGTCTTGTCGCAAGCATGGTCACGATTCCCAATTGATCATGACTTTTCCCATAGATCAACAGCCCCGGAGAATCGTCTCCATGGCGTCCTTCTCCGCCGACGTCACCCAGACCTCGTACTTGGCCTTCACGTCGACCTGCCGCGCGATGTACGCGCACCGGTACGCCTTGCGCGGCGGCAACCACGTCGCCGCGTCGGAGTCGCTCTTCTGGCCGTTCAGCGGCCCGTCCACGGCCAGCAGGTTCAGCGGGTCGTTGGCGAACTCCTTGCGCTTGGTCGCCGTCCACCTCTGCGCGCCCTTCTGCCAGGCGTCGGACAGCGGGATCAGGTGGTCGATCTGGACGTCCATGCTGGTGTCCTGGCCGCGCTCGAACTTGATGGTCTTGCCGCTGTACGGGTCGTGGAGGGTGCCGCTCAGGACGATGCAGTCGTGGGTGCCCGACTTGAACTTCTCGTTCTCCATGTCGCGCTTGAGGATGTCGTTGCGGGTGTCGCAGCCGTTGCGGTCGACGTCCGCCCAGGAGGGGCCGAACTCGTCGCGGTCGAAGCCGGTCTTCGGGGCACGGCCCTTGACCTCCAGTTTGGCCAGCTTCTTGCGGGCGTCCGAGACCGAGGCCGAGTCCGGCTTGCTCGTCTTGCCGCCGCCGGTGGACTGCGCTTCGAGCCCTCCGCAGCCGGTCAGCACCGTTACCGTGGCCAGACCGGCCATGAACGCCCGTATCCGCACGTCCGCCCCCAGACTTTCGTCGATGTTTTCGTAAAGTCTAGGTAATGCCCGGATATAGACCTATAACGCCTCAATGGCGTCGAGGAGCCACTCCGCCAGGTAACCGGTGAAGGACGACCTGACGTAGATCCGGTAGACGCCGGGCGCCGGCCGCTCCAGGATGACGGAGGTCTTGCCGAGCGGCGTCTGGGCGTGGCCGGGGAGAGAGTGCAGGTCAACGGGGCAGCCGGTGATCAGGACGTCGTCCGCGCGCGGGCCCGACAGCTCCAGGACCGTACGCTGTCCCGACACGTCCACCCACCCCGCCCGTGGCGTGATATTTCCGTACACGAGCCACCAGGACGGGCCCAGCCGCAGCCCCACCCCCGGGTCCGCGCCCCGCACCTCCCACATCGGCTCGAACGCCACCTCCCGCAGCCGCACACCAGGACCACCGGCCGCCTCGAACCGGGCGGCGAACGCGGCGGCCGGGCTCTCGGCGCGGCATTCGCCCCCGAACACGGGCGGCGCGGCGGTCAGCGGCTCGCCGTCGCGGCGGGCGTTCTCCGGGTCGTGGAAGACGGGCTCCACGACGGTCACCGGATGCGCCGCCCCGCCCGCCACCGCCGTGAGCCGGTCGCCGGGCGCGACGTTCCTGGCCAGCGCCAGGCAGAACGTACGCCCGAGCGCGGCACTGGCGTAACTGGAGGTCACGTGCCCGAGCATCGGCGACCCGTCGCCCGCGACGAGCTGGGCGCCCTCCTCCACGAGGACCGCCGGGTCGTCGGGCAGCAGGCCGACCAGGTGCTTGCGGTCGCTCCTGGCCGTGTCGGGGCGGGCGTGCGACCGCTTGCCGACGAAGTCGGGCTTGCGCTTGGAGATCAGCCACGACATGCCGAGGTCCTGCGGGGTGACGGTGCCGTCGGTCTCCTGGCCGACGATCGCGAACCCCTTCTCGGCCCGCAGCACGTGCATGGTCTCCGTCCCGTACGGCACCGCGCCGAGCGCCAGCACCGCCTCCCACAGCGCCCTGCCGTACGGCCACGGCACGTTGACCTCGTAGGCCAACTCGCCGGAGAAGCTGATCCTGAACACCCGGCCGGGCACCCCCAGCACCGGCGTGGCCGCGTAGCGCATGAAGGCCAGGCCGGCCGCCTCCGGCGCGATCGCCGCGACGACCTGCCTGGCGCGCGGGCCCGCGACGGCGACGGTGGCCCAGTGGTCGGTGACCGACGTGAACGCCACGTCCAGGTCCGGCCACTCCGTCTGGTGCCACTCCTCCAGCCAGTCGAGCACGGCGGCGGCGTTGCCCGTGGTCGTGGTCATCAGGAAGTGCTCCTCGGCCAGCCTGGTCGTGGTGCCGTCGTCGAACACCATCCCGTCGGCCCGGCACATCACGCCGTAACGGCAGGCGCCGACGGCGAGGGTGGAGTACAGGTTGGTGTAGATCCGGTCGAGGAACCCGGCGGCGTCGCGGCCCCGGATGTCGATCTTGCCGAGGGTGGAGGCGTCCATGGCGGCCACGGAGGTGCGGGCGGCGCGGCATTCGCGCAGCACCGCGGCCTCCATCGCCTCTCCGTCCAGCGGGAAGTAGCGCGGGCGCTTCCACTGGCCGACGTCCTCGAACACCGCCCCGAGGGCGAGGTGCGCCTCGTGCATGGCGGTGGTCCTGACGGGGTCGGACAGCGCGCCACGGTCACGCCCGGCCAGGGTGGCGAAGGACACCGGCGTGTACGGCGGCCGGAACGTGGTCGTCCCCACCTCGCCCGGAGCGGCTCCGAGCAGCGCCGACATGACGCCGACGACGACCGCGCCCGAGGTCTTGCCCTGGTCGGCGCCTGTGCCGGCGGTGGTGTAACGCTTGACGTGCTCCACCGAGCGCATGCCCGTCCCCGTGGCCCTGGCCAGGTCGGCCACGGTCACGTCCCGCTGCAGGTCGGCGAAGGCGGGCTCGTCCGAGGCCCCCTCGACCGTCCACAGGGCGGCCGGCGGGCGCGACGGCCGCTCGTCACACTCGGGCACATCGAACTCGGGCACACCGAACTCGGGCGCGACCGCCCCACCGTCCGCCGGCGCGAGCCTGGCCGCCTCGATCCCCGCCGCGAGCCTGGCCGCCTCGGCCCCCGCCGCGTAGCCGTCCTCGATGGCCTCGCGGGTGCCGTACAGGCCCCGGCAGGCACCGGCCGACCGCTCGGCCTGGGCCGACCTGCCGGGGACGAACGCCTGCGCCACCTCGTCGAACCGGACCCGCCCCTGCGACTGGCTGAACAGGTGCACGGCCGGGTTCCAGCCGCCGGCCACCGCCAGCAGATCGGCCTCCAGATACCGGGAGCCCACCTGAACGCCGGTCAGCACGCCGTCCGCGTCGCCCGTGGTGCCGGTCACCACCTCGCCGGCGACGCGCGGGTCCACGATCTCGACGATCTCCACCCCGGCCGCCGCCAGGTCCCTGGCCGCCTCGTAGCCGGAGTCCGCGCACGCGAACACCACCGCCCGCCGCCCGGCCGCCACGCCGTACCGGTTCGCGTAGGTCCGCGCCGCCGAGGCCAGCATCACGCCGGGCCGGTCGTTGCCGGGAAAGGCGAGCGAGCGCTCGTGCGCTCCCGTCGCCAGCACCACCCGGCGCGCCCTGAAGTGCCACAGCCGCTCGCCCCGCGCCCGCCGCTCCACCGCCACCACGTAGTTGTGGTCGTAGTAGCCGACGGCGGTCGTCCGCGTGAGCACCCGGCCGGGCAGGTCGAGCCCGTCCACCCAGTCCAGCGCGGGCGCCCCGTCCAGCGTCACCCGGCTGTCGAGCAGGTCGCCGCCGAGGCGGGGCCGCTCGTCCACGAGGATCACCCGCGCGCCCTGCCGCCCGGCCGCCACCGCCGCGGCCAGCCCCGCCGGGCCGCCGCCGACCACGAGCACGTCGCAGTGCAGGTAGCCCTTGTCGCGGCGCCGGTCGTCCACCTGGTCCATGGCGTCGAGGCCCACGCGGCCCTTGCCGCGCAGGCTCCACGCCTCCAGCCCGTCGTACAGCTCCACCGTGGTGGCCGCCAGCATGGGGTCGGCGCCCACGCGGACAAGCGCGTTCGGCTCCTCGGGACCGGCGGTGAAGATCCCGCGGGGCCGGCCGAGCTCCACGCTGCGGCCGACCACCCGCACGCCGTTGCGCAGCAGGGCGGCGGCCAGCGTGTCCCCGGGCTCGCCGCGCATCGCCCGGCCGTCGAACGTGAACCTCATGGCGCCTTCCGGAACTCGTGGGTGACCGTATGGCGCTCGGCCGTGAACCAGGTCCGGCAGCCGTGCGCGTGGAACCAGCGCTCGTGGAACCAGCCCTTGGGGTTGTCGCGCAGGAAGACGTACGCGGCCCACTCCTCGTCGGTGGTCTCGCCGGTGGGGCAGGCGATGCCGGCCTGGCCGCCGTACCGGAACTCGTCCTCGTCGCGGGGGCCGCAGTGCGGGCAGTCGATGAGCAGCATCAGTGCGCCACCGCCGCCGCGCCGTGCTCGTCGATGAGCGCCCCCGTCGTGAACCGGTCCAGTGCGAACGGCTCCGCCAGCGGATGCGGCCGGTCGTGGGCCAACGTGTGGGCGTACACCCAGCCGGAGCCCGGCGTGGCCTTGAAGCCGCCGGTGCCCCAGCCCGCGTTGATGTACAGGCCCTCCACCGGCGTGGGGCCGATGATGGGCGAGGCGTCCGGGGAGACGTCCACGATGCCGGCCCACGTACGCAGCACGCGTACCCGGCTGAAGATCGGGAACAGCTCCAGCGCCGCCGCCATCTGCGCCTCGATGACGTGCACGCCGCCGCGCTGCCCATAGGAGTTGTACGCGTCGATCCCCGCCCCCATGACCAGCTCGCCCTTGTGCGCCTGGCTGACGTACACGTGCACGGCGTTCGACATGACCACGCAGTCGAGCACCGGCTCCAGCAGCTCCGACACCAGCGCCTGCAGCGGGTGCGACTGCAGCGGCAGCCGGATCCCGGCCCGCTCGGCGAGCACCGAGGTGTGCCCGGCCGCCGCGAGCGCGACCTTCCCGGCGGCGATCCGGCCGCGCGAGGTCAGCACGGCCCGCACCCTGTTGTCCGTGATCTCGAACCCGGTGACCTCGCACCCCTGGATGAGGTCGATCCCGTACGCGTCCGCCCCTCGGGCCAGCGCCCAGGCCACGTGGTCGTGCTTGGCGATCCCGCCGCGCCGCTGCAGGGTGGCCCCCATGACGGGGTAGCGGGCCCGCTCGGACACGTTGATTATCGGGCAGAACTTCTTGACCTCGTCCGCGTCCAGCCATTCGGCGTCCACGCCGCTCCGCCGGTTGGCGTTCACCCTGCGCCTGCCCTCGCGCACGTCGCCCAGGTTGTGCGCCAGGTTGAGCACGCCGCGCTGGCTGAACCGCAGGTCGTAGTCGAGCGCGGCGCTCAGGCCCTCCCACAGTTTCAGCGAGTGCTCGTAGATGGCGGCGCTCTCGTCCCACAGGTAGTTGGAGCGGATGATCGTGGTGTTGCGCGCCATGTTCCCGCCGGCCAGCCAGCCCCGCTCCAGGACGGCGACGTTGGTCACGCCGTGGTTCTCGGCCAGGTAGTAGGCGGTGGCCAGGCCGTGCCCGCCGCCGCCCACGATGACCACGTCGTAGGACGGCTTGGGGTCGGGGTTGCGCCAGAGGAAGTCGGGGTGGGTCAACGTCTGATCTTCTCCATCCCGGGGTCGTACAGGGGCTCGGCGGCGACCTCCGCGGGGACGCGGCGGCCGAAGTAGGAAATTTCGACATGTGTCCCGGGTTCGGCCAGCTCGGCCGGCAGCCAGGCGTAGGCGATCGGGCGCTGGATGGTGTGGCCGTACGCGGCGCTGGTGACGTATCCGACCGTGCGGCCGCCGTGCCGTACGGGCTCCTTGCCCATGACCACCTCGGCGCTGAGCAGCGGCACCAGCTTGCGGGTGACCTCGATGGACAGCGCGTCACGGCCGATGAAGTCCTTGTCCGCCTTGACGGCGAAGGCCAGCCCCGCCTCGTACGGGTCGTGCTCGGTCGTCATGTCCACGCCCCAGAGCCGGTAGCCCTTCTCCACCCGCAGGCTGTTGAACGCGGCCCGGCCGCCCGCGACGGCCAGCCCGGGCGCCCAGAGCGTGTCCCACAGCTTGAGGCCCATGTCGGCGGTGGTGTAGAGCTCCCAGCCCAGCTCGCCGACGTAGGAGACGCGCAGCGCGAGCACCGGGACGTGCCCGATATATCCGGATCGGCAGTTGAAGTAGCGCAGGCCCTCGTGCGACAGGTCCATGTCGGTCAGCGGCTGCACCAGCTCCCTGGCCAGTGGCCCCCACACGCCGACGCAGCAGGTGGCGGGGGTCAGGTCGCGGACCCGTACACCGCCGGGGGCGTGCCTGGTCAGCCAGTCGAGGTCGAGGTTGCCGTTCGCGCCGACCTGGAAGGTGTGCTCGTCCAGCCGGGCCACCGTGAGGTCGGACCTGATGCCGCCCTTGACGTCGAGCAGCAGCGTGTAGGTGACCGAGCCGGGCTTCTTGTCCACATTGTTCGTCGTCATGCGCTGCAGGAACGCCGCCGATCCCGGCCCGGCGACCTCGATGCGCTTGAGCGGCGTCATGTCGTAGAGCGCCACCCGCTCCCTGGTCGCGTGGGACTCGGCGGCGGCGATCGGCGACCAGTACCGGCTCGCCCACGCGTCCCGCCGCGCCGCGCCCAGGACGGGCTCGGCGAGGCCCGCGAGGAGGGGCGCGTTGGCCTCGAACCAGTGCGGCCGCTCCCATCCGGCCGCCTCCAGGAAGCGCGCGCCCAGCTCCCGCTGCCGCGGATGGAACGGGCTGGTACGCAGCGGGCGCGGCGACTCCATCGGCTGCAGCGGATGGATGACGTCGTAGACCTCGACGAAGTTCTGCCTGCCCCGCTCCTCGATGAACGCGGGCGACAACTGCACCTGCTCGAACCGGTTGAGGTCGCACTCGTGCAGGTCGTACCCCGAGCGCCCGTCCACCAGCACCTCGGCCAGCGCCCTGGCGACCCCGGCCGAGTGCGTCACCCAGACGGCCTCGGCCAGCCAGAACCCGTCGAGGTGCGGGGCCTCGCCGATCAGCGGGAAGCCGTCGGGGGTGAAGGAGAAGACGCCGTTGATGCCGTCCTCGTACTTGGACTCGGCCAGCGCGGGCATCAGCTCCACCGCGTCGCGCCAGGAGGGGTCGAAGTCCTCCTCGGTGAAGGCCTGCACCGAGGGCATGGTGGTGGCCTTGGGGCCGATCTCGGCCTGGGTGACCGGCATGGGGCGGTGGGCGTACGAGCCGATGCCGACGCGGTCGCCGTGCCGGCGGAAGTACAGGTCGCGGTCCTGGTGACGGAGGATCGGGCCCTCCGGCAGGGCCGGCAGGGGGCCGGACTTGGCGTACTGGTGGGCCAGGGGCAGCAGCGGCACGGTCAGCCCGGCCATCGCGCCGATCGAGGGCCCCCAGAAGCCGGCCGCGCAGACCACCACGTCGGCGGGGATCGTCCGGTGCTCCCCCGAGGCCACCACCGCGACCCCGGTGACCCGGCCGCCCCGCTGCTCGACGCCGATCACCGTGTGCCCGCCCAGGAACCTGGCCCCACGCTCGGTGGCCCGCGCCGCCTGCGCCTCGCCGCAGTCCACGGCGGCGGCCAGCCCATCGCCCGGCACGTGGAACCCACCGAGCACCCGGTCCCGGTCGAGCAGCGGCCAGAGCCCGGCGCACTCGGCCGCGTCGACCAGGCGCGCCTCGACGCCCCACGACTCGGCCCAGCCGTGCTTGCGACGCAGGTCGGTCCAGCGTTCCGGGGTGGTGGCCACCTCCAGGCCGCCGACCTGGCGGAACACGCCCAGGCTCAGGTACTTGCGCACGGTGTAGGCGGCGAACTCGGTCATCGTCTTCGACGGGTTCGTCTGGAAGACCAGGCCGGGCGCGTGCGAGCTGGATCCTCCGGCGGCGAAGAGCGGCCCCTGGTCGACGACCGTGACGTCCGTCCACCCCCGCTGGGTGAGCTCGTCGGCGAGGGCGCAGCCCACGATCCCCGCTCCGATGATCACCAAACGGGGCCGACTCATGACGCCTCCGGTTGTTCCTCAATGCGCAACACGTGGCTCAGTACGCAACGAACATAAGCCTCCGCGCATCCCGGAACAAGAGCCTTCCCCCCGGTGGACCGCCGCCCGCGGCGCCCCATACGCTGATCGGGGATCATGGCATGTCAGAGAGAGGCGACATGGCGCAGCGGCGCTTGCTGGAAGGGCTCGGTGTGACCGTCGCCGAGGAGACCGCCTACCGTGCCCTGCTCAGGCACGGGCCGGCGACGTTGAGCCGGCTGGCGGCCGAGACCGGCTCGTCGGCCGCCGCCATCCGCCGCATGCTGCCCAGGCTGGAGGACCTCGGCCTGATCTCCCGGGTGGCGGGCCGGCCGCTGCGACTGGTCGCCACTCCCCCCAATGTCGCCATCGACATCCTCGTGGCGCGCCGCCAGGAGGAGATCACCCACAGCCGGGCCGCCGCCGCGCTGCTGGCCACCGAGGTCGCCGAGCGCAGCGGGCCGCATCCGGAGGAGGTGCTGGAGGTGGTGAGCGGGCGCGACGCCGTGGCCCGCCGGTATCTCCAGCTCGAACGCAACGCCACGAGCGAGATGCTGGTGCTGGTGCATCCGCCGTACGCGGTGGACATCAGCGACGACCAGGAGAACCGCCAGCGCGCGGCCCGCCAGGGGGCGCCCACTCGCGGCATCTACAGCCCGCAGGCGTTCGAGCACCCGGGCATGCTGGCCCACACCCGCCGCGCCATCGAGGACGGCGAGCAGGCCCGGCTCGGGCAGGTGCCGGTCAAGCTGGCCATCGCCGACGCCCGCACCGCCATCCTGCCGCTGGTCTCCGACGAGGACATGGCCGTGGAGAGCGCGCTCGTGGTGCATCCGTCCGCGCTGCTCGACGCCCTGGTGGGGCTGTTCGAGACGCTGTGGCGGGGCGCCGTGCCGCTCCGCCTGACGGCCGAGACCCTAGAGCCGGAGGCGTGGCCGCAGGCTCCCGACACGGAGGTGCTGGCGCTGCTCGCGGCCGGCATGAAGGACGACGCCATCGCCCGGCAACTCGGCCTGAGTCCGCGCACGGTGCAGCGCCGCGTGCAGGTCCTGTGCGAACGACTGGGCGCCCGAACCCGCTTCCACGCCGGCTTCCTCGCCGCCCAGCACGACCTGCTGACCTGACCGAGCAGAATCCCCGAGCTGATTGAGCAAATCCCCCCGGCCACCGGCTCGACCTAGGTGAGCGGAATCCCCCGGCCACCGGCCGGCCTAGGTGATCAGGATCCCGCCGTCCACCGGCAGCCTCACCCCGGTGATGTACGAGGCCGCGTCGCTCGCCAGGAACACCGCGGCCGCCACCAGCTCGTCCGGATCGCCCGGCCGTCCCATGACCACCCGCGACTCCACGATCGCCTCGAGGTAGCCCGGTTTGTACTGCTCGGTCATCTCCGAGGCGAAGAACCCCGGCTCCAGGCAGTTGACCCTGATGCCGCGCCGCGCGGTCCACTGCTGGGCGAGGTCGCGCGTGAGCCCGATGACCCCCGCCTTGGACGCGCTGTAGGCGGCCTGCGGCAGCCCGGCCGTGGTCTCGCCGAGCACGCTGCCGATGTTCACGATCGACGAGCCGGGCCGCATCACCCGCGCGCACGCCTGCGCCATCCAGTAGGTGCCGTGCAGATTGACCTCGACCACCTGACGGAACTGCTCGGGCGTTTCGCGGGTGGCGGGCACGGCGGTGCCGACGCCCGCGTTGTTGATCAGCACGTCGACGCCGCCCATGGCCTCGACGGCGGCGGCCACGAGCGCGTCGCAGTCTTCGGGCCGCGCCACGTCGGTCGGCACGGCCAGGCACCGGCGGCCGGTCTCCTCGACCAGCCGTCGCGTCTCCTCCAGCAGGTCCGCGCGCCGGGCGCCGATCACGACGTCGGCGCCCGCCTCGGCCAGGCCGCGGGCGAACGCCACACCCAGCCCGGAAGAGGCACCGGTGACGATCGCGACCTTGCCGTCAAGCCGGAAACGCTCCAGCATGCCAGTCCCCACCTTCCCACCGAACCCGAACCACCCGACCGAACCCGAACCACCCCAGCCCAACCCGAACCACCAGGCCGAACCCGAACCACCGGGACCGAACCCTCACCGCCCCGGACGGACGGCTCACCGAGCCGACCACCATCCCGACCGAAACCCCCGGTCCAAGGCCCACCGGCCAAGACCCGAAGACCTCAGCCGCCGGGACCAGGCCGTCCGGCACCCGGATGACACCGGTGCCGGAAAGCCCTGAAGCCGGGGATCCTAGAGGCCGTATTCCTTGACGATGCGCTCGTGCCGCTCGACCTCGACGTCGATCTCGCGAGCCAGGTCGAGCCAGGCCAGCGGGTGCACCCACCGCTCGGTGGCGTCGTCGAGCAGGGCGTCGACCTCGTTGGGCGACACGTTGGGCGGCACCGCGACCCAGCCGAACACCCCCGGCAGCGACTCTCCGCTGGTCGGGTGGTTGATCGTGTAGTTCTCGTCGCTGTAGACCCACATCGGCCAGCCGCGCTCGGCCATGACCTCGGTGAACTCCGCCCAGTCCTCCTCGCTCGGCGCGGCGCCGTCGAAGAAGTAGCTGGTGTAGCCGCCGGGCCGCAGGATGCGCACCGCCGCGAACGGCGGCACGAAGTTCTGCTGCTCCTGGGGGTCTTCCGGAACCGGCTCGAGGAGCTGCGGGTCGAAGACGACCAGGTCGCCGGCATTGTAGTCCATGCCGCGCGGCTGCGGCAGGGCCAGCCGGGCGGTGGCCGGGCCGGTGCGGATGGACAGCACCTGGCGCTGGCCGCCGTCGGGCGCGGGCAGGATGAGCCTGATGAGGCCCATCTCCTCCTCGATCGGGCCCTCCTTGGACTTGATCGGCATGCCGATCTTGGCCGCGCCCTTGCGCACGGTGTCCCAGTCCTCGGCCGAGGTGGCCATGACGATCATGCGCCAGACGTCCTCGTCGACGAGGTCGTCGAGCACTTCGAGCAGCACGCCGGCGGCCCTGTCGTTGTGGTCGAGCTGCTGGGCGGCGCCGGACAGCAGGCGGCGGGCCTCGAGCCCGGCCCCGGCGGCGACGGCGTGCTCGGCGGCGTCGAGCGTCTCCTGCCAGCGCTCGCGGGCGCTGTGGAGCCTGGCCAGCGTGAGGTGCTGGGCGGCGTGCGGCAGCAGGGCGGCCATCTGCTCGAGCCGCTCGTCCTGGCGGGCCTCGACGAGCAGCGTGGTCAGGTAGGCCACGTCGTCGGCGTCGGCGGTGGCGATGTCGCCGGAGTCGACGAGCATCTTCCAGTAGATGTCGGCACCGGTGGCCGGGTAGCCGAGGAAGCCCAGCGTGGTGGTGTGGCGGCGGGTGGCCTCGAGGTCCTTGCCGGACAGCGGCGCCAGCCAGCCGACCCACCGCTCCGGGTCGGCGTTGAAGCCGTCGGCGGCGTCGAAGAGGCCGACGGTCTCCTCCAGCGGGCCGGGCGCCTCGGGCTCCGTGGCGGACTCGGCGGCGGCCCGCAGGGCGGCGATGCGCTCGCCCAGGTCGCCGCTCTCGCGCAGCTCGGCGCTGCCGGCCTCGGCCACGTCGGCCAGCAGTCTCGCCTGCCAGACGCCCTGCCTGGCGATGGCCAGCTCGCCCGCGATCAGCGCGAGCTCGACGCGGGCGCGGTAGCCGCCCATCATGCCGAAGTAGTCCATCCACTGGCGCAGCACGCGGCCGAGCTGCCAGGTGTTGGTGATCTGCGAGGAGTCGGCCAGCTTGTTGACGGCCTGCGCCCACTCCACGAACACGCGCGGGTGCTCGCCGACCACGTCGAGGTCGGGCAGCGCGTCCACGGCCTCGGCGGTGCGGCCCAGGGTGGACAGGATCAGGGCCCGCCGCACGCCGTCGCGGTGCTCCTTGGCCACCGGGTCGTCGGCCTGGAACCCGGCCGCGGCCTGCAGCGCGGTGAGCGCGTCCTCGGCGCGGCCGGCGGCCAGCAGCGCGCGGGCGCTCTCGGCGCCGAGCTCCCAGCTCGCCTCGCGCCCGGCCACCCGCAGCCGCTCGACGGCGGACTCGGCGTAGCTCACGGCCTCGCCCGGCTTGCCCGCGTCGATGAGGGCGGCGACGTATTGCGTCGCGAGCCCGGTGAAGGCCGGCTTCTCCGGGCTCGTCTTCTCGATGTAGGCGCCCAGGGTCTCGAGGCGCTCGCTCGCGTAGCCGGGGCCGTCGGCGTTGGCCCACGTGATCGCCAGCGCCTCGACCGCCGCCGGAGTGGCCGGGCACTCCCGCACGTCTTCGCGCTGGGCGAACGTCAGAAGTTGCTGCGCGTCGTCTATGGCGACCGCGCCCTGGGCCCGATCGCCGACACGGCCGATCAGGTGCCAGTAGCGGGCGTAGAACTCGAGCCACGGCAGCTCGAGCGACTCCGCCTGCTGCGCGATGGCCGGGGCCATGACGTCGAGCTGCGGATATCGGCCCTCATAGGCCTGTGCAGGGAGGTCTCCCAGCGCCATGGCGAGGCCAACGTTGCCCGCCTCGGAAAGCTGCTGCTGGGTTTCGCCGACCCAGGCCCAGATGTCCACGTCCATGGGCAGCCAGTCTGCCAGGTCAACGAGCGTGCCCAAAACGCAGAAGCTCGATCAGCTCGTCCGATTCGCTGTCGTCGAGGACCGAAAATACCGGTGTCATGAGATCGTCGGTGGTCTCCTCCACGGCCGCGCGCCGCGCCACGACGTCGGGGCCGGGCGTGGCGTACGGCTCCGGCCAGGTGAAGAACTTGGCGATCAGCTCGCCGGCCGCGTGCCCGAACGGCGTGGCGTCGTGGCCGGTCGCGAGCGTGGCCTCCAGCGGGTGCAGGCCGGCCGCGATCACCGCGTTGGCGTGCAGGCCGCCGCGCAGCTCGCGTACGACGTGCATGAGCTGGACGGCCCTGGCGGCCGGGTCGTCCGGCAGGGGCACGGCCCGCCACCCGGCGAACAGCGGCGCCCCTACGGGCGAGGCCCGCCGGACGGCCTTCTCGAGCAGTTCGGCGAGCCTGGCGCAGCCGTCGTAGTGGCCCAGCTTGCGCCGGCCCCACGCCTGGCAGACCTCCGCGTAGAGCTCGACGGCGCGCTCGGCCGCGAGCTTGCGGCCGCCGTTCCAGCTCTCCTCGACGTGCGCGGAGGGGAAGAAGACGGCGACGGACTCGACCACGTCGGCGTCGCACTCGCCGAGGACGCCGCAGCGGCCTCTGAAATAGAACTCGCGGGCTCCGAGGCCGTACTCCTCGCAGACGGCCTTGGCCTCTCTGGAGATCATGAACCCGCCGCCGAACTGGCCGATAGGCGCCTTGACCTGGACAGCGGTGGTGCGTGGGTCAGCCATGTCCACCTCTCAGTTCGCGAAGTAGACTCAGGATCTCCTATCAGAACTTCATTCTGCAAGCATCAGTTCGCCGCTGGCGACGATGACCGCGGGACCGGACAGATAGCTCGTGTCCTCTTCGAGGATGACGGTCAGCGTGCCGCCCACCACCTCGATCGTCCACGTGCCGGTGGTGTCGCCCGACAGGTGGGCGGCGGCGACCGCCGTGGCCACCGCGCCGGTGCCGCAGGAGCGGGTCTCGCCGGAGCCGCGCTCGTAGACGCGCATGACGGCGCGGGCGGTGCCGACGGGGTTGAACAGCTCGATGTTGACGCCGGTGGGGAAGACCGTGGTGTCGAAGCCCGGCTGGTAGGCGAGCTCGAGCTGGACGACGGGGTCGCCGATGGCGCAGGCCAGGTGGGGGTTGCCCAGGACGACGTGGATCCCCGGGTATTCGGTGCCGTTGACCGTGGCCACGCTCTCGCCGTGGACGACGGGCTTGCCCATGTCGACCGTGATGTCGCCGTTGGCCTCCACGTGGATCCGGCGGACGCCGCCCCTGGTCGCCACCGAGAAGTCCGGCGCGTCGACCAGCCCGTTGTCGATCAGGTAGCGGGCGAACACGCGCATGCCGTTGCCGCACATCTCCGCCACGCTGCCGTCGGCGTTGCGGTAGTCCATGAACCACTCGCTCACGCCGGCGTGCTCGGCCACCTCGGGGGAGAGCTTCGTGGGCGCCACCCGGAGCACTCCGTCGGCGCCGATCCCGGCTCTCCTGTCACAGATCTTGGCGACCAGCACGGCCGAGATATCGACCTCGCCGTTCGGATCAGGAAGGATGACGAAATCGTTCTCGGTGCCGTGCCCCTTGAGAAAGCGCATTGTAGGAGTTTATGCGCATGGGTGTCCGGCGACTCGCGCGAGGGATCGCTCCAGCAGATCGGGAGCATCGTACGGCAGCCAGCACACCCGCGGATCCCGGCGGAACCACGACTCCTGGCGGCGGGCGAAACGCCTGGTCAGCCTGACCGTCTCGGCGAACGCCCGCTCCTCGCCCCACTCGCCGGTGAGGAAGCGGATGACCTGCGCGTAGCCGAGCGCGCGGCTGGCGGTGCGCCCCTCGGCCAGGCCCTGTCCCAGCAGCGCGCGCACCTCGTCCACCAGCCCGGCCTGCCACATGCGCTCGACCCTGACCTCGATCCGACGGTCGAGCTCCGGCCTGGGCACCTCGATGCCGATCTGGACGCTCGGATAGACGGCGTCGTAGGACGGCATGCTGGCCGAGAACGGACGCCCGGAAAGCTCGATCACCTCCAGGGCGCGCACGATGCGGCGGCCGTTGCTCGGCAGGATGACCTCGGCCGCGGCCGGATCCAGCTCGCGCAGGCGCTCGTGGAGAGGGGCCGGGCCGCGCTCGGCCAGCTCGGCCTCCAGCCTGGCCCTGATCTCCGGCTCGGTGCCGGGGAAGTCCAGCTCGTCGATGGCCGCCCGCACGTACAGGCCGCTGCCGCCCACCAGCACCGGCGTCTCGAGGCCGTCGATCACCGCCCTGGCCAGCTTCTGGTATTCGGCCACGCTGGCGGTGACCGTCACGTCCCAGATGTCCAGCAGGTGGTGCGGCACCCCGCGCTGCTCCTCCGGGGTGAGCTTGGCCGTGCCGATGTCCATGCCGCGGTAGAGCTGCATGGAATCGGCGTTGACGCACTCACCCCCCAGCCGGAGGGCGAGATCCACGGCGAGATCGGACTTTCCGGCCGCGGTGGGGCCGACGACGGCGATGACTGGCTGCTGGCGCACACGACAAGTGTGCTAGAGATCCAGCAATGTCGGTTGCAGGTAGCCCTCGTGGGTGAGCAGCCACCGCTTGGTCTCCACGCCCTCGCCACCGCTGAACCCGCCCAGCCCGGCGCCCGCCGCGATGACGCGGTGGCAGGGCACGATGATGGGGATCGGGTTGGAGCCCATGATCGAGCCGATGCCGCGGGCGGGCACGCTGGAGCCGCTGAGCCGGGCCAGCTCGCCGTAGGTGACGGCGGTGCCGTAGGGGACCCGGTGCAGGGCCTGGAGCACCTGGAGCCGCGAACCGGACATCAACCGCCAGTCGATGGGCGTCTCGAAGACTTTCAGCTCACCGGCGAAATACGCGTTGAGCTCGGCGACGGCGCAGGCCGTACGATCCGCATCATGAACTTCAGCCAGGCCGAGGCGCTCTGCCAGTCGCGCCCGGGAAGCCGTCCGGGCGCCCCAGCCCGACACGACGAGCCCGGTCTCGGTGATGCCCAGCACGAACGGCCCCACCGGCGTCGGCACCTCGGCGAAGGCGACCGTGGTCACCGTGGTCATCATGTCCTCTCGTGAACTCGTGGTGCTGGGCACCTCAAGCGCGGTGCCCACCCGACACCGTAACCACAACGGCTACCTCGTGCGCTGGGACGGTCAAGGCTTTCTCTTCGACCCAGGTGAGGGCACCCAGCGGCAGATGGTGCACGCCGGGCTGAGCGCGCACGACGTGCACTGGATCTGCCTGACGCACTTCCACGGCGACCACTGCCTGGGGGTGCCGGGGGTCGTGCAGCGCATCGCCCGCGACAAGGTCAGGCATCCCGTACGCGCGGTGTTCCCCGGCTCCGGCGAGACCTACTGGCGCAGGCTGCGGCACGCCGCCGCGTTCGCCGACACGTCGGTGATCTCCGAGCATCCGCTCTCCGGCGACGTGGCCACCGTCGGCCCGCTGACCGCGCGTCTGCTGTCCCACCCCATCGAGTCGTACGGCTACCGCCTCCAGGAGCCGCCCGGCCGCCGCATGCTGCCCGAGCGGCTGGCCGCCCACGGCATCAGGGGTCCGGAGATCGGCGAGCTGCAGCGCACCGGTTCCGTACGCGGGGTGACGCTCGACGAGTGCAGCGTCCCCAAGCCGGGCCAGAGCGCGGCCTTCATCATGGACACGCGGCTCTGCGACGCCGTGTTCGAGCTGGCCGCCGCGGCCGACCTGCTGGTGATCGAGTCCACGTTCCTGTCCTCCGAGAGCGCGCTGGCCAAGGAATACGGGCATTTAACGGCCTACGAGGCGGGGCTGGTGGCGGCTCAGACGGGCGTGCGCAGGCTGGTCCTCACCCACTTCTCCGAGCGCTACGGGTTCGACGACGAGCCCACGTTCACCCAGGAAGTACGCCGCAGCTTCGCCGGCGAGGTCGTCCTGGCCCGCGACCTGATGCGGATCCCCGTGCCGCGGCGTCAGGTCCACGACCCGGCGAAATAGCCGACCCCGTAGGGGGCCGCCCGCATCAGCAGCCGTCCCTCGAACGGTCCCGCGCCCGCCACGCCGGCCGCTCCCGCCAGCACCTGGAGGGCGGCCCGGCCGCTCACCCACAGCCGGTCCGCCTCGGCCGGGTCGAGGGCGGCGAGCGCCCCGGAGTCGGCGCCGGCGATGGCGTCCGCGATGCGGTCGTCGAACGGCCCGGCCGCGTCGTCGTGCTTGCCCGGCGCCCTGGGGCTGAGGCAGGCCGAGCCGTCGCCCACGACGAGCAGCGCCACCCGCTCCCCCGCGACCGCCAGCTTCGCCCCGAGCTCCAGGCACTCCAGGGCCGGCGTGTCGAAGGCCACGGACTGGAGCCCACCGGGATCGTGACCACCCGGGCCGCCCGCCGCAGATCCGTCCAGGAGCAGGCGGCCGACGGTCAGGGACAGCGGGAGCACGGGCTCGCCGTGCCCGGTGGCGACGTCCACGCCCCAAGGGCGCAGGGTGCCCGCCGCGGTGGCGTCGTACGTCCTGGTGGTCTCCGCGCCGCCCACGACGATCAGTGTGTCGGGCCGCGCCTCGCGCAGCGCGGCGATGGCGGTGTGGCAGGCGGAGCGGAGGTCGGGCATCTCGAGCACGACCAGCGGGGTTGGCGGGCAGACGGCCGCGGCGACAAGCACGAGCGCAAGCGTACGTAACACCCGGCCAGAAACGTCAGTAGGGGCTGCGGCCCTCCCGCACCTTCGCGAACAGGCTCCGCGCGTACGCGTGGGACGCCTCGTGCAGCCCGTGGCCGAAGCTGATCCGGGCCACCCCGAGCTCCGCCAGCCTGGCGAGCTCCGGCGCCCCCGGCCTGAACAGGATGTTCACCCGCCCGCCCAGCGCGTCGGCCAGGGCCGCGATCTCGTCCTCGTCCCCCAGCCCGATGGGGTACACGCAGTCGGCCCCCGCCTCCAGATACCGCCGCCCGCGCTCGACGGCCGCCGCACGCCCGGCAGCCGACAGGGCCCCGCCGCGCAGGTACAGGTCGATCCGGGCGTTGATCACGAGCGTGTCGCCGGCCGCGGCCCGCACCTCGGCCAGGAACTCGGCCTGGGCCTCGGGCTCGACCAGCTCGCCGTGCCCCGGCAGGGAGTCCTCCAGGTTGCACCCGACGGCCCCGGTCGCGGCCAGGCGTTCGGCCAGCTCGGCCGGCTTGAGCCCGTAGCCGCGCTCGACGTCGGCGGTGACGGGCAGGTCGACGGCCCGCACGATGCGGGCGACGGCGGCCATCATCTCCTCCACCGGCGTGTCCTCGCCGTCCTCGTAGCCGAGCACGCGGGCGACGGCGGCGCTGCCGGTGGCGATCGCGGGGAACCCGGCCTCGTGCACGGCCCGGGCCGAGGCGGCGTCCCAGACGTTGGGCAGGACGAGAGGGGTTCCCGGCACGTGCAGCGCGCGCAGCACGGCCGCTCTGTCAGTGGTCATGCCTCGACCCTAGGGAGCGGAGTGGCTCCTGCCACAGGTCCAATGCCGTCCATATCCGGCAAACCACTTCACCGCGGCAGGTCTAGCATCCCTTCGCCGAGCACTGGCCGCTGACCTCGCCCGCCGGGCCGTCCGCGGGGTTGTCCGCCGGGGTGCCGTTCCCCGAGGACTGCGGCGACTTGGTGGGGGACGTCGTCGCCGGCTTCTTGCCGGTGCCCGTCTGCTTGTTGCCCGTCGAGGGGTCGGTGCCGGTGGATCCGGTGCCCGGGTCGCCACCGCTCGTGACCGGTTCGCCGCCGCCCGTGCCGGGGTCGGCGACGTCGCCCGTGCCGCCGTCGCCGGGGTCGTCGGTGGACAGGTCGTCGCCGGGGTCGTCGGTCGTGGCGTCGCCCATGGTGGCGTTCTCGTCGT
The DNA here is from genome assembly GCF_040654715.1 of Nonomuraea sp. NPDC050643. Taxonomy (NCBI): domain Bacteria; kingdom Bacillati; phylum Actinomycetota; class Actinomycetes; order Streptosporangiales; family Streptosporangiaceae; genus Nonomuraea; species Nonomuraea sp. NPDC050643. The sequence continues at coordinate 4,568 of NZ_JBFAIM010000014.1, read as the reverse complement.
CCTGGAGGTCGTCGGTCCCGGCGGCCGTCTGGGTGGGCGCGGGCCCGCCGCCCTGCTGGGCGGCCGCACCGGGGTTGGAGGCCAGCATGTAGCCCACGCCGCCCGCCGTGAGCACGGCGACGAGCGCCGAGGCGACAATGAAGAGGATCTTGTTGTTGCTCTTCTTCTTCGGTGGCCTGTTTCCCGAGGGCCCATTTCTCGACGCCAGCCGAGTATCTCCAGGCCCGGACAGGATCTCGGGACGATCCGCCTCGTTCGGATCTTGCATGGTGGTGCAGCTCCCTGCGGTCGTATCGGGGAAAGCTCGCCGGCTTCCGCGGGTGATGGACCACACTAGCCGCAACAGCTGAATGCTCGCACACCAATCACAAAGGAATCACGACTTGTCCCCCCTTAGATCCATTTGGCCAGGTCGCCGCGCCAACCTGGCACCCATGGCCGGAGCAGCCGGGGTACTCGTCACAGCGACACTGGGAATATTCCTGGCATTCACCCAGACACCCCAACCAGCCCCGCGAACTTCTCCGGAATTCGATCAGGAAACACCGCTTTCCCCAAGATCGAATTCCACTCCGTCGCCACTCTCGGCATCGAACGGAACACCAACAGCGACCAAATCTCCCCGCGTGCCGACATCTTCCAGTGGACCGCTCCATTTCCCTTCGGCGTTCTCCTCGGCGCAGTCGGCGGACGCGCTCGGGCCCCTGCTGCCGCCGTGGATCGAGGCGGTGCCGCCCATGGTGCCGCCCATGGTGCCGCCCATGGTGCCGCCCATCTCGCTGGCCTCTCCGTCGGCGGTGCCCGCCCGCTCGGCGGGCCCACAGCCCAGGTCCGGGAAAGGGTCCGAGCGGCCGCCGAAGAGACGACCGGCCGTACCTCGTCCGCACGGCTCGCCGGCCCCGCAGCCGCCCCCTCAGGCACCCCCGCAGGCGCCGTCTCCGCCGTCCCTTCAGCCGGCTCCCCAGCCGTCCGTCGTCACGGAGCGGACCCTGCCGCCGCGGCGGCCGGGCCGCGGCATGCCGGACCCCTGCGCCACCTTCCACGACTTCCGCAGGCAGCCGTGTTACGACTTCCTGCAGCGCCTGACCCGCTGACGTCCGGCAGCGCCTGACCCGCTCACGCCGACGCGAAAAGGGCGGTGCCGGAGCACCGCCCTTTCGAGAACCGAACCCGTCTCAGTGCGCCGAGCAGCCTCCGGTGGAGGCCGGAAGCGGTGCGGGGCGGCCGATGGTGGGCATTCCCAGCAGCACTCCCGGCGCCGGAACCGAGCCGCCGGACTGGCGGGCCTGCCAGGCGTCACCCGCCCGGGTACGCCGCAGCGCGCGCACCTCGCCGTCGGCCACCAGGTGGTGCGGAGCCGCGTACGTCACCTCGACCGTCACCATGTCACCCGGCCGCGGCGTCTCGGACCCGACCGCGAAGTGCACCAGCCGGTTGTCCGCCGCGCGCCCCGACAGGCGGTGGGTGGCGTCGTCCTTGCGCCCCTCGCCCTCGGCCACGAGCACCTCGAGCGTGCGGCCGACCTGCTTCTTGTTCTCCTCCCAGGAGATCTCCTCCTGCAGGGCCACGAGCCGCTCGTAGCGCTCCTGCACGACCTCCTTGGGCACCTGGTCGGGCATGGTGGCCGCGGGGGTGCCGGGCCGGATGGAGTATTGGAAGGTGAAGGCGTTGGCGAAGCGGCTGCGCCGGACCACGTCGAGCGTGCCCTGGAAGTCCTCCTCGGTCTCCCCGGGGAAGCCGACGATGATGTCGGTCGAGATGGCCGCGTCGGGCATGGCGGCGCGCACCCGTTCGATGATGCCCAGGTAGCGCTCCGCCCGGTAGGAGCGCCGCATCGCCTTCAGCACCCGGTCGGAGCCCGACTGCAGCGGCATGTGGAGCTGGTGCATGACGTTGGGCGTCTCCGCCATGGCGGCGATCACGTCGTCGGTGAAGGCGGCCGGGTGCGGCGAGGTGAAGCGGACCCGCTCCAGGCCCTCGATCGTGCCGCACGAGCGCAGCAGCTTGCCGAAGGCGAGCCGGTCGCCGAACTCCACGCCGTAGGTGTTGACGTTCTGGCCCAGCAGCGTGACCTCGAGCGCCCCCTGCTCCACCAGCGTCCGCACCTCGGACAGGATGTCGCCGGGCCGGCGGTCCTTCTCCTTGCCGCGCAACGACGGCACGATGCAGAAGGTGCAGGTGTTGTTGCAGCCGACCGAGACCGACACCCACGCGGCGTAGGCGGACTCGCGCTTGGTGGGCAGCGTCGAGGGGAAGACCTCGAGCGACTCCTTCAGCTCGACCTGCGACTCGCCCTCGATGCGGGCCCGCTCCAGCAGCACCGGCAGCGAGCCGATGTTGTGCGTGCCGAACACCACGTCGACCCACGGGGCCCTGCGGACGATCTCGCCCTGGTCCTTCTGCGCCAGGCAGCCGCCGACGGCGATCTGCATGCGCGGGTTGCTCACCTTGGCGGGCCTCAGATGGCCGAGGTTGCCGTAGAGGCGGTTGTCGGCGTTCTCCCGCACGGCGCACGTGTTGAACACGACCACGTCGGCCGTCTCGCCGTCGTGAGCGGGCACGTAACCGGCGTCCTCCAGCAGGCCCGACAGCCGCTCGGAGTCGTGGACGTTCATCTGGCACCCGTATGTGCGCACTTGGTAGGTGCGGGCGCCCTCCTGGGTCACAGTCATGGCACGTTCAAGGGTAGTCGTTGTGTGGCTTGCGGCGGTCCGTACCGATCTAAAAGACCAGCTTGATGGCATGATGTGATCGGATCGGTACCGCTCGGTTAGTGACCAGCGCTCTTACGCCCTCTACCGTTTTGGTCCATGACGGAGAACGGCGACGTCACTCCACTGGTTCGGATGGAGAACGTCAACAAGCACTTCGGGGCGCTGCACGTCCTGAAGAACATCAACTTGACCGTCTCTCGTGGCGAGGTTCTGGTCGTCATCGGCCCGTCGGGCGGTGGGAAGTCCACGCTGTGCCGGACGATCAACCGGCTGGAGACGATCAACGACGGCAAGATCATATTTGACGGCCAGGAGCTGCCCGCGGAGGGCAAAGGCCTGGCCAGGCTGCGTTCCGAAGTCGGCATGGTCTTCCAGTCGTTCAATTTGTTCGCCCACAAGACCATCCGCGAGAACGTCACGCTGGGCCCCATCAAGGTTCGCGGCAAGGCCCGCGACGCCGCCAACAAGCAGGCGATGGAACTGCTCGAGCGGGTGGGCATCGCGGCGCAGGCGGACAAATATCCCGCCCAGCTCTCCGGCGGCCAGCAGCAGCGAGTCGCCATCGCCAGGGCACTGGCCATGGACCCGAAGATGATCCTGTTCGACGAGCCGACCTCCGCACTGGACCCCGAGATGGTGCAGGAGGTGCTCGACGTCATGATCGGGCTGGCCCGCGACGGGATGACCATGATGGTCGTCACGCACGAGATGGGCTTCGCCCGCCGGGCGGCCAACCGGGTCGTGTTCATGGCCGACGGGCAGATCGTGGAGGAGAACACCCCCGACGAGTTCTTCACCAACGCGCAGACCGACCGGGCGCGTGACTTCCTTTCGAAGATCCTCACGCACTGATAATTGAGGCAGGTACACATGCACATGCGTCGAATGGGAGCGGTGCTCTCGATAGCGGCCCTGGCCGCAGGTCTGACCGCTTGCGGCGGTGGCGGCGCCGGGGGCGGCGGCGAGCAGAGCTTCGCCACCGTGGCCGACAAGGTCACGGGCGGCGGCACGATCGTGGTCGGCACCAAGTGGGACCAGCCGAGCTTGGGCCTGAAGATGGGCAACGAGCCCGAGGGCTTTGACGTCGACGTTGCCAAGGCCGTCCTGAAGGAGATGGCCGGCGGCAAGGACGTGAAGATCGAGTGGAAGGAGTCGGCCTCCTCCAACCGCGAGCCGTTCCTCCAGAACGGCACGGTCGACATCGTCTTCGCGACCTACTCCATCACCGAGGAGCGCAAGGGCAAGGTCAGCTTCGGCGGCCCCTACGTCGTCGCCCACCAGGACGTGATGGTCCGCAAGGACGACACCTCCATCAACACCCCGCAGGACCTCAAGGGCAAGAAGATCTGCAAGGCCGCGGGCTCCAACTCGTACAAGCGCATCACGGACCCGCCGCCGGACGGCGAGCTCGACATCGACGCCACCACCGTCGACGCGGCCAACTACTCCGAGTGCGTGCAGAAGCTCAACGGCAGCAACCTCGACGCGGTCACCACCGACGACCTGATCCTGGCGGGCTTCGCCAAGCAGGCCGGTGGCAACTTCAAGGTGCTGGGCCAGGGCTTCACGGACGAGAAATACGGCGTCGGCCTGAAGAAGGGCGACACCAAGACCTGCGAGGCCGTCAACACCGCGGTGAAGAAGCTGTGGGACAGCGGCACCATGAAGCAGCTGCTGGACAAGTGGTTCGGTGGCATCCAGGGTCTGAAGGTGTCGGACGCCGCACCGCCGGCCGAGGGTTGCGCCTGATCATGCCAGTGGCGGCGGCCGGCTGGCGTACCACCGGCGTGCGCAGACCGGGCGAGCCGAACGCCGCCGTGCCCTTCGGCGCCCACCCCGTCGTCACGACCTTCG